>JANNQI010000045.1:0-50843 GCA_031400695.1 Sphingomonadales bacterium | reverse complement strand
CATCAAGCGTCGGCACCGCAAATTCCGGCGTTCCCATGAAGGCAAGGCGCATCGTGACTTTTCCTTTGTTTGAAAGCCCCCTAAGACCGCAAACATGGCATCGCAAGAAATAGACGCATTGGCAGCAGCACTATCGAAACTGCCGGGCCTTGGCCCCCGCTCGGCGCGGCGGGTGGTGCTACATCTGATGAAAAAGCGTGAGACAGTGTTGCAGCCGCTGCTGCGCGCGCTTGAACATGTCGAACAGCGGCTGGTGGTATGCGAAATCTGCGGCAATATCGACACCGGCAACCCCTGCGGTATCTGCGTTGATCCGCGCCGAGACACACGCGCAATTTGCGTGGTCGAGGATGTATCCGACCTGTGGGCGCTTGATCGTTCGCGCTTGTTTCCGGGGAAATATCATGTCTTGGGTGGGCGATTGTCGGCGCTCGACGGCGTCCGGCCCGAAGACTTGCATATTGACGGCCTGATTACTCGCGTGGCGGCAGGCGGTATCGACGAGGTTGTGCTGGCGATGAACGCCACGCTGGATGGCCAGACAACGGCGCATTATCTGGCTGAGCGGCTCGAGAATTATCCGATTCGGCTGACGCAATTGGCCCACGGCGTGCCGGTTGGCGGCGAACTCGACTATTTAGACGATGGCACTTTGGCGCAAGCATTGCGTGCGCGGCGTCCTGTCGGTTGATTTCGCTGCAAACCATCCCTATCTGCGCGACATGGCTTTACTCCCTATTCTTGAAGTGCCCGATCCGCGGCTGAAAATCATATCGACACCAGTCGAGGCGTTTGACGCTGGCCTGAAAAAGCTTGTCGATGACATGTTCGAGACAATGTACGCGGCGCCCGGCATCGGGTTGGCAGCAATCCAGGTCGGTGTGCCGAAGCGATTGTTGGTAATCGACCTTCAGGAAGACAGCGAGGACGGCGAAGTCGTCCGCAACCCGCGTGTTTTCGTCAATCCGGAAATCCTTGACCCGTCCGAAGACCATTCCATCTATAGTGAAGGCTGCCTGTCGGTTCCCGATCAGTATGCAGACGTCGAGCGCCCGGCCGCAATCCGCGCCCGGTGGCAGGATATGGACGGCAAGACCCACGAAGAATCGATGACCGGCATGATGGCGACCTGTTTGCAGCACGAGATGGATCATCTCGAAGGCATTCTTTTTATCGACCACCTGTCGCGGCTAAAGCGTCAGATGGTGCTAAAGAAGATCGAAAAGAACCGCAAGATGGGCGGCGGCCATGTGCATGGCGAGCATTGCAATCACTGACCGGGCGCGGCGTTAGCCGGTAGTTTCGGCGGTGATGCTGCGGTTTATCAACCCGATCCCCATCCGGTAAATATCTTCGAACAAGGCTATCGCCTGATCATCGGATAGCCCTTCGGGATCGATATTGCCCGACCATGTCAATATGCTGTGATCGTCCGTCAGCGGAGCGACCGACATCGTTGCACGATATGACCGAACGGGAAGCGGTGAGGTTACGATCGAATAGCTGTAATAATATTCGCCCTGCGCCTCCAGCCGGTCAACGATGACACGGCCATCCGCTAACGTCAGCGTCCGCAACGCGCCAACCCCTTCACCGTCGCAGACACATGCCTCAGGCGGGCGGCCCGACCATTTTCCGGTGTCGCCAAAATTCCCAATCAATTCCCATAGCACCTGCACCGGGACGGGGAATATCTGCGTGACCGTCGCTACACCCATTTCGCTGATCTATTTGGCAAATTGAGTCGGCGCAGCGTCTATCGTCACAAACTTGCCGGCCTGAATTTCCTGCACCTCTAACATCCGCTCGGTAAGCCCGTTGCTCATAAAGCGGAACGCGCCATCAACGCCGATAAAGCCTTGCGGGTCGGTCAATTGCGATACCGGAAACGCGGTGCCGGGACGCCAGCCCGCGCGTGCAATGCGCGCGACGAGCAGGATGGAGTCATAACCTAGGCTGGACAGGCGCAGCGGGGCACGGCCGAAACGGGCGCGGTATTTGGCCGCATATTGGTTGTAAAGATTGTCGGAAACGCTGGCGAACCATGCGCCGTACATCATACCATTGCTGGCGAGTGAACCGTCGATATTCCACAAATCGGTGCCGATGACCTTGGCATTGCGCAAGCCGTTACGGCGCAGCGCCGGGACAATGCCGAGCGCGGCACGTCCGCTGTCTGCGACCAGCACCGCGTCCATGGCACCCATGGCGGCGAGTTTCTTTGTGGCGGCATCGACCGAGGCGGCGCTGCTGTCGGTTTCCGCGACCCCAACCAACGTCACGCCGGCCGCCCGGGCCGATTGAGTCAGGCTGGCGGTGGCGCGCTGGCCGTAGACATTCTTCGGCACAATCGCACCAAAGCGCGTGAAACCTTGCACCTTGGCATAGCGCACCGAGCGGTCGATCGACTGGTTGGGCAGGTGCCCGAGGAGAAAGACATTGCGGCCGGCGACGCCGGTATCGTTGGAGAAGCTGAGTATCGGAATATTTTTTGGGCGCGCGATATTGGCAACCTCAAGCACCTGGTCGCCGCGCAACGGCCCAAGGATTAGCTTGTTGCCGTCCTCCACTGCCCGATTGGTCGCAGCGGTCACGCCCAGCGTAGTGTCATAAGTCGAAAGCTGGATATTGGTGGCCTTGGTGTCCGAAAGCGCGAGTGCGGTGGCGTTGGCAAGGCTTTGGCCGACATCGCCATCGGGGCCGGTCATTGGCAGCAACAGCGCGACACGATGCATGCCGTCGAGTGGGTCGGGACTGACCACCGCGGGTGGGCCATCGCCACCGCGCGGGATTGCCTGACAGGCGGCGAGCAGCACCACCATCGCAACTGCAAGCAGTTTTTTTAAGGACCCAGCAATAGCTTGCGGCTTCACGCCGGTTGCGGATATGGTTGCGCTCATGATTGGTCCCTTAGCGAAAGCCGTATATTTTTGATGTCGTTCGACTCGGGCTTATACGTGGTCGCGACCCCCATCGGCAACCTTGCAGATATGTCACAGCGCGCTATCGCGATCTTGGAAGCTGCAGATATCGTGGCGGTTGAAGACAGTCGCGTAACAGGTAAATTGTTGCATCACCTTGGTCTCAAAAAGAAAATGCGGCGTTATAACGACCATAGTAGCGAGGCGGACAGGCTGAGTTTGGTTACGGCCGCGCGTGATGGTGTGGTCGCTCTGGTATCAGATGCGGGGACGCCGCTGATTTCCGATCCAGGGTATAAATTGGTCCGTTCGGCACGTGAAGCAGGGGTTGAGGTATTTGCTGCGCCGGGGCCAAGCGCGGCGATTGCGGCGCTGTCGATTTGCGGGTTGCCGACCGACCGTTTTTTGTTTGCGGGGTTTTTGCCGAGCAAGGCCAAGGCGCGGGCGGATGCACTTGCGGAATTGGGTGCCGTCAAGGCGACTCTGGTATTTTATGAGAGTGGGCCAAGATTGGCCGCGACTTTGGCTGCGATTGCGGATGTTTATGGGACACGCGAAGTTGCAGTTGCGAGAGAATTGACCAAAAAATTCGAGGAAGTCGTAACGGGAAGAGCGGCTGAGTTGGCGGCCCGCTATACAGAACATGAGCCCAAAGGTGAGATCGTATTGATTGTAGGGCCGCCCTCCGACGAAGTTGCGGTGGAAGCGGGCGATGTCGACGCGGCGTTGCGTGAAGCGTTGGAGACTATGCCCGCAGCGAAAGCGGCGGGTGCCATTGCCAAACGTTTTGGGCTGGAACGTAGCGACGTTTACGCTCGGGCGACCGAGCTGAAATCGTCATGAGCCGATCCGAGGCCGAAAAGCACGGACGGCGAGGTGAGGCGATTGCGGCTTGGTTCCTGCGGCTACAAGGCTGGCAAATCGTTGGTGAGCGGATCAAAACACCGCGTGGTGAAATCGATCTGATCGCGCGGCGTGGCAAGACTGTGGCGTTTGTCGAAGTGAAGTCGCGAACTAAGCGCATCGATCTCGAGTTGGCGATAAATCCAAACAGCCTACGCCGGGTGGCCGCCGCTGCCGAAATCTTGCTGCCCAAATATGGCAAACACACCGAAAATATGCAGATCGATGTGATATTGGTTGCACCTTGGCGCTGGCCGCACCATTTGCGCAATGTCTGGCACGGATAGGATAATTCATGGCAATCAAGGTCGCAGTCCAGATGGACCCGATAGACGGCATCAACATTGCAGGCGATTCAAGCTTTGCGCTGATGCTGGCAGCCCAGATGCGGGGCTATGATGTCTGGCATTATGATGTCGGTACGCTGACGCTCGACGCCAATGACCGCCTGACCGCATGGGCGCATCCGGTGCATGATCTGCAACGGGTTGAAGGCGCGCATTACCGCTTTGGCGAACCCAAGCGTATCGACCTCGGATCGGACATCGACGTCGTGCTGATGCGGCAGGACCCGCCTTTCCACGTCGGCTATATCACCGCGACGCATCTGCTCGAGCGGATTGAGCGCGAAACTTTGGTCGTCAACAATCCGGCAAGTGTGCGCAACGCGCCCGAAAAAGTGATGGTGCTCGATTACCGCCAATATATGCCGCCGACGTTGATTACGCGTTCGGCAGACGAAATCCGCGATTTCCAGCGCGCCCATGGCGCGGTCGTTATCAAACCACTCCACGGCAATGGCGGCAAAGCGATCTTCCGTGTGCCAGCCGAAGGCGACAATCTCGGCGCGCTGATGGAGGTGTTCAACACCACTTGGCCCGAACCGCATATGGTGCAGCCGTTCCTTCCCGATGTGGCGAAGGGTGACAAGCGTATTGTGCTAATCGATGGCGAAGTGACCGGAGCCATCAACCGGCGTCCGGGCGAAGGCGAGTTCCGCTCAAACCTAGCCGTGGGTGGCAGTGCAGAAGCGACCGAACTGACCCCGCGTGAACTGGAAATCTGCGCCGCTATGGGGCCGCGTTTGAAAGAACTCGGCCTGATTTTTGTTGGCATAGACGTTATCGGTGGCCAATGGCTAACCGAAATTAATGTTACCTCGCCCACCGGCATTATCGCCATCGACCGGTTTAACGGTACCGACACGCCGGGTAAAATCTGGGACGCAATCGAAGTGCGCCTCGCGAAATAACGATATGGATGATTGGATAATCCGGCTGGTCGATAGCGCGGGCTATTGGGGCGTTGGCTTGCTGATGTTTCTCGAAACTGTGTTCCCACCGGTGCCTTCGGAAGTCATTATGACCGTCGCAGGGGTCTCTGCCGCGCGCGGCAATATGACCTTTGGCGGCGTTGTGGCCAGCGGCACAGTGGGCGCGATGCTGGGCAATTATCTTTGGTTCTGGCTCGCTATCAAATTCGGGTCCGATAGGCTGCACCGATTTGCCGACCGATATGGCCGGTGGCTCACCTTAAGCTGGCAGGAAATCGAGCGCGGGCAGTTATTGTTCAAAAAACATGGATCGATCATTGTACTGGTTGCGCGCATGCTGCCGACGCTTCGGTCGTTGATCTCCATTCCAGCCGGTGTGTTCGGTATGTCGCATCGCCGATTTCTGGTGTTTTCGACCATAGGTACTGCTGGATGGAGCGCAGCGCTCGCTGGCGCGGGCTATGCGCTTGGATCGCAATTCGACGAGATTGAAAAGATTTTAGGCCCACTATCGACAATCATCGTCGGCCTGATCGTCGTCGGCTATGTCTGGCGGCTATTCAGATGGAAGCCCGCCGATTAAGCACGGGGATGCGCGTTGAGATATTCATCAAGCAACATCGCTGTGTCTACCGCCGTATAGACCTGCGTCGACGACAGGCTGGCATGGCCGAGCAATTCCTGCAAACTCCGAAGGTCGGCACCACCCGCGAGCAGATGCGTCGCAAAGCTGTGGCGTAATGCATGCGGTGTCGTACGCTCCGACAATCCAAGCCTCCCGCGTGCGCTTTGTACCGCACGGCGGACGAGTGCCGGAGACAGCGGCCCGCCGCGCGCGCCGCGAAAGAGCGGAGATTCGCGCGACATCGGGTAGGGGCAAAGCGAGATATAATCCTCAATTGCAGATTTAACCTGTTCGAGAATTGGGACAATCCGTGTTTTGTTGCGCTTGCCTGTTACGCGCAGCGTCGAACCCAATGGCAAGACATCACCCGACAGGCCAGTCGCCTCGCTCACACGCAACCCGCTGCCGTAAAGCAGCAACAACAGAGCCCAGTCACGCGCACCGACCCAGCTATCAGAAGCAGATTGCGACACGTCATCTGCCAGCGCCATCACGTCGTCGGGGTTGACCGGTCGCGGCAGGCTGCGTTGAACGCGCGGACCTTTGAGGACAGGCAGGCTCGCACTATCGCCGAGTGCGAAGCGGAGAAAATGGCGGACGGCGGAAAGTTCGCGCGCGGTCGAACGATTAGTAAGACCGTCTCCGCGCCGGTCGGCAAGGAAGGACCGCAAATCAGCCGCGCTGATTCTAACTAGGGCAGCGCGATCGACCAAGCCGCCCCAATGGTGTTCCAGAAACCCGCTCAACCGCTCTGCTGTCGCCTGATAAGCGCGCACGCTGTGCGGCGACATCCGTCGATTGTCGGCCAAAAATGCGGCATAGTCGGTCAGCAAGGAGGGCATGTCGGCAATGCTATCAGGCGGCGGCGTCGGCCTCAACTTTTACTATTTCGGGCAATATGGCGTCGAGCAAAGGCATGCCTCGGGCCGTAACTGTGACCTGGTCACCTTTGCGGCCGATGAGGCCGAGTGCAGCGATGCGGTCGACGGCGACCATATCCAGCAACGAATCGGATGCGATCCCGGTTTTTTGGGAGATTCTTAGTAGATTAATACCTTCGGCCAGCCGCAACCCCATGAGCAATGCTTCGGTCGCGCGGGTGACCGGATCAAGCGCGTCTTCGCTGGCCAAGCCATATGCATTGCGCTCGATTGCTGAAATAAAATTTTCTGGTTTTTTATGACGTTGCGTCGCACAATTGAGCCGCCGTCCATGTGCGCCGGGACCGATGCCGATATAGTCATCGTAGCGCCAATAGCTCAAATTATGACGACTTTCCGATCCGGGTCTTGCATGGTTGCTGATTTCATAGGCAGCAATGCCCGCCGCATTGGTCAGTTCTTGCGTGAGTTCATACAATGTCGCGGCTTCATCGTTATCGGCGGGCAAAAACTGGCCAGTCCGGACCATGGTCTCAAAGCGCGTGCCGGGCTCAATGGTGAGCTGGTAAAGCGACATATGATCGGTTCCGAACGATAGCGCACGCTCCAGTTCTGCTTGCCATTGCGCTGCCGTCTGGTTTGGGCGGGCGTAGATCAGGTCGATATTGACCCTGCCGAAATGACGCTGCGCGATGGCCAGCGCGTCGAGGCTTTCGGCAACCGAATGCGCACGGCCCAGAAAGGATAGCGCAGTATCGTCGAGCGATTGCAAGCCAAGCGACACGCGGTTCACGCCGGCGACTGCCAGATCTGCAAAACGCGCAGCCTCGACCGAAGACGGATTGGCTTCCAGCGTGATTTCGATATTGTCAGTGAAACCCCAGTGTTGCTCTGCCGATTTGATCAGCGCGGCAACGGTCGCGGGTGGCATCAAAGACGGGGTGCCACCGCCGAAGAATATCGAAGTCAGCGGGCGACCTTTGGTAAGCGCCGCTTCGTACGCCATGTCGGCCAGCAGTGCCGCTAGCCAAATGTCTTGTTCGACGCTCTCGCGAACATGGCTGTTAAAGTCGCAATAGGGGCATTTGGAAACGCAAAAGGGCCAGTGGATATAGAGGGCGAGCGGCTCGCTCAAAACACCGCTTCTACAAGCTTTTTGAAAGCGTCCGCCCGATGGCTCATCGCATGCTTTTCGGCAGGATCGAGTTCGGCAAAGGTCTGTGTCCGGCGAGCGGGCACAAACACCGGGTCATAGCCGAACCCTAGCTTGCCGCGTGGTGGCCAAGTCAGGCTGCCTTGCACCCGGCCTTCGAAAAGCTCTTCATGCCCGTCGGGCCATACGAGCGCGAGGGTACAGGTGAAATAGGCGCTGCGGTCGGCATCGGGGCCGAGCTCCGCGAGTTTTCCCTCGATCTTGCCCATCGCCATATACCAGTCGCGGCCGGGGCCACCTTCAAACTTTTGCTTTTCGGCCCAGTTGGCGGTGTACACGCCGGGTACGCCCGCCAGTGCCGCAACGCACAGTCCGCTATCGTCGGCCAAGGCGGGAAGTTCCGACCCTTGCGCCGAAGCATGCGCCTTTAGAAGGGCATTTTCGGCAAACGTGGTGCCGGTCTCGTCAGGCTCGGGTAGACCAAGTTCGCCCGCAGATACTGGCTCAACGCCATAAGTGGCAAGCAATGCCCTTATTTCTTTGACCTTGCCCGCATTATGGCTGGCGATAACCAGTTTGCCGGGAAGGAGCTTACGGTGGTTCATCGACTTACTTCACCGCGTCGGCCTGAACCGCGAAAATCCGGTCGGTGCCCATGCGTGCCAAGCGAAGCAACCGAAGAAGTGCCTCCTCGTCATAGGTCGCGCCTTCGGCGGTTGCCTGAACTTCGGCAATTTTGCCGCCTTCGAGCAGTACGAAATTGGCATCAGCATCGGCACTTGAATCTTCGATATAATCGAGATCCAGCACAGGGGTGGCATTGTAAATGCCGCAGGAAACTGCTGCAACACGGCCGCTAATCGGGTCTTCCTTGACCGCCCCCGATGCCATAAGGCCATCGACGGCAAGCCGCAATGCGACCCATGCACCCGAAATCGCTGCGGTCCTTGTGCCGCCATCGGCCTGCAACACGTCGCAATCGAGCGTGATCTGATGCTCGCCGAGCTTTTTCATATCCACAACCGCACGCAAAGAACGCCCGATAAGGCGTTGAATTTCCTGAGTACGTCCTGACTGCTTACCCTTTGCCGCTTCACGCTGTCCGCGAGTATGGGTAGCCCTTGGCAGCATCGAATATTCTGCAGTTACCCAGCCTTCGCCCTTGCCGCGTAGCCATGGCGGCAGGCGGTCTTCGACGCTGGCGGTGACCAGCACGCGGGTGTCGCCGAAGCCAATGAGGCAGCTTCCTTCGGCATGTTTGGTGAAGTGGGTTTCAATCGAAATGGCGCGCATTTCGTCTGGCGCACGGCCGGATGGACGCATGATAGTCTCCTGATAACGGGTTGATGGCCGCCATAGCCGCCCCCGCTTGCTTTGCAAGCCTGCTGCGCTACATCTGTCGTCGTGAGCCACACCCCGATCAACGAACTCAACGATCGCACCCGTAATATTTTCCGGATGGTGGTCGAAAGCTATCTCGACAGCGGTGCGCCTGTTGGATCGCGGACGATTTCGAAATTTCCCGGTTTGAACCTCTCTCCCGCCTCCATCCGCAATGTCATGCAGGATCTGGAAGAAGCAGGCCTGCTCGCCGCGCCGCATACGAGCGCGGGGCGGATGCCAACCGAGAGCGGGCTCAGGCTGTTCGTCGACGGCATGATGCAGGCGGCGGAACCTTCCGAGGCAGAGCGGCGCGCTATTGAATCGCAGATCAAGGGCGACGGGCCAATCGAGGAGGCCTTGGCTGCCGCGACGTCCGTTCTGTCAGGACTGTCGGCATGCGCAGGCATTGTGCTCGTGCCGAAGCGTGATGCGGTGATGAAATCGTTCAGCTTCGCGCGGCTGTCGGGAACTCAGGTCCTGGCAATCATGGTGGGCACGGACAACAGCGTTGAAAATCGCGTGGTCGGCATTGAACCGTCGGTCAGCGACGGGGCACTGGTCGAGGCATCGAACTATATCTCGGCGCGCTTGGCTGGCCTGACGCTTTCCGAAGCCTTGTTGCGCCTCGACAGTGAAATTCGCGCCGAGAAGGCAGAGCTTGATAATGCCAGCGAAAAACTGGTGCGCGATGGCCTTGCGATATGGTCGCTTGATGCCAACGACCGGCCAGTGCTGATCGTGCGCGGGCAATCTAACCTGATTGACGAGGCTGCTGCTGCCGACCTCGATCGCGTGCGGCAATTGCTCGACGAGCTGGAGAGCAAGGAAGAAATCGCCCGACTGGTCGATAGCGCACGGGACGCACAATCGACGCGGATTTTCATCGGATCGGAAAATAATCTGTTTTCGCTATCGGGGTCGTCGGTGATCGCTGCACCTTATCGCGAAGCGGGCGGCAAAGTCGTGGGCGTGGTTGGTGTGATCGGCCCGACAAGGCTCAATTATGCCCGCATTGTGCCGATGGTCGATTTTACCGCGCAAACGCTCAGCCGCCTAATTAAATGACGCGCCGCTTGATGAAATAAAATTGCTTTCTATATGCGCTTGGCAAGACGCGGCGGAACCCGCTGCTGAACATATGGGTTAACAGGGCTATGACTGACAAGAAAAACGAAGCCGCCGACATCGCGGTGGAACAGGAACTCGAAGGCGTGCCGCAGCATCTGAAGGATGATGCGCCTGACGCTGCCGATGCAGCCGATACAAGAATTGCCGAACTCGAAGAGGCGGTGGCCGCTGCCAAACAGGACGTTTTATATGCGCAGGCCGAAACACAAAACGTCCGCCGTCGCATGGAAAAAGAGGCGCAGGACGCCAAGGCCTATGCCGCGACCGGCTTTGCCCGCGATGTGCTGTCGGTGTCCGACAATCTGACCCGCGCGCTCGACGCAATCCCCGCCGAGATGCGCGAGAGTGAGGCGATGAAGCCTTTGGTAACCGGTCTCGAAGCCACTGGCCGCGAGTTGGAAAGCGTGTTCGCCAAGAATGGCATCACGCGGATTGCCTCGATGGGAATGCCGCTCGATCCGAACCAGCATCAGGCGATGGTCGAAATTCCAAGTGCAGATGCTGAACCCGGCACAATCATTGCCGAGATGCAGGCTGGCTATATGATCAAGGACCGGCTGTTGCGGCCTGCTTTGGTTGGAGTGGCGAAGGCGGCGGATTAAGGATTGATTGAAGCTGGTTTGAGAGACGTCTAACATCCTTGCAGATTGCATCAAAGTCGTTGAAGCTTAGAAATCTTACTTCCGAATAAGGCTTTTCTTCATTCAAAGTATTGCAGAACTTTGCGTGGATTACCCCATCCAATTGGCACACTATCAGTTTCGCATGGACGACGTCGGACCGAAGGCCGAGATACGGGCTAAGTTCCAAGCATATTTTCGATAGTTTGGCCGAACAGTTTTTTGTAGGCGCTGGATTTAAGGTAAGCTTTTTGAGCGCTTCGATCCTTTGGCCGAGTGGAGCGGTTTCCGAAACGAGGCTTTTATCGCTTTTTGCCAGCAGCTTCACTACGTTTGCTTCCAAGCTCGCGAACGCGTCGAGCATCTGGCTCCGCCAAATGTGTGCCTGGTTGATCGGGCTGAGCGCGGTGGGTGAAGTCACAAAGCCAGTTTGGATATTCATCCGAGTTTGATAGCCAAATTTCCTGAAGCTTCCGTTAAACCAAACTTTCTGAAACTATATATTGGCATGCCACAGTGTGGGGGTGGTGATTAGCCCGACACTCCGCTATCCACCCCCTCCCATGACCACAGCGGCAATCCCGATGGACCGTCAGTCCCCCTGGTGCGACGAGTTTCGTGCGACGATGGCGCTTGCCTGGCCGTTGATCCTGACCAACATCACGATGGTGCTGATCAACGCGACCGATGTGTTTCTGCTTGCGAGGCTGGGCCCGGATGCGCTCGCGGCTTCGGCGTTGGGATCGGGCATTGTTATCGCAATGCTGCTGATTGGCATCGGCATCGTCGTTGCCGCATCGCCGTTGATGGCGGCGGAACTGGGCCGCAAGGCGCATTCGGTGCGCGATGTGCGGCGGACATTCCGGCAATCGCTTTGGGCGGCAACCGCTATATGCGTGCCCATCTGGATGATACTCTGGCAGATGGGCGACCTGCTTGCGTGGGCAGGCCAGCCGTCGCGTTTGGCCGCGGAGGCGGGCCTCTTCATCCGCGCGCTGATGTGGCAGATATGGCCGGCGCTAGGCGTGGTCGCGATCCGCAATTTCATGGCTGCGCTGGAGCTGCCGAGATGGACGATGATCGCAGGTTTTGCAGCCGTCATTGTCAACGCGCTGGTCAATTACGGACTGATCTTCGGTCACTTCGGTTTGCCCAAATGGGGGCTTGTCGGCGCAGGTGTCGGTAGTTCGATCACTGGCCTCTTCCAGTTCCTGTTTCTCGCAGCGATTGTGTCATTCCACCCGCGCTTCCGGCGCTACCATCTGTTCGGCCGCTGGTGGCGCGCGGACTGGCAGCGTTTTGCGACAATCTGGAAGCTTGGCCTGCCGATCGGCCTTCACATGGGATTCGAGGCAATGGTATTCGCCGCTGCCGTTTTCCTCATGGGCTATATCAATACCTCCTCGGTTGCCGCGCACGCCATCGCGATCCAGATTGCATCGATGACCTTCATGGTGCCGATGGGCATTGGGCAGGCGGCCACGGTGCGCGTCGGGCTGGGCTATGGTCGGCGCGATGCCGAGGCAATCCGGCGTGCTGGCTGGACGGCCTATATTCTCGGCGTCGGGTTCATGACCGCGATGGCGTTGGTTATCTGGGCAATACCAGGTCCATTGGCAGGCATATTTCTTGAACCGGAGAATGTGGGCAATGCGGAGGTGCAGCAGCTGGCGGTCTCGTTCCTGCTGGTGGCGGCTGTGTTCCAGATTGTCGACGGCGCGCAGGTCGTCGGTACTGGCATGCTGCGTGGGTTGCAGGACACAACCTGGCCGATGCTGTTTGCGGCGCTCGGTTACTGGGTGATTGGTATCGGCTTTGGTTGCTGGCTCGCTTTTTATCGCGGCTGGGATGGCGTAGGCATTTGGACCGGATTGGCCGTCGGTCTTGGCATTGTTGCCGCGTTGGTGCTGACGCGGTGGCTTTGGCGGGACCGGCTCGGGTTGTTGCCCAAGCCGGTCTGACGATTAGATCGTCTGTGCTCTATTCTCGTCGCGGTGTTTCTTGAGATATTTCATGAACGGTGTGCCGCCGGTGCCGACATCGGTGTCGTTACCGGCACCGGATGACGCCTGCTTGTTGATATAGCTCGCTGCATATTCGAGATGGCGGCTACGGAAGCGGGCGACTTGTTCTACGCAAGCGTTAAAGGCGTCCTTGAGGCTCTGGTTTTGCGTTTTCGCAAAATCACGCAGTCCGCTCTTTTCGCGTAACGCATCGATGAATGCGCGATGCGTTGGCGGGCGGTAGGCGTGGAGCTCGTCCAGAAACTCACGCAGCGGGTCGCTTTGATGCACCACCTGAAACAGCGCATCCATCGCTGGCACGATTGAGCTTTGCGATCCCGTCTGTCCGCGATAGGCCTGCGGCTTGCCCCCAAATCGCTCGACGCCCTCGTAAATTAGACCATCAGGCATCGCCGAGTTGTTTTTCCAGCCGTGTATATAGGGGCGTACGCGCTGGTAGTAGATATACGGGTCACAGCGTTCGGGCATACTGTCGAAATGCATGTTCATCGCGTCCCAGACTTTGTTCATTTCAATCAGCAACCGCTCGACATCGGCAGCATCGTTGTTATCGCTAGCCACCAGCAATTCGGTCGCCAATTGCAATGCGCGGCCTGCTGTCGCTTCGATTGCGACATGGACGAGTACGAACCAGTTCTCGTCCTGCCCACCGAAGAAATTCTGGTACATCGCGATGTTGTCGAGCGTGATGCCGCCCGACTTGTCGAGCCGGTACCAGTTGTCGAGCACATAGCCCGAATACGGCAGCAAAGGTGCCAACCCCAATTGGTCGGCCAGTGCCACCATTGGAATCGCAAGATTGGCGGGCAGCACGGTTGGCGCTTCGCTCTCACCCCAGACATAGGCTTGCACGAGGAAAGAATAATGCACCATCGCGGTGCGGATTTGCGCGTTGTCTGCGTGCGCCAGGAATGCGGCCATATCGGGATAGGCGACCTGACGCAGGAAATGGCGCGCGCGGCCCGACGTCATCAGTGCCGATAGTTGGGCAGCCGCATCGAGCACTTCATCAAAGCCTTCGGGTAACGTGACATCGTCGATTTCATAGGATGAGAGATAGCCGCGCTCTGCGGACAGGCCAAAATCTTCAAGTTTCATGGGATTGCTCATGTGCGAGGCGCGGGTTGGGCCGCCTCTGCTTATTTGGTATCAAGTGAAACCGGTTTGCGCAACATCTGCAGGCAATAAGTTGTGGATTACGTTACGTCAGAAAGGCAATATCCCGTCATATTGTGCAAGCGGCGGCGCACCTGGCACTTTTGCGCCATGCCGTAACAGAAACACATGCTTCACGATTTCGGCCTGCTGCTCAATGCCATATTGGCGTAGCTTCGACCCCGGTTTCAGGCTGTAATCATATCGGCAAAAAGGGTGACGCTTAAGTGGCAGGAAAATGCCCTGCTGATGTTGCCACACATGCACAAGTTCATGAATAAATAGGCCTTGCTGCTCTAGTTCCCGGTCGCAAAAATCGTCGCAAAACAGGCTATTTTTCGGATGAAACCACAAATGGCCATCGGGCGCCATCGTCACGTGGCGCGGCTGAAGCCACCACCATTTGCGATTATGTACCCGGATGCCGTGATAATCGAGTGCGTTGCCAAATACCGATTCCGCCAGCGCGCACTCGCGGACGGTCAGCGGCCTTCCGGATTTGTGCGGTCCGAACATTTATTTGGTCCCGTCGATTTCCTTCTTTTCGTCCGGGTCGCTGCCATCGGCCTCCTGAACCCGCGCGCGCACCAAGATGCGTACATCGTTCGAAAACAGGAATTCGGTCTCGATTTCGCCAAGGCGACGCGGGATGAGGTTTACGCCCCATACCATCACATGTTTGCCGCCCTTTTTGAATCCGACTTTCTTGCCTGCCGGAATGAGGACACGGTTCATCGGCGACATGCTGACGGCGCCGGTTTTCGGATCTACGCCGACATCGTGCATTTCGGTGCGGATGACGGACGGTGAACTTACACGAAGCAGGTGAACATCGGCTGGTCCGCCGTAAACGGTGAAATGATAGGACGACGGATTGCTGTCGACCGGCGACAAGGTTAGCACAGCATCCTTGACCTTCAACTGCGGCGTCGGGCCGCATGAAGCCAGAAAAAATGCGGTTGCTGCAATTGAAAGCGTGAATATCCGTCGGTTCATTTATACCTCAAATCTGTCCTGCTAAAAACTGTTCAAAAGCGGGGCGGTGCGTCATTTTTCCCCAATCTAGGGTTGTCCAAGCCTTGTGCCAAGCAAATTGGCACCTATATCGCCGCTACAACGTCGTTTCACGAACAATGCCGGTGCCTGATAGGGCCGGTACGTGAAAGGGCAAACTTAAGTTCAATTTAGTATTTCGGGGTAAGTTTTTATGGCTAAAGTTATTGGTATCGACTTGGGCACGACAAACAGCTGCGTTGCGGTCATGGACGGCGGCAAGCCCAAGGTCATTGAAAATGCAGAAGGCGCGCGCACGACACCGTCGATTGTTGCCTTTGCCAAGGATGGCGAGCGCCTGATCGGGCAGCCCGCCAAACGTCAGGCAGTGACCAATCCGGAAAGCACGATTTTCGCAGTGAAGCGCCTTATCGGCCGCCGCTTCGATGATCCCATGACCAAGAAAGACATGGGCCTCGTTCCTTACACCATCACCAAGGGCAAGACCGGTGATGCGTGGGTTAAGGCCGGCGGTGAAGAATATTCGCCTTCGCAAATTTCCGCGTTCATCCTGCAAAAGATGAAGGAAACGGCGGAGGCCTATCTGGGCGAAACCGTGACCCAAGCGGTCATCACCGTTCCAGCCTATTTCAACGATGCCCAACGTCAGGCAACCAAGGATGCTGGCCAGATTGCCGGTCTCGAAGTGCTGCGTATCATCAACGAGCCAACTGCGGCTGCACTCGCTTACGGTATGGACAAGGACGAGAACAAGACCATCGCGGTTTACGACCTTGGCGGCGGTACGTTCGACATCTCGATCCTTGAAGTTGGCGACGGCGTGTTCGAAGTGAAATCGACCAACGGTGATACATTCCTAGGTGGTGAAGATTTCGACAGTGTGCTCGTCGAGCATCTCGCAGCCGATTTCAACAAGGCCGAGGGCATTGACCTGACCAAGGACAAGCTGGCACTTCAGCGTCTGAAGGAAGCGGCTGAAAAGGCGAAGATCGAATTGTCTTCGACCCAGACGACCGAAGTGAACCTGCCGTTCATCACCGCTGACCAGAACGGTCCGAAGCATCTGGTGAAAACGATTACGCGTGCAGACCTCGAAAAGTTGGTCGATGACCTAATCAAGCGCACGCTGGAGCCTTGCAAGAAGGCGCTGGCTGACGCTGGTCTGAAAGCCGACGCGATTGACGAAGTCGTGATGGTTGGTGGCATGACCCGCATGCCCAAGGTGCGCGACGTGGTGAAGAATTTCTTCGGCAAGGAGCCGCACACCGGCGTGAATCCTGACGAAGTCGTTGCAATGGGCGCGGCCATTCAGGCAGGCGTACTGCAAGGCGACGTCAAAGACGTGCTATTGCTCGACGTGACTCCGCTGTCGCTCGGCATCGAAACGCTGGGCGGTGTGTTCACCCGGATGATCGATCGCAACACGACGATCCCAACCAAGAAGAGCCAGGTTTATTCGACTGCGGAAGATAATCAGAACGCAGTGACCATCCGCGTCTTCCAGGGCGAGCGCGAAATGGCGGCGGATAACAAGCTGCTCGGCAATTTCGACCTTGTCGGCATTCCGCCGGCACCGCGTGGTGTTCCGCAGGTCGAGGTTACCTTCGACATCGACGCCAACGGCCTCGTCAGCGTGACCGCCAAGGACAAGGGCACCGGCAAGGAACAGCAGATTAAGATACAGGCCTCGGGCGGCTTGTCCGATGCCGACATCGATCAGATGGTCCGCGATGCTGAAGCCTTTGCCGAGGAAGACAAGAAGCGTCGCGAGGCGGCGGAAGCGAAGAATAATGCGGAAAGCTTGGTGCACACAACCGAGAAGCAACTTCAGGAGCATGGCGACAAGATCGACGCTGCGCTCAAGGGTGAAATCGAGGCCGCTGTCGCTGAAACCAAAACCGCCATCGAAGGCGGCGAGCCTGAAGCGATGAAGGAAAAGGCTACCGCCTTGGCTCAGATTGCGATGAAGCTTGGCGAAGCGATCTACAAGGAAGAGCAGGCCGCGGCATCGCCCGGTGCGGCTCCGGAAGATGCTCCGGCTGACGAAAATGTCGTCGATGCCGAGTTCTCGGAAGTCGACGAAGACAAAAAAGACTGATGTTGAAAGTTCTCGACCGTCGCCTACCGAAACGCAGCGACGGTCGGGAAACGAGGGGTTAGTCTGTCATGAGTCTTGACATCGATTATTACGAATTGCTGGAAGTTGAGCGGACGGCGGATGAAAAGACGCTGAAGTCGTCTTATCGCCGTTTGGCGATGGAGTGCCATCCCGACCGTAATCCCGGCTGTGACAAATCCGAAGCCAAGTTCAAGGCGATTTCGGAAGCCTATGACGTCCTGAAAGACCCGCAAAAGCGCGCGGCTTATGATCGGTTTGGCAAGGCGGCGTTCGAGAATGGCGGAGGCGGTCAGAGCGGTGCTGGCTTTGGCGATTTCTCCGACATATTCGAAAGCTTTTTCGGCGACGCCTTCGGCGGTCGTCAGCGCGGGCCCGCGCGCGGTGCCGACCTGCGCTATGACCTCGAAATCTCGCTCGACGAGGCATTTCATGGCAAGGACGCCGAAATCACCATTGACGTCGCCACCGCCTGCGGCACATGCGAAGGTTCAGGCGCGACGCCTGGATCAGGCAAGCGCCGCTGCAACCTGTGCGCTGGTCATGGCAAGGTGCGCGCGCAACAGGGATTTTTCGTGGTCGAGCGGACATGCCCGACCTGCCACGGTCGCGGCGAAGTCATCGAAGACCCCTGCAAGGTCTGCGGCGGCGAGGGCCGGGTCGATGAGCGTAAGACGATCTCGGTCAACGTCCCGCCGGGTGTTGATGAGGGCACGCGCATCCGTGTCGCGGGTAAGGGCGAAGCCGGACCTTATGGTGCGGCGGCAGGCGACCTCTATATCTTCATCCATTTGTCGCGGCACAAAGTGTTCGAACGTGACGGCACGACATTATTCTGCCGCGCACCGGTGAGCTTTACCACTGCAGCACTGGGCGGCGAAATTCGCATACCGGGCCTTGATGGCGCGGAACATATCATTATCGTCCCCGAAGGCATCCAGTCGGGCAAGCAACTGCGCCAGCGCGGGGCAGGCATGCCCGTGCTGCAAGGGCGTGGTCGCGGCGATATGGTCATCCAGATCGATGTCGAAACCCCTTCGCGCTTGTCAGCGCGGCAGAAAGAGATTTTGCGTGAATTTCGCGAAACCGAGACGGGCGACGAATGCCCGCAATCGACTGGCTTCTTCGATAAGCTCAAGGGCATCTGGGACGGCATTACCTGATTGATTTCCGGCCAGGTAAAATCTGCGCCGGCCTGCAAGACTCCAAGCTGTTCTAATGCTAGGATAAAGCTGGAGGAGCGAGTCGATGGCGGGCAGGAAATTTTGCAAGCGGGACTTTCTTAAGCTGACAGGTAGTGCAGCGGCCGTGTTTGGCTTCGGGCAACGCGGCATGGCACAAGACACCAAAATTCTCGGCCTCGACTTAGCCCGGGAAATTACCGACCTCATTCCACGCAAGCCGATGGGCTATTTGCGGATTGCAGATGCGGTGATCAATCTCGAGCGTGAGGCTGACCGGAAAGGCCTACCAGAATCATCGCTAGCGCTGGGCAAGGGCAAATCACTCGCCGATTTCACCGAGTCGCTATACCAGATGGCCATGCCGCGGCTGGTCGCTCTCATTGACCGGTCTGAACCCACCGATCCGGGTTTTGCTGACAAGGCGGGCGAGCTGCTCGCCGAACTTCACCGCAACCAATATGAGTTGCCCGAAGCACTGCGCATGTTGCCTTTGGGGTTTAGTGCGCCTGCGCCGAAGGGAATCCGCTTTCTGGTTCAGGATGAACAGGCACAACCCACGATCATCTTTCAGCCAGGAGCACCACCCATTCCGGAAGTGGCACTGCCCGATACAAAAATAGCTGTGCCACCACCGGACGATGAACCGGACGTCCCGCTTAAAAAGTCGCGCGATTTTGCCAGCCTGAAATCCGAATATGGGCGCAAGTTCCGCACTCTCTCCGTTCGCCCACAATATGCGGATACCGCCAACTGGCATCTCGATATGATGCGCAAGTCGCGAGACCGATATCAACGGGTGGAGGAAGCAACTGGCGTACCGTGGCACTTTATCGCAGCAACGCACGCGCTTGAGGCGAGTTTCAACTTTCGCGCCCATCTGCACAATGGCGACTTCCCGCTAACCGCGCGCACGCGTCAGGTGCCTGCGGGTCGACCGAGCCGGTGGCTGCCGCCTTCGGACTGGGAATCAAGCGCCAAGGATGCGCTACGCCTGCTTGGCTTTACCGGACAAACCGACTGGAGCCTTGAACGCACGCTCTACCGGCTCGAAGCGTATAACGGCCTTGGCTATCGAGGATTGGGGGTTCCGACGCCATATCTGTGGAGCTTCTCTAACCATTATGAGCGCGGCAAATTCGTAGCGGACGGCAAATTCAGTTCAACGGCCAAGTCACAGCAATGCGGCGCCGCGGTAATGCTCAAACTGCTAACCGACGCCGGCGAAATCGAGTGGCCAGCCGCATAATTCGGGGTGGCGCTTTGGCCGATTGCTGATAGTCTCTAGCCAACATCGTTTCAGGAGAGCGCTCCCATGAAAGCCATTCTGCCCGTTATTTTATTTTCGCTTTGCGTCGCAGCACCAGCCGCCGCGCAGCAGGATATGTCGAAAGTCGAAATCAAGCCCCAACAACTCGCACCCGGTGTAGCGGTGCTGTTCGGCGCGGGCGGAAATATCGGCGTGTCGTACGGCGAAGATGGTACGATCCTGATCGACGACCAGTTCGCGCCGTTAACCGAAAAAATCCAGAAAGCGGTTGCCGACCTTGGCGCCCAGCCGGTTAAATTCCTCATCAACACCCACTGGCATTTCGACCATAGCGGTGGGAATGAGAATCTCGGCAAGGCGGGTGCGCTTATCATGGCGCATGACAATGTTCGTGTGCGGATGGCGGCAGGCGCGACTGTTGCCGGAAATGTCACGCCCCCCGCTGCGAAGGTGGCATTACCGGTTATCACCTACGCGGACGGATTGAAACTGCACCTTAATGGCGAGGAAGTTCGCGTTATCCACGTGCCAGCCGCGCATACTGACGGTGATTCTTTTATCCACTGGACGAAATCCAACGTCATTCACATGGGCGACCTATTCATGCTGCAAATCAGCTTTCCCTTTGTCGACACGGGCAGCGGCGGTGATGTCCGCGGATTTGTCGCGGCGGCAGACAAAGTGCTGGCAATCGCCAACGACCAGACCAAGATCATCCCCGGTCATGGTGCAGTTGCAACGAAGGCCGATTTGCAAAACCACCGCAACATGATCGCGACCGTGATTGCTAAGGTCGAGGCCGGGATAAAGGCGGGTAAGACACTGGAGCAGATAAAGACGGAAAAACCCACCGAGGGCTTCGGCGTTAATCCGAGCGGATTCATTACGGCCGATCGCTTCGTCGAAACGGTCTATAACCAATTGAAAAGCTAAGGCGCGGTGCCGCCTAAAGCTTCTATCTCGGAGCGGAGCGACTTTATCAGCGGCTGGATCTTTTTAAGTCGCGGTGCTTCCTGATCAAGGATCGCGGTGAACGCGTTGCGTTTTAAATTGTGAATGTCTGCATCTGCGATCGGACTGCCGGACGACAGCGATGAAAGTACAATATCAATCAACCGTTCTGCACCGTGCAGACGGCCCCAGAGATAATCATTCTCGCGATAGGCGCGGCTGAAAAAGGCGCCAAAATTGTTGAGTTCGATACCCTTTAGCGTTGTGGCCGCACCGCCAGTCCGAATGGCGTTGCAGTCCTCGGGCGAGATCCGATCAACCTTGACCGGGTCAAACTCGTCGAGGCCCTCGCCCTGCAACAAGGGCAGTGTGGCAATGTCGTAGAGTGGGTAACCAATATAGCCGAGCAGCATCACGCGTCTGCTATCGTCGGGCATCTGCAATAACGCGTCGCACAATATCCGGTCGGCCAGCCGATCGGTTTCGATGAGTGCCCGGCGTTCGGCCAACCGGTCCAGCAGGATGCCGGGATTTTCGATGCCTCTAGCAACTATTTCGGCAAATTCCGGGCCTAGATAATCCGACGTTTCGCGTTCCAGAAACAGTGACAGGCACGCGTAGATATTGTCGTGCATTTCCTTGGTTCCGACGCCCTCTTCGCCATAATCGGCCTCTATTTCGTGCGCCAATCGGCGCGCCAGAAAGCGAAGGCGCCGAATGCGGTATCGAATATCGTGATCGCGGAAAAACTGGATCGATTGTTTGGTCGCCCCTACGCCCTTGGTGCCCGCCATAGCTTCCAAACCGCGCCCCCGGATTTCCGCCCACACTGCCGCGCGCAGATTCCGGAAATGGAGCGAGTCGCCCTCGGGATATGCCCGGCGTGCAATCGCCATGATATCGTCCACCACGCCCGCCATTTTGAGATGACCATAAGCCGGATAGCTATACCCTGCCGCCTGCGCGCCTTTCTGGTTTGCTGTTGAGCGCCACTTTTCGAGCCGCTCGGGTGTCGGTTGCGACAGGAACCAGGTCTTGCCAAGCATTTGTTCGATGGTCTTCTCAACCTCGACACGCAGGCTGTCGGTAATCTGCCGCATCCGTTCGACCCGCTCTGTACGCCCTTCGAGCTTTTCGAGACTGTCGCGGATTGGCTGTTCGCGGGGGATATTCGACGTGGCCCCGAATATCGTCGAGAAAAAGCCCGGCGGCTTCTTGCGCGCGCCATCTTGCGTATTTGTGCCACCGCGCCGCTTGAAACGGAAGCTGGGTCGGCCGGGTTTGGGGTCGATATAGACAAAACGCCGGTCAACCTCGCGCCGCGCAGGGCGGTTGCGCAGCGCCTCGATTGCCTGATTGAACGGCGCGTTGGCGAGCACTGAGCCGTCGATCAGCATCGCGTCGGCGGCAACTCCTGCGGCAAATTGCTGCGGCAATATCCGTTGCAGGAAAACATCGCGACCGGGCCATTCGACACCGCGCGCCTTGATCTGTGCATCCAGTTCGTGCGCCGAAAAGGGCGGGAAAGCGCCCGGAAAGCTTGCGGTCGCACGCGCTGCAAATACCAGTTCAGGGATCTCCGCGATGTCCATGCCGAGACGCCCACGTGTTGAAAAGCTAATCGTAATGCGGTGTTCGGATTCGACAACCATCGACGGGCTGTTGAGCATCAGCACCTGATCATGCCCCGCAAAATCCGTGACGGTCACGAACAGGTCGAGCGGCTGGTGCTGCGGCAACAACGCTTTGCCCGTCATCCCCTTGGCCATTGCGTCGAACGCATCGAGCAACAGCCCCGAAAACACCTGCCCACCAAAGGGCGGCGCAAACCAACGTGCACGCACGAAGCGCGATAACTTTGTTGCGACTTCCTCCTTGGCCTCGTCCGCGACCATCCGGTCGATAGCCCCTCCTTTGCGGCGCAGGACCATCCACGCAATCGGGATCGCCCAGAATTTGGAGAAGCGGGACAACGGCCGCGCATCGGGGTCGAGCAGAATTTCGACATCAGCCTTTTCCAACCAGAGGTCAGTGAGTGGCGCAAGCGACTGGCCAGTGACGATAGCTTGCGCAAGGAAAACGCCGTTAATCCCGCCGGCGCTGGACCCCGCAATGATGTCGTTGAAAACCCGTAATTTGGTACCCGCAACTTCTTCGATTTTTGCAATGAGGTCGCGATAGACAATCTCGCTACCGCCTGCGGTTTCGCTGTCGTCATGATAGGCCCTGCTGGCGCGGATGAGGTGCCAAATCTCGCGGGTAACGCCGTGCATGTAAATCGCAAGGCTGACCCCGCCATAGCAGATTAAAGCCAGCCTGAGTTCTTTCTCCCGCATGTTGTTGATGTGGCACCCCTATCGGACGCGCGCAAGCATGGAAGCATCTGCATTGATGCTTGAGTTCCTGATATGTTCTGTTATTGAAAAATATGGCAAAGGCAAAACGCAGATATGTGTGTCAGGCTTGCGGGTCGGAGGCGAACCGGTGGCAGGGGCAGTGTGATGATTGCGGGGAGTGGAATACGCTCGCCGAGGAGGCCAGCGCGACCGTTTTCGAGATGAAGCATCATCTGCGCTCTGGCGGGCGTTCGGTTGAGTTGTCCGGTCTGAATAGTGATATCAAATTGCCCGATCGGGCATCGACCGGGATTGCCGAATTCGACCGCGCGTTGGGTGGCGGGCTGGTGCCGGGGTCGGCGACGTTGCTGGGTGGCGATCCTGGAATTGGTAAGTCGACCTTGCTGTTGCAGGCGGCGGCTAATCTGGCGCGGCGAGGGCTTTCGGTGGCTTATATATCGGGCGAGGAAGCGGTCGATCAGGTACGATTGCGCGCGCGGCGGCTGGGATTGGGCGATGCGCCGGTTCAGCTGGCAGCGGCGACTTCGGTGCGCGACATATTGACCACATTGAGCAGCAGCGCGCCGCCAGCGTTGCTTGTTATCGATTCGATTCAGACGATGCACAGCGATCTCATCGAAGGCGCGCCGGGAACCGTCAGCCAGGTGCGCGCGTCGGCGCAGGAACTCATCCGTTATGCCAAGGAACGCGGCACCGCGCTGATGCTGGTCGGGCATGTGACCAAGGACGGCACCATCGCCGGACCGCGTGTGCTCGAACATATGGTCGACACCGTGCTGTCGTTCGAGGGCGAGCGCAGCCATCAATACCGGATATTGCGTGCGTCGAAAAACCGCTTTGGCGGCACCGACGAGATTGGCGTGTTTGCGATGCAGGAAGAGGGGCTGACCGAGGTTGGCAATCCTAGCGCGTTGTTCCTTACCGACCGCGCCGAGCAAGTGACCGGGGCGACGGTGTTTCCGGCGTTGGAGGGCACAAGGCCGGTGCTGGTGGAAATTCAGGCGCTGGTCGTCAGGCTGTCGAGCGGCGCAACCCCGCGCCGTGCTGTGGTAGGTTGGGACAGCGGGCGGCTGGCGATGATATTGGCGGTGCTTGAGGCGCGTTGTGGGCTGTCGTTCTCGACCGCAGAGGTCTATCTCAATATCGCAGGTGGCTATCGTATTTCGGATCCCGCTGCCGATTTGGCAGTTGCAGCAGCCCTTGTATCGGCCTTGGCCGAGCGACCATTGCCATCGGACGCGGTACTGTTCGGGGAGGTTGCGCTGTCGGGCGAAATCCGCCCCGTCGCGCATGGCGGCTTGCGGTTGAAGGAATCGGCTAAGCTCGGCTTCAGCCGGGCGCTGGTCCCGTCATCGGTCAAGGGGCAGGCGGGCATATCCACGCAAGAGTTTCGCACTCTTGCCAATCTCGTTGACCATATGCTGGGGCGAAGCTAGCTAGCGGCTCATGACCGCGCTCGATATTATTGTACTTTTCCTGCTTGGCGGCGGTGCCGTGTTCGGCTTTATGCGCGGATTTGTGCAGGAGGCGCTTTCGCTGGTCGCGTGGCTGATGATCATCGTCGCCATCCGCATTTTCCACGGCCCTACCACGGCAGCTTTGAGCGAAGCGGTTGGAACCGAAAGCGGCGCGGCGGTGCTGGCGTTCCTCGCCATTGTCATCGTGATTTTCGCGTTGGGCAAATGGTTGTCGACATCGATTGGCAAAAAATCCCGTAAATCGGTGCTTGGCCCTATTGACCGCGTTCTCGGCTTTGGTTTCGGAATGCTCAAGGGCTTGATTTTTGCGACACTGATCTTCCTGCTCTTGGTGATGGGTTATGAAACATTGTTCGGGAGCAAGGAGCCCCGCCCCGAATGGATGACCAAGTCACGCACCTATCCGCTGCTCAACGCCAGCGGGGATGCCATGTCCGAATTCGTGCGTGAACGGCGGGCGGCGGCCGAAGAAGATACGCCATGAACGATTCCGCGCTCTATAACCGCGATATATTGAGGCTTGCATCCTCGCTGGTCGCGGGTGACCGGTTGGAAAATCCCGACGGCAGCGCCGAATCGCGGTCGCCTATTTGCGGCAGCCGGATACAGGTCGATGTCGCACTTGCCCTCGACGGGACCATCGCGGCAATAGCTTTGCGCGCGAATGCCTGTGCATTGGGCCAAGCGTCGGCAGCAATTTTGCGCGCGAATGCGGTTGGAACCTACCTCGATGCGATCGCTGCGTTGCGTGCCGGCGTCGCCGCGGGCCTCACCGGCAAAGCGGCCATGCCCGACGATTGGCCCGAACTCGCACTGCTCGCACCGGCAAAGGATTACCCGTCACGCCACGCTGCGATCCTGCTCCCCTACGACGCGCTGCTTGCCACCGCACAAGACATGAAACTGGCAAGCTGATGGAAGAAGCATCTCATAATCTTGTTGCCGATGTCATGCTTGGCGGCGTGGTATTGCTCGGCGCTGCGTTGATTGCTGTTTTGATTTTCCGACGGTTGGGTTTGGGTGCGGTGCTGGGTTACCTTGTTGCAGGGATAGCCATCGGGCCTGATGGTCTTGCGCTTATCGGTGAACCAGAAACAATCCTCGCTTATTCCGAAATCGGCATTATCCTGCTGCTGTTCCTTGTCGGGTTGGAGCTATCGCCAAGCCGCTTGTGGATCATGCGGCGCGATATTTTCCTGTTCGGACCGTTGCAGGTAACCTTGTGCGGGCTTGCGATGTTCGGGGTGATACTGGCGGCAATGCCGCAGTTTAGCTGGGAAGCGGCGCTGGTCTTGGGTTTGCCGCTGGCTTTATCCTCGACCGCACAGGTTCTACCGCTGCTACAATCGCGTGGGCGACTGAAGACAGATTATGGTGAGAAGAGCTTTTCGATCCTGCTGTTTCAGGACCTGTCGATTGTCCCGTTACTCACCATCGTTGCCGCACTGTCGCGTGCTCCGGCCAAAGAAGGCGCGGTCGGCGGCTGGTTGCTGGTGGTCTATGCCGTGCTGGCAATCGTCGCTTTGGTACTGGCCGGGCGCTATCTGCTGTCGCCTTTGCTCAAATTGGTTGGCAAGATTTCCGAACGCGAACTGTTTATCGTAACGGGCCTTTTTACCGTCTGCGCAAGTGCCGCGGTTATGCAGATGATTGGTGTTTCGCCTGCTTTGGGCGCATTTGTCGCGGGCGTGATGCTCGCCGAATCACCCTACCGGCATGAGCTTGAAGCGGATATCGATCCGTTCCGCTCGATATTACTCGGGCTGTTCTTCCTCGCTGTTGGCATGTTGCTTGATGTCGATGTCATCGTTGCCCAGCCGTTGCTGGTGGTCGGTCTCGCTGCGGCGCTGATTGCAATCAAAGTCGGCGTTATCTTTTTGCTGGGCAGGTTTTTTGGGCTGACGAGCAGCGCGTCGATCATCATGGCTTTGCTGCTCAGCCAAGGTGGTGAATTCGGTTTCGTACTGTTCGCAGCTGCGCAGAATGCGCTGCTGATAGAACCCGAGGCGGCCAGTCTGTTCGGCGCGGTGGTAACGCTATCGATGGCGTCGACCCCATTCTTGATGATCCTTGCCGGCCGGCTCGCGACCAAAAAAGCGGCAAGCGAAGCCCAGCTGGACGATCCGGAACTGGCCCCACAAGCCAGTGTAATCATCGTCGGTCATGGCCGGTTCGGGCAGAATGTCGGACAAATCATGCAGGCGGCAGGACAAAGTGTTACGCTTATCGACGTCAATCCCGAGACCATCGATGTGGCTCAGGAGTTTGGTCGCAAAGTCTTTTATGGCGACGGTACCCGTATCGACCTACTTGAGCGCGCAGGCGCGGATCAGGCTTGCGCAATTTTTTTCTGTATCGATGATCGCGAGTTAAGTGCGGACACGTTGACGCCAGTGCGGCAGCGTTTTCCCAAAACCCGCATATTTGCGCGCGCTTACGACCGGCGACAGGTGATGGAGCTGATGCCCGACGCCGAGATAATAATTGTGCGCGAAGTGTTCGAATCTTCGGTGCGGATGGCGATGGATGGCCTCAGGGTGCTGGGTGCGGAAAAGCCGTTGATCGAACGTGCGATTCGCGAATTCCGGACTCGCGATGCGACGCGGCTGCGTGCCCAGTTCGAGACCGGGGATATGCATGCCGGGCAGCAGCACAGCTTTGGCGGCGACGATTCGGACGATTTCCTGCTCGATCAGACCTGACGTTCTGCTTCGAGGAACGCTGCAACATCGTCGAGTTCAACGACTTTGCTGAGGAACGTTTTTCCGATGCCGCGTGCCAACAAAAAGGGCAGGTGGCCGCTGGTCATTTTCTTGTCGTGCATCATGTAATCCACCAGTTTTGCACCACCTGAGGTCACGTTTGCCTCAGCAAGAGTGGTTGGAAGGCCTGCGCGCTTGAGCAGCACTGCGACGCGAACCGCATCCGCCGCCAGACATAGCCCCAATCGCGCGGAATAGCGGAAGGCAAGGGCCATCCCCGCTGCGACCGCTTCTCCGTGGAAAAGCCTGTCCGAAAAACCTGTATCTGCCTCCAGTGCATGGCCGAAGGTGTGGCCTAGGTTAAGAAGCGCCCGCGTACCGGTCAGCTCCTTTTCATCCGATGCAACAATGCGCGCCTTGGATTTTACCGAATGCACAATCGCATATTCGCGCGCAGCGGCGTCGCCGGAAAAAAATGCGTCGAGATTCGCGTCGCACCATTCGAAAAATTCTAAATCGTCGATCAGGCCATATTTGACGACCTCGGCAAAGCCAGCCGACAATTGGCGCTTTGGTAGGGTCGCCAGAACCTGCGGGTCGATCAGCACTAAGGAAGGCTGGTGAAATGCCCCGACAAGGTTCTTGCCCGCCGCGCTGTTGATCGCGGTCTTGCCGCCGACGCTGCTGTCCACTTGGGCCAGCAAGGTGGTCGGTATCTGGACGAAGGAGCAACCGCGCTTGACGATATGCGCAGCAAGGCCCGTGATATCGCCGACAACCCCGCCGCCCAATGCCACGATATGGTCACTGCGTTCAACATGGTGGTGAAGCAACCAGTCGGTTAACTTCTCAAGCTGGTCCCAGCTTTTGCCATCCTCACCTGCGGGCAGCACAAAAACCTCGGTGTCGATGTTTGCGTCTGTCAACGCAGCCTGAACTTTCGGCCAAACCAGCTGCTCGACATTTTTGTCGGTAACGACCAGCAATCGACCGTCGCGCGCAACGGGTGTCACAAATCGCCCGATATCGTTCAGTAATCCGGCTTTGACATGGACGTCATAGGGCCGGTCGGCCAGATCGACGATGATGATGGTCATTGGCCCAGTGCCTTCAGGATGATGTCAACTGTGCGTGAATGCGGCGAAGTGTCGCTGCGCACATGGATATTAGCAGCCGCATAAATCGGGTTTCGTACCTTGCCAAGCTCGGTGAGCACTTCGACGGGATCCCGACCGGTCAGCAAAGGGCGGTGGTTGCGGCGCGAGACACGTTCGGCCAGCACCTTGATATCAGCGTCGAGCCATATCGACAGCGCTTGCTCGAGAATAAGTGCGCGAGTTTCGTCGTTGATAAACGCGCCGCCACCGGTGGCGATAACTTTTGGTTTGCCCTCGATAAGGCGCGCAATCACGCGCCTTTCGCCATCGCGAAAATAAGGTTCGCCGAACTTCTCAAAAATTTCCGATATGCTCATTCCGGCAGCCTGCTCGATTTCCTCATCGGCATCTGCAAAATCCATACCTAAACGCCCGGCCAGCCGCTTACCGATACTGGTTTTCCCAACCCCCATCATGCCCACAAGCACCACGGGCCGACTGGTTGGCCGTGAATTTACGTGGATGCCGTGCTGTTGTTCGTGTGACCCCATTGCGACGAGGCCTATATATCGGCTAGGCAGAAGCGGAAAGCGATTTGCCGCGTGGTCGAATTCGGGGAAAGAATGATTTGTCGGTGATGGCGCGGGGCAGGAGAAAGAAGAGCATGTGGCTTTGGCTGACGCTGATTACGCTTGCGCTGGCAGCAATGCTGTTCTGGTTGGAATATCTGGGGAGCGAAAAGCCCCGGACCTTGAGGGAAATACCGGTTATTGAACCGGCGAAAAAAGCAGGTTCGCAAAATTGACCGATTCAAAGACCAAGGCAGGAATTTTGGCTGCGGGCGCATTGGCGATGATATTTGCCTTACCAGCTGTGGGTCAGCAGGGACCGGAATCGCTGTTGCCAGAGGGATTTGGCGACCCGCCACCTCCGCCTACACCGACCACGAGCAGGCCGCCAACGACCGGACTGGTGCAGCCGGGAACGCAGACTTCGCCGCGATCGTCCGTCACGGGAGAACCGTTATCGACCGAAAATGGCGACCAAAAAGACGAAGATGACGAGGCTGAAGAGGACAAGGAAGAAGAACTCGTCATCCGCTACGACGTCCCACCCGCCGCGCGCCGTTCGTTGAAAGCAATAGGCATAATATCGGCGGCCTCGGGCGGATTTCCTGCAGAAGCGTTCGGCACCACCGACGGCACGTTCCTTAAGCAGGTTGTTGCGCGCACGACTGGCCCGATCGCGTCGCGCTGGGGTACGATCATGGCGCGCCGCCTGCTATCCAGCCGGACAAATACGCCCGCTGGTGTGAACGGCGCCGACTGGACAGCAGAACGTGCTTGGTTGCTCCTGCGGATGGGCGATTCGGTTGTCGCGCGGCAGTTGGTGCAAGAAGTCGATGCTGGGAATTATACGAAGCGCCTCCACGAAGTTGCAATGCAGGTCTTTCTCGCTAATGGCGACCTGTCGGGTATGTGCCCGCTAACCGAAAGCGGCGTGCGGCTGGTCAATGACGGGCGCTGGAAAATGTCGCGCGCCATTTGCGCATCGCTTGCGGGTGAGCAAGGCAGCGCGACAGCCTTTATAAACCAAGGCCGATATCAGGGCTGGGTCCGGGGTGTCGATTACCGGCTGACGGAAAAAGCAGTCGGGGCAGGCATTAACGGCCGCCGTTCGGTGACGATCAACTGGGATGGTGTTGAGGGCATGAACCCGTGGCGCTTCGGCCTCGCCGCCGCTACCGGATTGGAACCACCGGAAAACCTGTTTGCAAATACTGGCCGGCAAATGGCCGGATGGCGGGCACAGCTGTCGATGTTTACGCCGACCATCCGGGCCAACTTTGCGCCGGGTGCAGCGGCGCTCGGGGTTTATTCAAACCGCGATATCGTTGATCTCTATGGTCAGGTGCTTGAAGATAGCGAAGCGCCAGATGCACTGCGTGCACGTGCCGAAGGTTTGCAGTCTGCCTATACCGCATCTGGCGATGCAGCAAAAGTTAGCGCGATGTCGGCAATCTGGACGGGTGCCGGCGCTGGTATGGATTACCACGCCGCATTGGTCACCACTGCGCGCGCCGCAGCACTGATCCGGCCCGACAACTCGCATTCGGGTGCGGCGGACAATCTGGTCGCTTCGATGCTGACCGCCGGGTTGGACAATTCGGCAGTCGGATGGGCCAATATCGTGAAAGAGGGCTCGCTCGGATGGGCGCTTATCTCGTTGGGCGCACCGCGATTGCGCCAGCCTGTGGAGTATGGCCCGCTCGATGACTTTTACGGCAATGACAATAGCGAGAACGGGCATAAATCGGCGCTCTTGCTCGCAGGTCTCGCTGGTCTCGGCCGAATTGATGCCGAAGCACAGGCCGATTTTGGCGGTGATCTGGAAGTCAATATCGCACGACAGACCGACTGGACACGGGCGATTGCCGCGGCTGCAAATCGCGGCGAACAGGGAACGGTGGCGTTGATGGCGATTGCAGGTTTGCAGGCTCCGTCCTGGTCGCTCGTGCCTGCCAATCATCTTTATTACATTGTGCGGTCGTTGCGCCAGGTGGGGCTTGAGGCGGAGGCCCGGATGATTGCCGCCGAGGCCATCACTTTCGCCTGATAGTATGAATTCTTCCGACGCCGACCTTATCGACCGCTTCCTTGAAATGATGGCAGCGGAGCGGGGGGTCGCACGCAACACCATAGCCGCTTACCAAAGCGATCTTGCAGCAGCCTCGCGCCTGACCGGCGGTGGCTTGGCCGATGCCGACGCGGTGATGCTGGCGAAACTTGCGGGTCAATGGGGCAATCTGGCGAACAGTTCGGTGGCGCGCAAGGCATCGGCGCTGCGCCGCTTTTACGGATTCCTACGCGAGGAAGGTTTGCGGACCGATAATCCGTCCGCTGCGTTGCCCAAGCCGACCCAGGGACGCGCGCTTCCGAAAATACTCGACCGGCACGAAGTGGACTTGCTCTTTGCCTCGATTGAAACGCGGCTGGCCCGTCCAAAGCCGTTGTCGGGCGACTACCGGCTCTCGGCGTTGGTCGAATTGCTTTACGGTTCGGGTCTGCGTGCCTCCGAACTGGTTGCGCTACCGCGGGCGTCGGTGGTGTCCGATCGTCCGTTTATCATCCTGATGGGCAAGGGTTCGAAAGAGCGGCTGGTGCCGATTTCCGACCGAGCGCGGCATGCGGTGGCGGCATGGCAGGCGTTTGTGCCTAAGGATTCGCGTTATCTATTCCCCTCGCGGAGCAAGCACATCTCGCGCATCCGCCTTTTCCAGATCATCAAGGCATTGGCGGTAGAATCGGGGCTCGATCCAGCAAAGGTCAGCCCGCATGTTCTACGCCATGCCTTCGCCACGCACTTGCTGGCGGGCGGCGCAAATTTGCGCGCATTGCAGGCGATGCTGGGTCATGCCGATATCGCCACGACGCAAATCTACACGCACGTCGATGCCAGCCGATTGGTCGAGCTTGTCAATAAGCGCCATCCGTTGGCACAGCGCACGTTGACCCGGCGCTCTCCACCCTCTAACCCGCAAGCATGACAGTATATCTCGATTTCGAAAAGCCCATCGCGGCTTTGGAAGCGCGCATTATCGAATTGCAGGAAGCAGCCGACGAAAGCGAAGTCGATGTTGCAGCCGAAACCGCAAAGCTGCGCGACAAGGCGGACAAGCAATTGAAGGACACTTACGCCAGGCTGACCGCATGGCAGAAAACGCAGGTTGCGCGCCATCCGGAGCGCCCGCATTTCAAGCATTTCGTGGCTTCGATGTTCGAAGATTTTATGCCGCTCGCCGGCGACCGCGCCTTTGCCGATGATCAGGCCATTTTAGGCGGTTTAGCGATGCTCAATGGTCGGAAAATCATGCTGATCGGTCATGAAAAGGGCGACGACACGCAAAGCCGCCTCCATCATAATTTCGGCATGGGAAAACCCGAGGGCTATCGCAAGGCAATCCGCTTGATGGAACTGGCTGACCGATTCGGTTTGCCGGTCGTGAGTTTGGTCGATACTTCCGGTGCTTTCCCCGGCATTCAGGCCGAAGAACGAGGGCAGGCAGAGGCGATCGCTCGCTCGACGGAGAAATGCCTGTCGTTGGGCGTTCCAATGATCGCTTGCATCGTTGGCGAAGGCGGTTCGGGCGGCGCAGTTGCGTTAGCCGCAGCGGACAGGATTTTGATGTTCGAACATGCGGTTTATTCGGTTATCTCCCCCGAAGGTTGTGCTTCAATCTTGTGGCGCACGGGTGACAAGGCAGCAGATGCGGCGCAGGCGATGAAAATGACCGCTGACGATTTGAAATCGCTGCGGGTCATTGATCGCATCGTCAAAGAGCCAATGGGCGGGGCACACCGCGATCATGCGCTCACGAGCGCTTCGCTTGCCAAGGCAATCGGAGAGGAACTGGATGCGCTTTCGGCGTTTTCGTCCAAGGAATTACTACAGCAAAGACGGGCAAAGTTTCTGGCTATGGGTGCCTAACCCTTTGACGTGAGTCGAAAATTTACGTCCCGCTGCAACAAATCGTGGTAAACAATGTTTTCCGTATTTGGAGGAGAGCAGGAATGAACCACCGCAACGCTTGGATGCTGTTCGGCGCAGCCGCGATCATGCTTTCGACGCTTAATGTAAGCTCGCCTGCCGATGCCCAGTCGAAAAGCAAGATCGCCGCCGCCCCGAAGCCCTTTACTGCGCAGGAGAAATCCGAAGGGGCCAAATATCATCCCGACATTCTAAAGGAATTCGGCGGGCCTATGCAAAGCCCGCAAACGGCTTATGTCGTGCGAGTCGGCAAGAATATTGCGGTGCAATCGGGCTTGGGCAATGCGGAAAGCGATTTCAACGTTACGCTCCTCAATTCGTCGGTGAATAACGCTTTCGCTATCCCTGGAGGTTATGTTTACATCACCCGGCAGCTCGTCGCACTGTGTAATAGCGAGGCCGAAATGGCGGGCGTATTGGGGCATGAAGTCGGCCATACAGCAGCGCGGCATAGTAAGAAACGCCAACAGCAATCCACCCTTGCCAATATACTGGGCGTTGGCGGCACCATCTTGGGTGCAGTCCTCGGCGATAACGGTGGGCTGCTGGGCGCGGTTGGCGGCGGCCTGAAGCAATATTCGGGAACGCTGGCACAAATTTTCAGCCTGTCCTATTCGCGCAGCCAAGAGGAACAAGCCGACGATCTCGGCATCCGCTATCTGAGCAAGGCCGGTTACGACCCCAGTGCATTATCGTCGATGTTGAACTCGCTCGCGATGCAAACCTCTGTCGATGCGCGCGCTTCGGGAATGGGCGACAATCGCGTGCCCGAATGGGCAAGTACGCACCCCAACCCGGCCAAGCGCGTGGTGAGGGCGTTGAACGGCGCGAAATCCTATCCGGTCAGCACGAATCGGAGAGCCGATACGCATTATGCAGCGATTAACGGGATGCTTTACGGGGATGACCCCGCGCAGGGTGTGGTTGAAGGACAGGATTTCCTGCATCCAGACCTGAAGATGAAATTCACCGCGCCAAACGGTTTCGGGATGCAAAATGGCACCGACGCTATTTCGATCAACGGCAACAGCGGTAAGGCGATTTTTACCCAAGCTAGCTTTACCGGCGATCGTTCAGCCTATGTGGCGGCGGCTTTGAAAGCGGTATCGGGCCAGAACCAGACAATTCCCGTCGGCGAAATCCGCCAGACGACGATCAACGGTATCCCGTCATTCTATTCCTCGACGGTAGTAAATACCCAGCAAGGACAGCGCGAAGTGACGGTTTTCGCGTATGAATGGGGCGGCAACGTCGGATATCACTTCATTGCGATAACTGCGCCGAACGCAAATCCGTTCGGCAGTATGTATAGCAGCATGTCACGGTTGAACGCATCGCAGGCTTCGGCGATTAAACCTCGCAAATTGCGGGTTGTGACCGTCGGCAAGGCAGATAGTGTCGCATCGCTGGCACGGCGGATGGCCTACACGACGCTCCAGACCGAGAGATTCCTTGCGCTGAATGGCTTGTCGCCAAATGCGTCGGTTGCCACTGGTCAAAAAGTGAAAATCGTAACCTACTAACAAAAAAGGGCGGCGACCGAAGCCACCGCCCTCTAATCTATCCGGACCGTTAGGTCCGAACGACTAAGCTGCTATTAGAGCGAGCCGCTTACGTCGTTAAAGGTGTTCGACAGGTTGTTGCCGAGGCTGCCCATGGCAGTGATAGCTGCAACTGCGATAAGAGCGGCGATCAGGCCGTACTCGATTGCGGTTGCGCCTTCTTCGTTCTTGAAGAGTTTCTTGATAACTTTCATTTTAGGTCTCCTGTTGCTTGTTCAATTCACCCGAGCGAATATTTTCAACACTTAAAAATATCCGACGTTGGTTTGATAATTCACAAATCTATACCAAATCGTTAACGCCGCTTAGCTTGATACACTGAGTATCTGGTTCGACACCCGGTTCCACATACTCTGCGAACCTTCGCCGAAGTTTCCAAGCGACGCGACGATTACGATAACAATCATTGCGACAATCAAACCATACTCCACAGCCGTCGCTCCCTGTTCGCACCGCGTGATGCGACGAATTAGTTCCAACATCTCTGGCCCCACTTCTTTCCCTGGTTGCGAGCAGTCGGGATTTCTCACACAAGCGTTAACAAAACCTTGCAAGGTGATGAGAAAATGGAAAAAAATCCGACAATGCTGTTCGTGGTTGCTGCTGCGTTAACCAACCAAGCTGGTGAAATATTGTTGCAAAAACGGCCCGATGGCAGGCAGATGGCGGGGCTGTGGGAGTTCCCTGGCGGCAAGGTCGACGCGGGCGAATCACCCGAATCGGGATTGGTAAGGGAGCTTCGAGAGGAGTTGGGGATCGAAGTTTCTGCTGAAAATCTGATCCCGATCACGTTCGCGAGCGAGCCATTGGGCGACCGCAACCTGCTTTTGCTGCTCTATCGCTGCGCCGAATGGACGGGTGAACCCGTCGCACTCGATAGCCCTGAGTTGCGCTGGCTGCTACCCGCCGATATGCAAGGCTTGCCGATGCCGCCAGCCGATGTGCCACTGGTCCGCGCATTGCAAAAAATGGCTTAGCATTTTTCCGGCGTTGGCAGGACCGACGCCAGCGACACTTGACCGCTGCCACGCCGCGCTGGTCTGGGTTGGTCGGGAGCGGGCGCCCATCCGCTTAGGAAAACATGATTGAACTGCTCTTCGCGTTTACCAAGGCTATCTGCACGCCGCCGCCATTCTGCATCCAGCCGCGCTGGCATATCGTTGCCCAAGTAGCGCCTAGGCCCCGCAAGGGCATTGCCGATACCTGCATTACGTATGTCCGCAATGATTGTGCGCCAGTCGCCATAGCGCACCGACAAGACATCGCTGTCAGCAACGGGCAGTGCAAAGCCTGTCCGCGACAGCAAGTCGGCTGCGCTGCGCAAGTCGATCTGCGGATGGATATGTGGTGCCGCCACCTCGCCGTCGGCGGCTAGCATCAACGATTTGAGCGTTGCCAGCGACCCTGCGCCAAACATGTGGCCAAGGAAAAGGCCGTCGGGTTTCAATATGCGCCTTATCTGCACCAAAGCTCCGGGTAGGTCGTTGACGCTGTCGAGCGTCCCCCCCGCAATGACGAGATCGAAGCTTTGCGGGTCAAAGGGGAGGCGGTCTTCGTCCACAAGTTTGGCGGAAGATAGCGAGCATCTCCGCTCTTGCGTTATTCTCGAAGCACAATCGGCCATCGGGCCGATGATAAGCGTGTTTTCGAAGTTGCGAGAGACCAGCGCCAGTCTCTCCGCTAACTCATCGGCAACATAGGCCCAAAGAAAACAATCGCCACCGTGTCCCGCCGCACGCTCGCGCAGCGCGCGCCGACGCTGCCGGTCGAAGATCTCGGGGGCCTGGCCTGACGGTTCCATTTCGGCCTTGTGGAGATTAGCGACATCGCAGACAAGAGGGGCAATGCTGTCGCTCGGCCAAATTCTCAAACCGGCGCTCGATTTTGCGCTGCCTGAACGGTGTCCGGCTTGCGGCGCGATTACATCCGACGGCACAAATTTCTGTGCTGATTGCTGGCCCAAGCTGCGTTTTATGAACCCGCCATGGTGCGCCGCATGTGCGCTTCCGTTTGTTTATGAGCAGGATACGGGCGCATTTTGTACAAATTGCCTGGCCGATCCGCCGCTGCACGATGGACTAAGGGCCGTTGTCGCATATGACGATCTGTCGCGGCAGATTATCTTGCGGTTGAAATATGGTGGCAAAATCGGACTTGCCAAATTGGTAGCCCGGCAACTCGTTAGGCATTTACCCGAGGACCGAAGCGATATCATTGTCACGCCGGTGCCGCTGCACTGGACGCGATTATGGTCGCGAAGTTTCAATCAGTCTGCGTTGATCGCCCAGGAACTGGCACGGCTGGGAGGCATGGAATATTGTCCGGACCTGTTGCTGCGGACGCGGCGTACTCCATCGATGCGCGGTCTATCTTCAAAGCAAAGGCGCAAAACCGTCACCAAGGCACTGGTGGCGAACCCCGCTAGGCTAAAACGTACCGAGGGTAGGCGGATAATATTGGTCGACGACGTGCTGACCACTGGTGCTACCAGCGAGGCCTGCATCAAGGCGCTCAAAAAGGCGGGGGCGCAGTGGGTGCAATTATTCTGCTGGGCAAGGGCGTTGCGTGGCGAGGCGTTTCCGGAGCATCAGGCGATAACGCTAGACGCTTGACTAAAGCGGGCGGCAATACCATTTCATGCTTATGACAGCCAAAGTCGAAATCTATACTAAATTTGCCTGCCCTTATTGCGTGCGTGCAAAGCACTTGCTCGATGACAAGGGCGTGGCCTATGACGAACATGACGTGACGATGGGCGGCGCGCGGCGCCAAGAGATGCTCGAACGCGCACCGGGCGCGCGCACTGTGCCACAGATATTCATCAATGATGTTGCGATTGGCGGCAGCGATGATCTGTATGCGCTGGACCGCCAGGGTAAGTTGAGCGACATGCTCGCCGATAGCCCCGCTTGATGATCGCATTCGACCTACAATGCAGCGGCGGTCACAGATTTGAAGGCTGGTTCGCTTCTTCGTCGGATTTCGACACTCAGCAGTCGAGCGGGCTGTTGGTTTGCCCGGTTTGCGACGATTTGATCGTGCGCAAGGCGCTATCGGTTCCCAATGTCGGGCGCAAAGGCAACCAGGTAATTCCGGCGAAGGCCAACTTGCCAGCGACTGTCGAACCAGCGAGCGGCGAAGTGGTCAACACACCATCGTTGCCCCCAGCGATGCTTGAGGTCATGCTAAAGTTAGCCGCGGCGCAGACCGAAATGCTCAAAGCGTCAGATTGGGTCGGTCGCGAATTTGCTGAAACCGCCCGTGCGATCCATTATGGTGAAGAGGCTGATCGGCTTATTCACGGCGAAACTAGTGCCGAAGAGGCAGAGGCGTTGGCAGACGAAGGTATTGCCGTCGCTCCTCTGCCATTCCCGGTAATTCCGCCAACGGCAAAAAATTGACCGTGTAATATCGCGCCGCTATGGCTGCCCTCGGCGCACCCATAGCTCAGCAGGATAGAGCATCAGATTCCTAATCTGGGGGCCACTGGTTCGAATCCAGTTGGGTGCACCAATAATTCAATGATTTACCATTGTCTGTTAGACAGCGCCGATCGTTTGGCAATCACATAGCAAGCACCATGTTGCGTTGACGGATTGATCTATTGCATGCGCAAATTAACTCGCATGTCGGAAGACTTGCCGTGTTTGCAAGGTATATAATCGCCATTTTTTTCGGATAAACGAACCAGCGTGGTCAGGGCCCTTCCAATACAGTGACAGCTCGCGAAGTTTGCAAACATATCTGCGTTATGATAAATAGATGGCCTCGAACAAGGGAGGTTCAAATGATTGCTAAAATTCTTGCGCTATCAATATGCATTGCATCTGTTGCCGTGCCCAGTTCCACCATCGCCCAGGAAATGAAGGTCGAACGCGAAGCTAATGTCACGTATTACCGTGTAGAGATGGTTAAGTTTCATCACGGTAAGCGACCACGGGCCGCAGAGATCGTCGACAAATACTTCGCACCAACGGACAGGGAAATCGGAGGGACGGTCATCGATCTTCACCTGATGACCGGCGACTGGGATTTTATAACCCTATTCCCAATGTCGGGTGGACCAGCCGATCTTACCTATACAACATCGCCTGATGACGTCCGGTTCATGACTGCGCTTGCTAAGCGGGCAGGCGGTGCTGAAGCCGCTAAAAAGCTGTTCGAGGAGTGGGATACATTGGTTGCTAAACGTGAATGGCATATCGGTCATACGCACAACGCACCAAAATAGGTTTAGCTCTTAACAGGCATAAAGCGATACCCTAATTGCTGCCACAGAGGCCGGCGCGGCCAAGCTAAATGTGGATTGGTCGCAGGGCGTGTAACAATTGAACTGGGCTCGGGTGTCTGTCCTTCGGGATGGATGCTCGGGTCCAGTTGCCTTCCCTTATTTTTTTCGCCTTAGGTAGATGTCCGCTTCGCGCCCAATATGCAGCCATTATAAGCGCCGGCTCGCTCCCACATCAGTGGACATTGCATCAGCAAGTTTGATATGGCTGATTTGTTGGACGATCTGGACAGTCTTCTTTCGGGCGCTCACCCAGCACAAGCCGCCCTTCGTTCATGCGGCCCAAGATCGGCCTAGGAATGGCCGTGGTTGGGGACGATCCGGAACATTACAAGAAGTCATCTTAGCAGGGCGGACGCTCTCGTAATCCTTATCTACGGTTCGAATCATGCCTGCCCCCGCTGGAGCAGGAAAAGACGATGAACAAGGCGGGGCAGCTTGCAGAGCGCCTGCTGCGCTTCGACCTCGTTATTTTCGATGAGCTGGGTTATCTGCCATTCAGCCCGTCGGGCGGCGCGATGCTGTTCCATCTGCTCTCCAAGCTTTACGAGCAGACTAGCATCATCATCGCCACCAAACTCAGCTTACAGTGAGTGGGCTGGCGTTTTCGGCAATGCCAAAGTGACCGCAGTCGTCCTCGATCGGCTTACCCACCACTGCGATATCCTTGAAACCGAAAATGACAGCTTCCGCTTTCGCGCCAGCGCGGCTGCACCAAAAACCAGAAAGGAAAAACCAGTCCCTTGACCCAACCTTCGCAACGCGAGACATAGCAACCACCCGCGTCACTTCTCAACGAAATCAACACTTGATCGATAAAGCAGTGAACTGCAGACCTGATTGGCGGTTTTTCGCATGCTATCCATTGGCGGCATCACATTCGAACTTGACTAGCGCTCGGTAAAGGTATGATTGTTTGGTAACCGTCAATTTCGATGTCATTTGTTACGATCGAAGCAGCGGACGAAAAATGCGGTTTGACCTGATATTGGTGCGAGATCTACTGCGATGGAGCAGCTGAAATTTTCGGTGGCCATGCCAGAACAATCGCTTTTAGCTGGGCGTAGCCCAATCCTGTTGTTGTGTGACCATGCCAGCAACTTCATTCCCGATATTTTCGGCGCGCTCGGGCTTACGCAAGACAGCCTGGCCAGCCATTTTGCCTGGGATCCCGGGGCCGCCGGGGTCACCCGCCATATCTCGGCACTGCTTGATTGTCCGGCCATTCTTGCCTCCGCGTCACGCCTGCTGATCGATTGCAACCGCGATCCGGGCGATTGGGACTCAATTGTCGAGATGGGTGAAGCGACGCCGATCCCCGGCAATGTCGGCCTGTCCCCGGCTCAGCGCGCGGCGCGCGCCGTAGCCTATCACACCCCCTTCCATGATTGCATCGATGCGGCGCGGATCGCGGGTGCTGGCTGGCTCAAGGCGATGGTTTCGATCCACAGCTTTACCCCGGTATATCGCGGCGAGCAGCGGCCCTGGCAGATTGGCCTGGTCCATAATCAGGATCACCGAATAGCCCATAGCCTTGCGCAACGGCTGCGCGCTGACAGAGGCCTGACGATCGGCGATAATGAACCTTACGGTCCGGGCGACGGCGTCTATTACACCTTGACGCGCCATGCCGAGCGGCATGGACTGGCCGCGCTGATGATCGAAATTCGTAATGATCTAGTCGCCACCGAAGCCGGGCAATCCGCCTGGGCGCAGCGGCTCGCGCCGATGCTACTGGATGCGGTCGGAAGTCTGGATGTCAGACAGGCAGCGTAATTAGGAACTGAAAAGGGGGTATAAAGCATGTCAAATCAGAATGATAATCTTCACGCGGATGATGTGAAGACTCTGCATAATATGGGATACGCTCAGGAACTTTCCCGACGAATGGGGCATTTTTCCAATTTCGCGATCTCATTCTCAATCATCTGTATCCTCTCGGGCGGGATTAATTCGCTCGGTCAGGGCACCAGCGGTGCGGGCGGCGCGGCGCTCGGGATCGGCTGGATCGTGGGTGGACTGGCCGCACTGATGTTCGCGCTTGGCATGGCCCAGCTTTCCTCTGCATTTCCAACCGCAGGCGGGCTCTATCACTGGAGCTCGATCCTGGGCGGACGGTTCTGGGGCTGGTTGACCGCCTGGCTCAATCTGATCGGGTTGATAACCGTGCTGGCCGCGATCAACGTCGGCACGTTCAACTTCTTTGTCGGCTCGTTCGGCTTGTTCGTCGGGGTTGAGGCCGGTTACTGGTCGCAGCTGATTTTCCTAATCGGGATGACGGGTATCCAGGCGCTAATCAACCATCTTGGCATCAAGGCCACGACCAAGCTGACCGATCTATCGGGATATTTGATCCTGGCCGGTGCGGTGTTGCTGACCGTGGCGCTGTTCGCCTATGCGCCGACGCATGATTTCAGCCGCTTGTGGACCTTCACCAACTATTCGGGTGCGGCTGGAGGCGACGTTTGGCCTGAAACCAGTTCGATCATGCTGATCTTCTTCCTTGGGTTGTTGCTACCGATTTATACGCTGACCGGCTATGATGCGTCGGCGCATACTGCGGAAGAAACGGTCGGTGCGGCCAAGAAGGTGCCGACCGCGATCATCCATTCGGTGTTCTGGGCGGCATTGTTCGCGTGGTTGTTCTCCAGCGCCTTCGTCCTTGCAATCCCCGATATGGATGAGGCGGCCAAACAGGGCTGGAACGTGTTCTTCTATGTGATGGATGCAACGATCCCGGCGGCGCTCAAATACTTCCTCTATACCATAATCCTCGTGGCCCAGTTTATCTGCGGTCTGGCTACGGTGACATCGGCCTCGCGGATGACCTTTGCCTTTGCGCGGGACGATGGTTTGCCGGGATCGCGTTACCTCAAGACGATCAGTCCGAAATACCGGACCCCGGTCCACGCGATCTGGACCAGTGCCGCTCTTGCGGTGGGTTTCACGTCTTTTGCCGGGGCCTATTCGGTGGCCGTCGCGGTGACCTCGATCGCGCTCTATCTGTCCTATGCGATGCCGATTGCAGCCGGTCTGTTCGCCTATGGCAACAGCTGGAAGAAAATGGGTCCGTGGGACATGGGACCGGCGTTCCGCATCGTCGCGGTGCTTTGCATCGGGATCGCCGGGGTGATCTTCTACGTCGGGGTGCAACCGCCGAATGATTTCGCTTTGAAGGTCCTTGGCGCCATTGCGGTGCTGACAATCCTCGCCTGGTTTGGCATCGAGAACAAGCGGTTCAAGGGCCCACCAATCGGTGATCGGATTGCGGCCCGCGCGGCAGAAATTGCTGCCGCCGAAGCCGCTGTCGGCGAGGCTTAGGATCAGGGGTTGGGGGGAAGGCGGCATCGGGGCTGCTTTCCCCTTCCTCGCCATCACAGATTGAGATTTGATCGAATGACCAAGACCAACGCGCCGCGCACAGCAGCCGAACTTAAAGCCTATGTCGAGCAATTGCCGCTGCCTTATGCCAAGGTCGGGGTGTTTGATATCGATGGCGTTCTGCGCGGAAAATACATGACTCGCGACAAGCTTGTCTCATCACTGAGCAATGGCTTCGGCTTTTGCGACGTCGTGATGGGCTGGGATAGTCGCGATCAGTTGCTTGACAATCTGGAGATGACCGGTTGGCACTCCGCCTATCCCGATGCCGAAGCGCGGTTGCTGCCCGAGACTACCAGGCTGATCCCGTTTGAGGGCAATATGCCCTTGGTCTTGGGGGAGTTCACCGGTCATATGGAGCCGGTCTGCCCCCGCTCGCTGCTCCGCCGGATATTGGAACGCGCCAAAACGATGGGCTTCGCGGTCAAATCCGCAGCCGAATTCGAATTCTTCGTGTTTGACGAAACCCCGCATTCGGTCCGCGCGAAGAATTTCCGGAACCTCACCAACATCACGCCAGGTGAATTCGGCTATTCAATGATCCGCAACAGCGTCCACGCCGATTTCTATCACGAGTTGCTGAAGCTCTGTCTCGACATGGACATGGAAATCGAGGGACTGCACACAGAAACTGGTCCCGGCGTGCTGGAGGCTGCCATCAAGTTCGGCGACGCAATGGCATCGGCAGACAAGGCCGCATTGTTCAAAACCATGACCAAGATACTGGCGCAAAGACGCGGCTGGATGGCGACCTTTATGGCAAAATGGTCAAACGACTGGCCCGGCCAGTCGGGCCATCTGCATATGTCGCTGGTCGATGAAAAGTCTGGTAAGCCGGTATTTTACGACGCCGACAAGCCGCTTGGAATGTCCGACACGATGCGCTGGTTTATTGGCGGCCAACAGGCGCTGATGCCCGAATTTCTGAGCATGATCGCCTGCACCGTCAACAGCTACACCCGCCTGATCCCGGGGGCATGGGCTCCGACCAGCGCGAGCTGGGGATTTGAAAATCGGACCTGCGCGCTGAGAGTTATCGGAGGTTCGCCCAAGGCGCAGCGGGTCGAATACCGGATCGCAGCGGCGGACATCAATCCCTATATCGCCTTTGCCGCCAGCATCGGCTCGGGCCTGTGGGGGATCGAGAACCGGATCGAGCCGACCAGCCCGATCGAGGGCAACGCCTATACCCGGAAGTTCCCGGCGCGGCTGGCTTTGCCGACTACGCTGTGGGAAGCCGCCCAGCGCCTGAAGGCATCAAAGCCTGCCCGCGCCTTGTTCGGTGATAAATTTGTTGATCATTATGCGGCGACGCGCGAATGGGAAGAACGCGAGGCGCGCAAGGCCATCACCGATTGGCAATTGGCGCGCTATTTCGAAATTATCTGAGTTTAGGAAGCACATGTCCCTGTTTACCTGCATATCGCCTGTCGATGATGGCATCCTTGCGGCGCGCCCGTTTGCCACCGATGCACAGGTCAGCGCCGCAGTGGCCGCTGCACGCGCGGCGCAGCGCGATTGGCAAGACCGGTCGATCAGCGCCCGGGCCACGCTGTGCCGCGCATTTGTCGATGCGATGCTGTCGATGGAGGACGAGATTATTCCCGAACTCGCGCTTCAAATGGGCCGGCCAGTGCGCTATGGTGCAGGCGAACTGCGCGGATTTGCCGAACGCGCCCGCCATATGATCGCGATTGCCGATGGCGCTCTAGCAAAAATCGTGCCTGAGGAAATAGCCGGGTTTGAACGCACCATCACGCGCGAGCCGCTTGGGGTCGTGCTCACTGTCGCACCGTGGAATTATCCCTATCTGACCGCGGTGAATTCGGTCGTGCCGGCGCTGATGGCGGGCAATGCCGTTATCCTCAAACATGCTGCACAGACCTTGCTGGTGGGGGAACGCTTTCAAAAGGCCGCCGATATGGCTGGTTTTCCCGCCGGGCTATTCCGAAATCTGGCGCTCAGCCATGACCAGACGTCGCGACTGATCGGATCGCGGACGGTGGACATGGTCTGCTTCACCGGCTCGGTTGAGGCGGGCAGGGTGATCGAAGGCGCCGCGGCGGGCGGCTTTATCAATGTCGGGCTGGAACTGGGCGGCAAGGATCCGGCCTATGTCCGCGCCGATGCCAATCTTGAATTCGCGGTTGAAAATCTGGTTGACGGGGCTTTCTTCAATTCGGGGCAAAGCTGCTGCGGGATTGAACGGATCTATGTTCATGAAAGCCTGTTCGACGCCTTTGTCGAAGGCTTTGTCGCCCTCACCCAAAGCTATGTGTTGGGTGATCCGCTTGACCCGGCAACAACCCTGGGGCCGATGGTCAAGGCCTCCGCCGCAGACTTTGTGCGCGGCCAGATCAGTGCTGCGCTGGATGCCGGTGCCAAGGCGCAAATCGACCCAGCTACATTTGCAGCCGATGCTGTGGGCACGCCCTATATGGCCCCGCAAGTCCTGACCCGGGTTACCCACGACATGGCAGTGATGCGCGATGAGAGCTTTGGCCCGGTGGTCGGGATCATGAAAGTCTCGGACGATGCGGAGGCGATCCGCCTCATGAATGATAGCCCTTACGGCCTGAGCGCGTCGATCTGGAGCGAGGATCCGCGGGCAGCGCAGAGTATCGCCCCCGCGCTTGAAACCGGAACCGTCTTCCTGAACCGCTGCGACTATCTTGATCCCGCGCTGGCCTGGACGGGGGTCAAGGACACCGGACGCGGCGCGACGCTCGGCATTCTTGGCTATGAGCATCTGACACGGCCGAAATCCTATCATTTTCGTTTAAGTACAAAGGGTTAATATGACTTCTCTGCTCACCGGAAACTGGAACTATCCAACCAGGATATGGAGCGGACCGGGCCGGATCGGCGATCTGGCCGAGGCCTGTGCGCTGGCCGGGATCGCCCACCCGCTGATCGTCACGGACAAGGGGCTGGCGGACAGCAGCATCATCTCAAAGGTTTGCGCGGTCCTGGCCAAGGCTGGCCTTGCCTACGCGGTTTATGCCGAGGTTCAGGGCAATCCCGTGGGCAAGAATGTCGATGATGGCACCGCGCTCTACCGGAGCGGCGGCCATGACGGCGTTGTCGCGGTCGGCGGCGGATCGGGGCTCGATGTCGGCAAGGCGATTGCCTTCATGGCCGGCCAGACCCGGCCGCTGTGGGATTTCGAGGACGTGGGCGACTGGTGGACCCGTGTCGACCCGGACGGGATTGCCCCTGTTATTGCGGTGCCGACAACCGCAGGCACCGGATCGGAAGTTGGCCGGGCGTCGGTGGTCGTCAAAGAGGATACCCACGAAAAGAAGATCATCTTTCACCCGAAAATGCTCCCGATTGTGGTGATTGCCGACCCGGAGCTGACCGTTAGTCTGCCCGCGCACATCACGGCTGCCACAGGGATGGATGCCTTTGTCCATTGCTTCGAAGCCTATTGCGCACCGGGATTTCATCCGATGGCAGACGGCATCGCGCTGGAAGGGATGCGGCTGGTCAAGGATTATCTGCCCCGCGCCTATGCCGATGGCGGCGACATCGAAGCGCGCTCGCGGATGCTGGCGGCGGCGAGCATGGGGGCGACGGCGTTCCAGAAGGGCTTGGGCGCGGTCCATTCCATCTCGCATCCAGTCGGTGCATTCTACAATACCCACCATGGCCTCACCAACGCGATCGTGCTGCCCTATGTGATGCTATTCAACCGTCAGGCCATCGAAGAAAAAATGGTTTCGCTGGCGCGCTATCTCGGGCTTGAAGGGATTGGTTTCGATGCGGTCTATGCTTGGGTACTCGCATTCCGCACGCAATTGGACATTCCCGGCAGCCTTGGCGAAATCGGGGTGCCCGCCGATCAGGCCGAAACCATCGGGGACCACGCCCAGCGTGACCCCTCGACGGGCGGAAATCCGCGCGCGACAAGCCCGGCTGACATGACGGCCATCTTCAAGGCGGCTGTAGCTGGAATGCAATAGCGGGTTCTGTCAGACCAATGTCGTACCGCACGCGCGGCGATGGTAGCTGGCGCGGATGAGCCGTAAATCGAGAGCAAAGCCCCCGAGCCCGTTTTGGTATTTCAACTCGTCACCCGAAGTGATCCGCCTCGTGGTAATGCTCCGTGTGCGGTTTCCGCTGAGCCCACGAATCCTCGAGGACCTGCTCTTGGAGCGCGGCATCGACCTCTGCCACGGGTATTGTCAGACTGAAATTGTCTGGGCGCGGTTTGGGTGTTAGCCGGTGTGGATGGGCAGCCGTCAAGGATGGTATCGATGATGTCAGGGGCGAGCAGCGGGACGCGCATGCCACGCGTCAGTTAGCTCACGTAGATCTTCTCCACTTCGGTAAGTTCGGTGATGCCTGCGTTAGCGCCCGTCCGGGGATGAACGGAAGACAGCTATCAGGGCGCTCGAAAATGACCCCGAATGTCCGGAATGTTAGCTGCAACAGCCAAGCGTTCTGACCGGCCTAAACGGCAGCTATTCATTGATCCACGCACAGAAGCAGAGAGTCTGCTCCCGGCCCAATATGGGCAGTTCCCCGTTTTACAGAAAGCGCTGGAAGCCTGCCGCTCGGTCACGGTGCTGAACGTCGCTAATGGTTCGTAAGCTGACAATTAGCAGGTCTCTGCAGGCCATTCCCTAACGTCCTAGTTGATTTTACACCTTCAAAGTGGTAGCTAGGGTTTGGGGGGATTTTGACATGGCAACTCTTGCGGATAATTCGAGCTTCGCAGAAACCCAGCTGGACGTATTGTCCGGGACGCCGCGAGCCCACACCATCGACCGCTGGATATTCGTGCTTATGGCGGCATGGTTTATTGCCATTGTGCTCGCTGGGTTCATCCCGGACTCGCTGATGAAGATCGACGCTGTCAGGGCAGGCGAGCGCCCGCCGTTCCCGCTGGTGCTTCATGTCCATGCGGTATTGATGGGAACGTTTCTTCTGCTGCTGCTGGTGCAGGCGTGGCAGATGGCGACCGGTAGGAGCGCTCAGCACATGCGGCTAGGGATGGTCGCTATGGTGCTTGCACCGGCCCTCGTCATCGCCGGCTTCATCCTGGCGCCGACCATGTACCACATGCTGTGGGACGCGGCACAGGCAGCCCCCCCAGGCGAACGGGAGGAGATGCTGGCCGGGCTCGCGGTTCGGGAGAACATCCTGCTCCTCCAATTGCGCATCGGCATACTATTTCCTCTATTCCTTACTATCGCACTGAAAGCCCGTGGCCGGAACGCTGGCATCCACAAGCGAATGATGTTCCTGGCAACCGCGATGTCTTTGCCGGCAGGGATCGACCGGATCCAATGGCTGCACCACTCGCTGCCAGCGAGTCCGCTCTCGCCGGACCTTTACACGCTTCTGGCGATCGCACCGATGTTCGTGTGGGACGTGATGCGTAATCGTTCGATACATCCAGCCTATGTGATCTGGCTGGCGGTCAATATTCCGTTCGCGCTGGCGGTGCACGGGCTGTGGGACACGCCGGTATGGCATCAGACGGCGCGACATCTCATGGGGGTCGGATAGACTTTCGCTATGCCGAATATGTTACGGGCGGGATCAGTCGCCGAAGCACCAATTTTACTCTGACCAATCAGGCAAAAGTTGGAAGGAAATATCGATGCCGCAATTCGTGATTGAAGGGGAAATGCGCGGCGTAGGCCAACTCGGTACCAGCGATCTCCAAAGTGCATCCCAGACTTCATGTACAGTACTTCGCGACCTTGGTCCCGACATTCAATGGGTTCAAAGCTACGTTACGGATGACAAGATCTACTGCGTCTACCGGGCACCAAGCGAGGACCTTATCCGCAAGCATGCCGAGACTGCGGGTTTTCCCGCAAACAGCATTTCGCAAGTGCGAGCGATGATCGATCCAACGACCGCTGAATAGTTGTCCTTCGAAGTATTGTCTCTTCACCGGAGTTGTCGTTTGCTGAAAGGCTGTTTTGTGGGGCGGGCACCCTGTAAGCGGACAGTCCGCAATCGGCCCAAATGCAGTCCTTTACTTGGCCCACTGACACGTGTGAACGGACGGCAGCTTTTAGGTAGCCCGTGAGTTCAAGCGAACGACAGCAATGTTAGCGGAAGCTGTCGCGTTCCGTTCGGTCAGGCGTGCTGGCAGCTATTCGCCGCACGGGAAAAATCCTTCTACTCCGGGCCCAGTTACTGCGACTAATTCTGCTCCTTGGTATCCCGATAAGCCTTGAACCCGCCAACCACAGCACGGACGCAATCGCCGGGGGTCGGGCCGCCTGCAAAGAAACCGCGGCAAGGGCCGGTCATTACCTCGGGTTGCTCGCGCCGGATCCATTCTAGCGCCAGATTAAATTCGGGCGGGTCGTTTGAGCTGTTGTCGACGGCCACTATCCGCCCTTCCCGCATCGTCAGATGAAATTTGTCGGTCACCCAAAAGCCGGTGCCAAGCGCCGCGATCAGATCGTCCCTTACGGTGATTGCACAGGTGACTTCGCTTTCTCTGACGAACTGGCAGGGCTGACGCTCGAGGATTGCGTAATTCCCGCCCTCGGCCCACCCTTGGTAGAACAGCAATTGCGGTTGCGAGTCCGGGGCATCGGCCATGGCGGCGCGCAAATGAGCGGGTTCGAAGGAATAGTAGGCATCGATCAGCTTTTCGGCTGCGATCAGCTGTGGGTTTGCGCTTGCGGGTTGAGGGGGCGCCGTGCCTGAGCATCCGACTAAACCCAGCAACATTATGATCGCGTGCAAATAACGCATCGGCAGTGCCTCCTCTTATGCAGACTTTTGCCACAAAAGCGCCCGTTGGTGAATGGCCATTTCCGCTCGACGAATGCCTATTTTACAAGTAGATTGCACATGGTCGCTCGAAAAAGTGTTGTTGAAAAGACGCTAACCCATAGAAAATGGGAGGGGGACGACTGATGAAACAATTCCTTTTGAATTTACTGCCGCCTGCAACGGTTGCGGCAATCCTGACATTCTGGGCCCTCGCGCCAGCGGCATCGGTCGATAGCTGGTGGATGATTACCGCGGTGGGCCTTGTTGTACTGGCCTTTGTCCAGCTGATGGAATTTGTCGCCGAACGCCACACAGGCTGGAGGATCAGTCGGCAAGAGTTTCTGACTGACCTCTTCTACGTCTTGTTCGGGATCACAGCCATTTCGTGGACGAGCGACGCCTTGGCCAATAGCCCGATGTCCGAAGCAAAGGAGGCATTGGGCCTCGCGACGCCATGGATCGGGGAATCGCCGTTTCTGGTGCAAGTTGCGATGGTGATGCTACTGGTCGAATTCGGCCAATATTGGTTGCACCGATGGATGCACAATAATGCCTTTTTGTGGTCCACGCACGCCCCGCACCATCACATCACCCAATTGAACGCAATGAAGGGTTATGTTGGCAACCCGATCGAATTGTTCCTCATCAGCCTGAGCGTGATCGCCTTACTTGATTTCGACAAGGCGCCGATGTTTGCAGCATTCAACGCACTTGGCGCCATTTCCTATTATGCCCATGCCAATGTGCGCGCCGATCCGCCAAAATGGTTTTCCTTCTTTTTCACGACCATCCAGCACCACAGTCTGCACCACACGGCAATGAGTTTTGAAGACACCCGCTGCAATTATGGCAACTGCATAATCCTCTTTGATCGAATGTTCGGCACCTTCCGTGCGGGTGAATCGGATATTGCGGGTCAGGACGATCGCAAGCGGCTATCGATCCGCGAGCAATTTCTGTACCCGTTTCTCCCGTGGATCGACCGGAGGCGGTCGCGGCAGACGTGAATGGTTCCGATCGTCGGCACGCCAAAACATTTCTGCCCCTAGCCTTGCACATGAATGAACTACAGGTATCCGCGGGAGCTAACCCCTCCGAATGTCCGCAATGTTAGCGACAACAGCCAAGCGTTCTGACCGGCCTAAACGGCAGCTATTCATTGAATTACGCACAAAAGCGGGCAGTCGGTTCCCGGCCCAAATGTTGTCGGTCATTAAATGACGTCCGGTCGGTAACCTGAATTGTTTGTCAAAGGCTCTGGCGAAAGGCCAAGGAGCCTTGTCACCAGTTGCGAAATTCGCCAACTTGTCTCGTGGTTGAAATCGTTTACCAAACCGCGCCTGGCGCTTCCCCCGCTTTGCGCATGCCGATGTCGCGGCGATCGATGGTTGTCGCCGGGCTTTCGACCGTTGTTGAATGGTATGATTTCACACTGTACCTCTATTTTTCGACGGTGCTGGCGCGCGTGTTCTTCGGAATTGGCCCACAGTCGATGACGGAAACGCTCGGCGGCTTTGCGATCGCTTACCTGATGCGGCCAGTCGGAGCGCTGGTTTTTGGTCATTTTGGTGACCGACTGGGCCGGCGATTAACGATGCTGGGTTCGATGGCTTTGATGACCGTAGCGATGCTCGCAACCGCGATGCTGCCGACTTATGCCCAGATTGGTCCGCTTGCTGGCTTGTTGCTGATCGCGCTGCGCTGTTTAATGTCGTTTTCGGTTGGCGGCGAATATACCGGCGTCGTCGCTTACTTGATGGAAGGTGCCAAGGACAGTCGGCGCGGATTGATCACCAGTTGCGCATCGGCGGCAAGCGAGATCGGCGCGCTGCTGGCGGCGGGTGTAGCGGCGCTCACCGTTTGGGCTGTGCCTGAAGAGTCGCTCGTATCGTGGGGATGGCGCCTGCCCTTCCTGTTCGGCGCCGGGCTTGCCGGCCTAGAGCTGATAACCCGCGCAACGCTCGAAGAAACACCGGAATTCCTGCGTCAGCGAGGCGCCGGCACGGTGCCGGAAAAACCGATCCGGCAGACGCTCACACGGCACCGTAGTGCTATTGCACGCGGATTTGCGATCTCTGCGCT
>JANNQI010000044.1:0-2804 GCA_031400695.1 Sphingomonadales bacterium | reverse complement strand
GATGAAGGCGACCAGTTGCATTTCATCACATGGGGCGGCGGTGGCTGGGGCGACCCGTTGGATCGCGACCCGGCACTGGTCGGCAAGGAAATCATTCAAGGGCTGGTCAGCGCGCAAGGCGCCAAAGATTACGGCGTCATTGCAAGTGACGAAGGTGTTGTCGATTTGGTCGCAACCGAAGCACTGCGCACGAAAATGCGCAGCGAAAGAGGTGAATTACCCCTGTTCAATTACGGCCCGGGTATTGAGCAGCTGCGTGACAATTGTGAAGCGGAAACCGGCCTGATCGCACCGGTGCAGCCCGTTTGGACAACATTGGAGGCCGCCGAGTGAGCGCATTAAAGGGCCTGCGCGTAATTGAAATGGGCCAGCTTCTGGCTGGCCCATTCTGTGGCCAGTTGCTCGGCGATATGGGCGCTGAAGTCATCAAGGTCGAACCACCGGACGTAGGCGATCCGATGCGGGTCTGGGGTCAGGGTAAGGACAAGGTGCAGTGGGAAGTTCTGGCACGAAACAAGAAATCGGTGTCGGCAAATTTGCGCATCCCCGAGGGACAGAAACTGGTCCGCAAGCTTATAGCGACCGCCGACATACTGATCGAAAATTTCAAGCCCGGGACAATGGAAAAATGGGGGTTTGCGCCGGAAATCTTGCTTGCCGAACATCCCGGCCTGATTATCGCGCGCATGTCTGGCTATGGCCAGACCGGCCCTTATTCGGATCGCGCGGGCTTTGGCGGGATTGGCGAAGCAATGGGCGGCTGGCGCTATATTGTCGGCGAGCCCGACCGACCGCCGAGCCGGATGGGGGTGTCGATTGGCGACACGCTAACGGCAACGTACGGCTGCATGGGCGTCCTTGCGGCGCTGCATCATCGTAACCGGACAGGACAAGGGCAGGTCGTAGATGCCGCACTTTACGAAAGCGTGCTGCAGGTGATGGAAGGCTTGGTACCCGAATATGCCCATGAAGGCCTGATCCGCGAACGCTCCGGCTCGATCCTTCCGGGTATCGCACCATCGAATGTCTATATCTGCAAGGATGGCGAATATATGATCGGGGCGAATAAGGATTCGCTTTGGCAGCGGTTGGCCGAAGCAATGGGTAAAGCCGAACTGGGCAGCGACGTTCGCTATGCAACGCATCTCGCCCGCGGTGATAACCAACTTGAACTCGACGACATCATTAACGCATGGACCAGAACCCTGACAGTCGATGAAGTCGATGCGCTTATGATCGAATATTCCATTCCTGCGGGCCGCGTATATCGCGCACCCGAAATGCTCGCCGATCCCCATTTTAAAGCGCGCAAAGCAATCATCGAAGTTGAAACCGAACGCTTTGGCAAACTCAAGATGCAAGGTGCGTTTCCAAAACTTTCCGCAACCCCCAGCGGCGTTCGTTCCCCTGCACCGTCAATCGTTGGGCAGCATAATGATGAAATTTATGGCGGAATGCTGGGGTTGGACGCAACAGAAATGGCGGCTCTACAGGCAGCGGGGGCAATCTGATGCCATCCAAGGAAGCCGATCTGTCGGAAAATTACCTAGGGGCTTTTGACGGACACTTGCAATTCGGCAATCGCCCAGCATTGCTTATCGTCGATTTTGTTATGGCCTATCTCGATAAATCCTCGCCGCTCTATGCAGGATCCGAAGCAGCGCTGGCCAGCACCGAACGCCTCGTCACGAAGGCTCGGACCGCCGGCATTCCGGTCATCTTCACGAATGTCGTTTACCAGCCTGACGGTACCGATGGCGGTTTGTTCTATAAAAAAATCCCTGCACTCAGCGTGTTCGTCAAAGGATCACCCTTGGGCAATTTTCCGCCATCGTTGACACCGCTAGAGGACGAACTGGTCATTTCGAAACAATATGCTTCCGCCTTTTTCGGGACGTCATTGGCCTCAACCCTTAGCGCAATAAACACCGACACCCTGATAATTACCGGTATGTCGACATCGGGCTGTGTCCGGGCAACCGCTTTGGATGCGTTGCAGTACGGCTTTGCGCCCTTTGTGGTACGTGATGCCTGCGGGGACCGTCACCATGCGCCCCACGAAGCAAATCTTTTTGATTTGCAGGCCAAGTACGCCGAGGTGATTTCCGAACGTGAAGCATCTGCATTCATGCTGCCTGGATAGCTGCTGTCGAGCGCCTGCTAACGCGTCCAAACCAGGCGACGGTCGTCGAGAAGCACCGCCCAATCGATCCGGGTGAATGCGTAAAGTGCGGCCATCACGACAAGCTGGGTGACGATAAAATAGCCGCTGGCGTAAAGTGTCGACTCGAGTGAATCGATCTGGAAACGCCGCCCCGCAGCCTGGCCACCTAAAATGAAGAACGCGTAGCTCACAAAACGCCCAAGAAAGAACGGCAGTGCTACTCTAAGCAGCGGCAGACCGGTCAAACCATAAGCAATGAACAGAAAGTTCGATGGCAGTGGACTGAAAGCATAAGATAGAAAAACACCGAATGTCAGCGTCGTCCGTTTTTCGAGACGCCGTTTGATTACATCGACATTGGCGCGCTGCGCCTTACTTAAAAGCTTCTTGCCGACAATCTTGTTCGAAAACAGTGCCAGTGTCAGCCGACCCAATGTGGCGGCCCCCGCACCGACCAATGCCAAAGCCCAAGGGTTGGTCTCAGGGAATTGGAACCCAACAAACGCTAAAGCCATCCACGTCGGTGGCGCAAATACCGGGATCAGGTTGAGGGCAAAGATCAAAGCGATCAACACAGCAAAGGCGAGTAATTGTTCGGCCATAGTTTATGCCTTCAGCCTTAAAAATCTTGCCTAGCATA
>JANNQI010000043.1:0-33552 GCA_031400695.1 Sphingomonadales bacterium | reverse complement strand
ATTTCGTGGTGCGGGCGAAGGGACTCGAACCCCCACACCTTGCGATGCCAGAACCTAAATCTGGTGCGTCTACCAATTCCGCCACGCCCGCTTACGAAAAGCTGCCGTTTCACAAACGACGGGAGCCTCTAACGGGAAAGCCGCGGCGGAGCAAGGGGGAAGCGGCGCTTCGTTTCGCTCCGTCGCCAGCGCTTAATTTAGCCAAGCATCTTCTTCAACAAATCGTTGATGACCTGCGGGTTGGCCTTGCCCTGCATCGCCTTCATTGTTTGGCCGACAAAGAAGCCGAACAGCTTGTCCTTGCCGCCGCGATATTCCGCGACCTTGTCTTCGTTGGCGGCCATGATCTTGGCGATTTCGGCTTCGATGGCACCGGTGTCGCTGGTTTGTTTGAGGCCTTTTTCTTCGACAATTGCGGCGGCGCCCTGCCCGGTTTCGAGCATGATTTCGAAAACCTGCTTTGCGATGCTGCCCGAAATCGTACCGTCCGCGACGAGGCCGAGCAGTTCGGCAGCCTGCTTCGGGTTGACCGGGCTTTCGTCGAGCGTCTTGCCCAGCTTGTTAAGCGCGCCGAACAGTTCGGACATCAACCAGTTGGAGCCTTGCTTGGCGTCCACGCCTTCGGCCAGCAAATCTTCGAACCAGAACGCGGTTTCCGCCTCAGCGGTCAGGACAGCGGCGTTGTAGGCGGTGAGGCCCATTGCTTCGTACCGCGCACGCTTGGCGTCGGGCAGTTCGGGCAAGCTCGCGCGGCATTCCTCGATAAACGCGTCGTCGAGTTCCACGGGCAGCAAATCGGGGTCGGGAAAATAGCGATAATCATGCGCGTCTTCTTTCGAGCGCATCGACCGCGTTTCCATTTTATTGGGGTCGAACAGCCGCGTTTCCTGAACCACATCGCCGCCGCTTTCGATGAGGTCAACCTGACGCTGCGCCTCATATTCAATCGCCTGCATCATGAAGCGGATCGAGTTCACATTCTTGGTCTCGGTTCGGGTTCCAAGCTCGCCGCCGGGTTTGCGGACCGAGACGTTGACGTCGGCGCGCATCGAGCCTTGCTCCATATTGCCGTCGCACGAGCCGACATAGCGCAGGATTGAGCGCAGTTTCTTCACATATGCCCCCGCCTCTTGCGGACTGCGCATATCGGGGCGCGAGACGATTTCCATCAAAGCCACGCCCGAGCGATTGAGATCGACAAAGGACATCGTCGGATGCTGATCATGCATCAACTTGCCCGCGTCCTGCTCGACATGGATGCGCTCGATACCGATTGTCTTGACCGCGCTGTCGGGGTCTTTTTCGTTGAGCGTGACCTCGATTTCGCCCTCGCCGACAATCGGATGATAGAGCTGCGAAATCTGGTAGCCCTGCGGCAAATCGGCGTAGAAATAATTTTTCCGGTCAAAGCGCGACCAGCGATTAATCTGCGCGTTGATTGCCATACCGGTACGCACAGCCTGACGGAGACATTCACGGTTCGGCACGGGGAGCATCCCCGGCATCGCGGCGTCGACTAGGCTGACATGGCTGTTCGGCTCGGCGCCGAAGCCGGTCGAAGAACCCGAAAACAGCTTGGACTCGCTAGTCACCTGCGCATGGACCTCAAGGCCAATCACGACCTCCCACTCGCCGGTATTTCCCTGGATGCGGTATTCGCTCATATTACCACCACTCTCCGGCTTCCGCCGTAAATCCTGAACGCTGTTCGATGGCGAGGCCCGCGTTGAGCACGGCCTGTTCGTCCAGCGCCTTGCCGATGATCTGAAGGCCCAATGGCAGGCCGTCTTTGCTGAGCCCGCCGGGAACCGACATTGCGGGCAAACCCGCCAACGAAGCGGGCACCGCGAAGACGTCGTTGAGATACATCGACAGCGGGTCGCTGGTTTTCTCGCCAAGGCCGAAGGCAGCGCTTGGCGCGGTTGGCGCGAGGATTAGGTCGCATTGGCCCCACGCATTTTCGAAATCGCGCGCGATCAACGTGCGGACTTTCTGCGCCTGCGTGTAATATGCGTCGTAGAAACCGGCGCTCAGCACATAGGTGCCGATCATGATGCGGCGGCGGACTTCTTCGCCGAAACCGGCGGCGCGGGTCGCGGCGTACATGTCCTGAAGGCCAACGCCCTCGGGCAAGTCGCGCAGGCCGTAACGCACGCCGTCATAACGCGCGAGGTTCGACGATGCTTCGGCAGGCGCGATAATGTAATAAGCGGGCAGCGCATATTTGGTGTGCGGCAGGCTGATCTCGACGATCTCCGCGCCTGCATCCTTCAGCCAGGCGATGCCATTGTCCCACATTTTGGCGATGTCTTCGTCGATGCCGTCGAGGCGGTATTCTTTCGGAATGCCAATGCGTTTGCCCTTGAGATCGCTGTTCAGGCCAGCTTCCCATTCGGGCACGGGCAAATCGAGCGAAGTCGAATCCTTAGGATCGAACCCGGCCATCGCCTCCAGCATAATCGCGCAATCGCGTACATCGCGCGCCATAGGCCCCGCCTGATCGAGCGACGAGGCAAACGCCACCACACCCCAGCGCGAGCAACGGCCATAAGTCGGCTTGATGCCGCTAATGCCCACGAACGCCGCTGGCTGGCGAATCGAGCCGCCGGTATCGGTGCCAGTCGCCGCCGGGCAAAGCCGCGCTGCAATCGCCGACGCCGAACCACCCGAAGACCCGCCCGGAGCCAACGCGACATTGCCGCCATCATTACGCCGCCACGGCGAAATCACATTACCAAAATAGCTCGTCTCGTTCGACGAACCCATCGCGAACTGGTCCATATTGAGCTTGCCGAGCATCCCTGCCCCGGCCTTCCACAGGTTCGAAGACACGGTGGACTCATAGGTCGGCAAGAAACCTTCGAGGATATGGCTGGCCGCTGTCGTCTGCACGCCTTCGGTGCAAAACAGATCCTTCATGCCGATCGGAACACCCGCCATTTTGCCAAGCGGCTTGCCAGCCGCGCGGTCGGCGTCAACGGCTTGCGCAGCTTCAATCGCCTTTTCCGGCGTTTCAACGATGAAGGCGTTCAACGCCTTCGCCGCAGCCACCCGCGTGTTCAGCGCCTCGGCGACTTCGACCGCCTTGAATTCACCCTTGGCCACGCCGTCACGGATGGCGGCCACGCCCATTCTGGAAAAATCGGTCATTATTCAATCACCTTCGGCACGCCGAAAAAGCTGCCTTCGCGGGCCGGCGCGTTGGCCAGCACCTTGTCGCGCACATCGCCCCCGGTAAGCGGATCGGCGTTGACCACATCGTCGCGCAGGCGAAGCTTGTTGGGGATGACGGCGGTCATCGGCTCGACGCCGGTGCAATCGACCTCGCCCAACTGCTCGACCCAGGCCAGTATGCCATTGAGTTCGCCGACCATCTTGTCGGCCTCTGCATCGCTAATCGCAATGCGCGAAAGCCGTGCGATTTTGTTCACGGTATCTTTATCTACAGACATAGCGCCGCCGCTAGCATTGCGCCTGCCACGCTTCAACGGGAAAAGCCCAGTTTGTCAGGCCGCATTCAATTTTGCGGTGCTATTTTCCTCAAATCCGCTAATGGCGCAGAAAATTCGAGGTTCAAAACTTGGTTCGCAAATTTCTCTATTTATTCGCAAGCTTGATCGTGCTGGTCATCGCGGGCGGCTTTGTATTCAGCATCTATCAGGACGAATTGACCGATTTTGCCATCGGCCAGCTTGAGCCGACGGTAAAGTTTGAAAAGCAGGCTGCGCTGGCAATAAATGTCTATGACGACCCGAAAATGTGGTTTTCGCGCGGTGGCCAGAAGGACAACAACCCGACTTTGTGGGAGCCCATTGGCGCGCCCAAAACCGAAGTGCCGGGTTCGGCGGCGATCTTTTTTATCCATCCCACATCCTTTATGGCACGCACCAGCTGGAACGCGCCGCTGAACGATCAGGAATCGCAGGATCGTGCGCGGTTGTTTTTGCGTGGACTGGCTACGCCCTTTGCGGCATCTGGCGAAGTTTGGGCGCCGCGTTACCGTCAGGCCGGTATCTTCGCGTTCCTGACCACCAAACCCGAAGGTGCAGCGGCGCTCGATGATGCCTATCAGGACATCCTCCTGGCCTTTGACCATTTTGTCAAAAATGTGCAGAAGGACCGCCCGATAATACTCGCCGGACATAGCCAGGGCGCATTACACTTGACGCATTTGATGAAAGACCGCATCGCTGGAAAGCCAATATCCAAGCGGATTGTCGCCGCTTATGTGGTTGGCTGGCCGGTTTCCACCATAACCGACCTTCCGGAAATGGGTTTGCCCGCCTGTACATCGCCCGACCAGACTGGATGCGTCATGGGCTGGGAAAGCTATGCCGAACCCGCACGATATGGCAAAATCCTTGAACTCTATGGTGCGACCATCGGCTTCAACGGCGAATCGCGCAAAGGAACGCCAATCCTGTGCACCAACCCTCTTAACGGCGGTGTCGAGGCGTCGGCTCCCGCGACAGCCAATCTGGGCACGTTAAAGCCGTCCGGCGACATGAGCACCGGCGAGTTAATCGCCACGACCGTTCCGGCCGGCTGCGACGACAAGGGCTTTCTGTTGATCGGCGATCCCGTCGACATGGGGCCATATACATTGCCCGGTAATAACTATCATGTTTACGATTACCCGCTGTTCTGGGCGAATGTCCGCGCTGACGCACTTTGGCGGACACAGAAATTTCTGGCGCGATGATTTTTGAATCGGTTTCCGATTTCCGGGACGCCTTGCTCGATGGCGGCGTGCTTATCGGACTTGACCTCGGCAGCAAAACCATAGGCACGGCATTTTGCGACGCAGGCTGGACCTTCGCCTCGCCTGCTGACCTTATCACTCGCACCAAGTTTACCAAAGACAAGGCGGCATTGACCGCAGCGATTGCTACCCGCCAGACCAAGGGTATCGTTATCGGCCTTCCGCTTAACATGGACGGCAGCGAAAGTCCGCGCAGCCAATCGAGTCGCGCTTTCGCCCGCAATATCGCCGACTTGGGCCTCCCGATATTGCTCCGCGACGAACGCTGGTCGACGCAGGCGATTGAACGCGAAATGATCGCCGCCGACATGAGCCGCGCCAAACGCGCAGAAAAAATCGATAGCGGCGCGGCGGCGTTTATCCTGCAAGGCGCGATAGATGCGTTGACGGCTTGATATCCAACGCAAAGCTGCCTAAGGCACTGGCTTTAATGACATGGACACAAGCATTTCCCGCCGACCGCTTTCCAAGCGGCTCGGACGCTTTCCCGCACAAGCATTTGCTTGGCATCGCCGGACTCCAGAGTTGGGAAATTCTCTATATCCTGAAAGAGGCCGAACATTGGGTTACGCTCAACCGCTCTGGCGCGGCGAAACATGACGACAGGCTTTCCGGCCTGACCATCATCAACGCGTTTTTTGAAAACTCTACGCGGACATTGCTGTCGTTCGAAATTGCCGGAAAGCGGCTTGGCGCGGATGTCGTCAACATGCACGCGGCACAATCTAGCGTCAAAAAGGGCGAAACACTCATCGACACTGCAATGACGCTGAACGCGATGCGCGCCGATGCGATCGTCATCCGTCACGGCAGTTCAGGCGCGGTGCAACTAATTTCGAGCAAGGTGGATTGCCCGGTATTGAATGCGGGCGATGGCAGCCATGAGCACCCGACGCAGGCGTTGCTGGATGCACTGACAATTTTGCGGCGCAAGGGCAAAGTCGAGGGCCAAACGGTTGTGATCTGCGGCGACGTTCTTCACAGCCGGGTTGCCCGTTCCAACCTGTTCTGCCTGAAATCACTGGGGGCGGAGGTCCGTGTTGTCGCTCCCCCTGCCCTGATGCCAAGCGGAATCGAAGCCTTTGGCGCAAAGGCGTTTCACAACTTTGAAGCAGCACTGGACGGAGCCGACGTCGTCATGATGCTCCGCCTGCAAAGCGAGCGGATGCAGGGCGACTTCATCCCCAGCCCGCGAGAATATTTTCATCTCTACGGTCTCGACGAGCGGCGGCTGGCGTTGGCCAAGCCCGATGCGCTTGTCATGCACCCTGGTCCGATGAATCGCGGCGTGGAAATCGCTAGCAACATCGCCGATCATGTCGAACGTTCTGCCATTACCGAGCAGGTCGAAATGGGCGTTGCCGTTCGCATGGCCTGCCTCGACATACTCACCCGCAAGGCACGCAGTGTGGAGGGTTGGGCATGAGCGGGATCAGCATTATCGGCGGCCATGTCATATTGCCCGGTCAGGAAAAGGCCGAAGCGCTGCATTTGCATGTTGAGGACGGCAAGATTGCATCCGTCGGCAAAGCCGCACCGCTGGCCGAGCATCTCGACGCGAGCGGACTGATTGTGGCCCCTGGTATCATCGACTTGGGTGTGTTCAAAACAGACAAGCCCGCTTTCCGCTTCGGCGGCATAACTCGTGCGGCACTGATGCCCGATCAGTCGCCGGTACATGACGACCCTGCAACCGTCCGCTATGCTGCGTTAAAGGGCAAGCCGGATTTCTGGGTGCACCCACTGGCAGCCGCTACGCGCGACCTTGCAGGTCTGCAAATGGCCGAGATCGCTTTGATGAAAGAAGCTGGCGCCGTTGGCGTCGCAACGGGCCGTAAATGGATAACAGACAGCGGTACCATGCTTCGGATCATGCGCTATTGTGCTGCACTCGACCTGCCGGTGATTGTCCACAGCGAGGATGCAGGATTGGCAGGAAATGCCGTCGCAACCGAGGGTGAAACCGCGACGTTGCTTGGCCTTGCCGGTTCCTCACCTGCAACAGAGACTTTGGCAATCTCGCGCGACCTATTGCTCGCAGAGGAAAGCGGTGCGCATGTCCATTTCAGGCAGGTAACCACGGCGCGAGGGCTCGACCTGATCCGCGCCGGCAAAACCAAAGGCCTCAAAATCACGTGCGGCATTACTCCGGGCCATTTGTTCCTATCGGACAATGCCGTTTCCAATTTCCGGACATTTGCTCGCCTTTCCCCGCCACTGCGCAACGAGGATGACCGTTTGGCCTGCGTTGCAGCCGTGGCCGACGGTACGATTGATGTTATCGCTTCAGGCCATGACCCTCGCGGCCCGGAAGACAAGCGACTGCCCTTTTCTGAAGCTGCACCAGGAATGGCGGGCGCGGAAACGCTGCTTGCCTTATCGCTCAATCTTGTGCGCGATGGCACGATTTCGACCGGACGATTGTTCGAACTTTTGTCGGCAAATCCGGCGCGGATATTGGGATTAAATGCAGGTAAGATTGCCGACGGCTATGAAGCCGATCTGATTTTTATTGACCCCGATGCGCCCTGGCAGATCGATGGCGACAAGATGGCGGCGCTTGCGGGTAACACACCATTCGACAAGCTTCCCGTACAAGGCCGTGTTCGCCAAATAATGAAGGGCGGCAAGGTTCTGTAAACCTGCCGCCCTCCGGTCTCATTTGTCTTGTTATTAGCGCGATGCTATTCTGCGAACTTGCCTGCTTGCCATCCGCACCGGTGCGCCGCCCGAGGTGTTGCGCACGAAACACGCCCCGCCCTTAGACTTGATTTGCGAGCAAGTAGCGTTTGCGGAACCGGCATTGCCGAACCCAGTGGCGCTTAGGCGAACGAATTTGCGTCCATTGACAGTGACCGTGGTTTTTGCCGGTTGGTGGCCAGTCAGCATGCCATAACGCCTGCTGAGCTTTGCCCATGCATCATTGGCGACCGCGGCATTATCGAATGCGCCGAGCTGAACGACATGCGTACCACCCGATGCCAACGATTTCGGAGCCGGGACGTCAGCTAGCGCCAGCTTGACAGGTGCAATTGCAGTTTTTGCGGGAATGTTAGATGCTTTGATAAGCGGAGCTTCGAATACTGGAGCGACCGGTGCTGCTTCTGCCACTTTTACTTCAGTTTCGACGGCTGCAAAGCCTGCACTATCTGCGACAGGTGCGGCTCCGATCGCGGCAAGTTCGACCTCGGCAACAACGGGGGCGGCTTCGACTGGAGCGGGCGCGGGCGCGATATCCGCTTGCGCCAATCCGACTGGCGCGACCGAATTCAGCGCGAGTCGTACCGGTTGTCCGGTATCGGCAAGATTAGGCTGCACTTTCAGAAGACCTGCAACGCGCGCGGTGTAAGCTTGCGGACGGGCATATTGCGCCCATTCCGTGATGCGTTCGTTGACCTGCGTCTGCGCCATATCTTGCTCCGCCATGACGCGTGCATCGCGCCAGCGGCCATCTAGTGCATAAGCCAGCGCCAGATTCTGGCGCGTGCGTGCCGTTGCGTTATCGGTGCGGATTGCGTCGGTCAGGATTGCAACGGCATCGCCGGACCGGTCCGCCAGTGCCAACGTCAGCGCATAGTCGCTGACCGGAAGAATGGAGCGGTTGGCTTCGACGAGCGAAATTGCTGAATCGACATCGCCCTGTGCGATACGGGCCAACGAGAGGCTAATCACGGTGCGCGGATCAACTTGGCCCAGCTCCATGACATCCATCAAAGTGCGCTCGGCGGCTACAAAGCGGCCCTGCGACATGTAAATCCGCGCCAACAATGCCCGATAGTCGCGGTTTTGCATGTCGGCCTCGACCGCCAACTCAGCGAAGGTCAGGGCGCGTTCGGACTTGCCTTTGGCCAACGCCTTCTCGGCTTTTTTAGCCCAGCCATAGGCTTTTTCAGGCCCTGCCTTTTTCGCAGAGACTTTTTCGGTGCTGCCAAAACCGGCGGTTGTTGCAACCACCGAAGGCACCGCGACAAAGGCGGTCGACAATGCGAGCTTCACGACAAAATTGCTATTCATGGCATCACCTCAAAAAAAGCTCTCAAAGAATGGGTCAATGTTTCTTGGTCGGAATGTGCGTAGTCATGTGACCGATTTCCGGCATAGATTCCAAAAAGGCATCTAACGCGTCGGTCACGAGATTTTGAGCTGACTGATGGCGGATAGCGCACGCCAACCGCAGTTTTAGGTGACGTTCTCCATCCAGACGCAGCGTAAATGCAGCCTTGTCCTTCATGCCAGGCTTAGAACGCGCCTTCGAGCGGGGTGCGTCAGTCGTGCCGATGCGACTAATCGGTCGAACCGGCGGTTCGGGTGTCATCGTCACAACGGTCAATGAATCTGCAACCGAAGGCTCCTGTTCGGCAAAACTGTCGAAGCCGACTTCTGCCTCTGGCTCGCCTTCATATTCTACGGCGATCCGATCCTGCTGATGCTTGACATCAGGCACTGCAGCGGCGAGCGGATTTACGCCGTGGAAGCTGTGGTCATAATCCATCGGTGTGGTGGGATCAGGATCGACATCATAACCCATGTCGTTCCAGCCAAGATCATCCTGCGCAAATGCGGCACTTCCGTTGGTTCCCAGCACGGCTGCCGGACGGCGCATGGCCGGACGCGCCAGCCCCTTACGGGCCAACAAAACTCCGGAAAGCGATGCGATTGGTTTGGGTTCACTCATTTTCTTTGCCCCCTCTTGCACTTAACCTACGACCCGGCGACCGAAGCCACCCATAGGTCGAGCCGCGGCGACAGCCTGCGGATTGTGCGCTGCGGCAGGGGCACTGAAGACGGTGCGGCGGAAATTCTTTTCAAGGCGGTCCGATATATATGCCCAAAGCTGGATCACTTCTTGCGAGGACCGGCCATTGGGATCGATTTCCATCACGGTGCGGCCATCAATCATCGATGAGGCAAAATCGGTGCGATGATGAAGGGTAATCGGCGCCACAGTTCCATGCTGTGACAGCGCAACAGCGGCTTCCGACGTAATTTTCGCCTTAGGCGTTGCGGCATTCACCACGAAGATCAGTGGTTTTCCGGCGCGCTCGCAAAGGTCGACCGTTGCGCCGACTGCGCGCAAATCATGCGGGCTTGGGCGGGTAGGAACAACGATAAGTTCGGAAACCGAGATCACGCTCTGGATCGCCATTGTAATGGCAGGCGGCGTGTCGATAACTGCCAGCTTGAAACCCTGTTGACGCAATACCGCCAAGTCGGAAGCCAAACGAGCCACCGTGGTTTGTGCAAATGCGGGCAATTCCGCCTCACGCTCATTCCACCAGTCGGCAAGCGAACCCTGCGGGTCGATGTCGATCAGTACGACAGGTCCGGCACCAGCAAGCTGCGCCTGAACCGCCAAATGGCCGGATAGCGTCGTTTTACCCGAACCGCCCTTTTGTGATGCCAATGCGAGAACCCTCACATCTATCCCCTTTGCAAATGTTTCGAAGGCTGATGTGACAGAACAGGGCTAAAAATCCGTTAACGCTGCGCAGGATTTCGGCATGACGTCATCGCTATTATCCTTGGTAAAGCTTAATGTGAAAGCCGCAGTAAGCCTTGAAAATTTGCGACGGGCGCTGGTTAAGCTATTAAGCCCTAATGTTTACCAAATTTCAGTTTCTGTGATTTAATACGAATGGGACGTTGAATTGGAGTCAAGAAATGGCAACCGGGTTGCAACTCTCGAAATCTATATTGGCCGTACTGGCCCTGTCGTTGGTCGCTGCGCCTGCCGTCGCCGACGTCAAGGACGGCGTCGATGCATGGAGCCGGGGCGAATATGAGGCAGCGGTCAAACAATGGCGCGAACCTGCGATCAAAGGCGATGCAGATGCTCAATTCAATATGGGCCAAGCCTACAAAATGGGTCGTGGCGTCAAGACAGACCTGAATATTGCCCTAGACTGGTATCGCAAAGCTTCGGCGCAAGGGCATTTGCAGGCCGCCGACAGCTATGGCCATCTGCTTCATTATCAGGGCAAGGTGTCTGAATCGCTTCCCTATTTGCAGACTTCGTCGGATCGCGGCGATCCCCGTGCACAATATTTGCTCGCCACCGAATTGTTCAACGGTGTGCATATCCCGAAGGACTGGGTCCGCGCCTATGCGCTGATGACGCGCGCTTCATCGGCAGGAATGGCGCCAGCATCGCGCAGTCTTGCCCAAATGGACCAGTTTATCCCACTTGAGCAGCGACAAGCCGCAACAGTATTGGCGGGCGAACTCGAGCAACGCGCCAGCCGCGCCCGCGCCGCGAATGTCGCAGGCTTTCAAATCGACACTGCACCGCCGCCCAAATCGGCAAAGCCGGTTGCGGTGCCGCCGTCTAATATCAAGCCTGGCTTTCCTGCAGACCTTTCGGTCGCAGGCAGCCCGGCGCCCAAACCCGTTCCTTCGAAACCGGCTACCGTTAAGCCAGCGGCTGCCATCAATGCGCCTGTCAAAGTTGCGACGGCCGACAGCGCGTGGCGAATCCAGCTGGGTGCATTTGCAGAAGAAGCAAATGCCAAGAAATTGTGGACTTCGCTCGAAGGCCGGATTTCGGAGTTAGCCTCACTTCAACCTTATCTGAGCGCGACGGGCAATGTGACGCGACTTCAGGCGGGCCCATTTTCAAGCAGAGCAACTGCCGAAGCGGTATGCAATAAGGTCAAGGCACTCGGTCAAGCCTGCTTAACCGTTCCAAATTAGGGTCATTCCCAACTTATCGCTGGTCGAACTTGTAGGCAGACTTCTCTCATCACGCCGGCGATTCTGAGATCATTTTTTTGCAGCGCCGAGTTTAGGTCAAATTGTGCGATTCATATTGTCATGCCAGCAATTGCCGCCAGTTTATCTGCTGAATGCTTTCATCGAGAAATAACAGCTGACTTTGAACTTGGCGCGGATCATGATGATTCAGCCTAATCGGGGCGTTCGGACCCAGGCTTCGACGAATCTGGCCCTGCAAATCAGAAACATGGATCATGATCGACACCGGATTAGCCGGTATCTGCTTAGTCAACACCGCCAGCCAGATCACGTTCAGACTTTTGGCAATCAAGTCGTCATATTGACGGTGCGGTCCGCGATGCAGCGGCAACCCCGTCTGCGCCGATTCTTTTTCTGTCGCAGGCAGCAAAAATCCGTTCGTCAAGAAACAGTGTGGGTTGAAACCGGCTTGTTCAATCAGGGCAAAAAGTTTTGAAAATGCGGTGCTGCGCATGACGTTGACTGGTATCAAATGATGCCGCTGATAGCCTATCGGCTGGTTCGTCGAATGTTTCCACGATGACATGAGCCCCCATCCTTTGGCAATTAGGGGGTAGCAACATCACTTAAGTTAAAATGAAATTACGCGTCCAAAACAGAATAGCATTTCATCTTGATCAGGCCGGCACCGGAAATCGGATCCAGTTCCAACTTTTCGCCCGGCTCCAAACCGTCAAGGCTTACTTTTGCCAGAACAGGACCGTTTACCGCGATGTCATGTGCCACGCGCACGATCCTGCGCATTAATTCTGCTTTATCCATTATTCCGCATTCAATCTGCAATTCCTGGCCGGATAAAGTTTCTAGGCCACTGGTCGTAATAACGCCGTCTGTACGCGTTTTGAAATTGACCATTGCAAGCACCGGAAACGGGCCGTCCAAGAGATAGCCGTCCGCCGCCTCCTCGAAATACTCGAAACCTGAAACAATATTCGCCGGTCGCCAGACCGTCGCAACCGCGCCGCACAAAACGCCCACTTTTCTTGCCACGTCCAACAATGTCCGGACGATCGCCGGAACTCGCTCGCCACCGGCAACATGGGCACCAAGAGCGATACTCAGCCCGCTTTGGACTTGCCCCGGATCGAAGCTACAGAATATTTCTTTCAATCCGGAAATATTTCCGGGTCCCGGCGTAATCGAAATGTTGAAGGTCACGCCGCAATAAACAATTTCAAAGGCTTTGCTATTGCTCGGTCCAACCGGCGTCAGCGACATTTCCGCGTTTTCGGCCATTGACGCCCGAACAATATCTGCCAGTTCCAAATCCTCAAATTTGGTGAGCAACATCAACGGCGCAGTATCTTCGGATCTATTCATTAATACACCATAGTTTCCGAGTTCTGTATTTGTTCTTAGCTAGAAATACCGCGGGTTGCAATAAGCGTTTAGGGGCAATCCAATTCCTGCCCGATCCGGTTCAGATTTCAACCTGACTTCCAAGTTCAACCACGCGATTTGTGGGCAGTTTGAAAAACTCCATCGCGTTGGCGGCATTGCGTAGCATCCAGGCAAACATCTTTTCACGCCAGATTGCCATTCCCGGTATCTTCGAGGCAATAAGCGTTTGGCGTGACAGAAAGAAGCTAGTCTGCATCATATCGAATTTCGGCCCGCACAGATCAACCTTGTCGAGTGTTGCAGGTATGTCGGTCTCTTCGAGAAACCCAAACCGCATTTTCACGCGGTAAAAACCTTCACCCAACTCTTTGCAAGCTATCCTGTCCGCCTCCTCTACGTATGGCACATCCTCGATTTGCACGGTTAAGATCAAAACACGCTCATGGAGGATTTTGTTGTGCTTGATATTGTGCAGCATTGCCGATGGAACACCGCTAGCCGCTGACGCCATGAAAATTGCGGTGCCAGAAACACGAGTCGCGCTGTTCGCAGCGGACTTGATGAAAATTTCCATCGGCATTGTGCTTTCTGCCATGCGCTCACGCATCAATGCCCTACCGCGCGACCAGGTCGTCAACAGCGTGAATATAACAAGTCCGATCAACAACGGGAAATAACCGCCATCGGGAACCTTCAGCAGGTTTGCGCCGAGATACGCCATGTCTACGATTATGAAAATCGCAAGGATTGGCAACGATTTCCATTTTGGCCATTTCCATAGCTGGAAAAGCACCACCGCAAGCAGGCAAGTGTCGATGAACATCGCGCCAGTCACCGCAATTCCGTAAGCCGCGGCAAGATTGCTCGACGAACGGAAAAATAATACCAATGCGATCACCATGATCATTAGCGCCCAGTTGATCACCGGAATGTAAATCTGGCCCGCTGCTTTTTCGCTGGTGTGGAGAATCGCAAGGCGCGGAATAAAGCCCAATTGGATAGCCTGCTGCGTCAGGGAGAATGCACCCGAAATCACGGCTTGGCTGGCAATTATGGTTGCGAACAAGGCGATGATGACCACTGGAAGGCGAACGATATCGGGGATCATCAGAAAGAATGGATCCTTGATGGTCTGCGCAGCGGCCACAGCATCCATCGACAGGATCATAGCGCCCTGTCCCATGTAGTTAATCATCAAGCAGGGAAGGACGAATATTATCCAGCCGCGGACAATCGGGCGGCGCCCGAAATGCCCCATATCGGCATATAGCGCTTCAGCCCCGGTTACGGCCAGCACCACCGAACCCATGGCGATAAACGCGCGAAAACCATCGACAATGAAGAAATTGATCGCATTCCACGGGTTGAGCGTTGCGAGAATAATCTCCGGCATCTTAATTAGATGGATGAAACCTAATGCCGCCAGTGTCGCAAAATAGACGAGCATGATAGGCCCAAAAAGCGCACCTACCTTCGCGGTGCCGCGCGACTGCATGGCAAACAGGCCGATTAGAATTCCTATGGCTATGGGCAATATCCACGCCTTGAAGCCGGGATGAACGTAACTCAGACCCTCGGTCGCCGATAGCACGGACATTGCAGGCGTAATCATTGCATCGCCATAGAATAAGGCAGTTGCGAACACCCCGAGCATGATGATCGGTGCGGTCCAGGTGGCACCGGCTGTTTGCCGATTGATAAGGGCGAGTAACGCCAGGCTCCCGCCCTCACCCTTGTTGTCTGCCTTCATGATCGTCATCGCATATTTGAAGGTGACGACGATCATCATCGACCAGAACACAAGGCTGAGCACACCCGTTATATGAACGGGATCGGGATCAATCGGATGGTGGCCTGCGAAAGTTTCACGGAATGCGTAAATCGGGCTTGTACCGATATCGCCGAATACGACGCCGATTGCGCCAACCGCCAGTTTAGCCATCGACCCCTGAGGAGCATGGCTATGGCTTTGGCCATCCTGATCAGGGTTGTGCCCGAAATCATCTGCTTGCGATGCGACCATTCAACCCCTCGGTTTCCAACCTGCCCCGCCATGTGATTCAGACATGCGGGCGGCGGGCGATACCATGCTGCAATTGGCTTCACAACAAAGCAATAGCGGTCGTAAAAATACTAATTTATATGTATTTATCAATTATTTGATTTCAGCGCTGGAGCGTTTGCCCCGACCTGCGCTTGTAAAGCCTTTGCGCCAGCCAGTTGCGACTCAAGCCTTGGTCTCCATTTCGCATTGGGCGTTGCCAGCGACAAAGCCTTTTCCCAGAACAATATCGCGCTGTCGATGTTGCCAGAGAACAACCGCGACAGGCCGGCGAAATAATAAGGAGCGGGATAATTGGGCCGGATTGTACGTGCCTTGTCGAACGCCAGTTGAGCAGGCAACGACATTTCGCCGTTGCTGGCGAGCATCAATTGCAAGCCAAGCGCCGACCAAAGATCGGGATCGTTCGGGTTCTGTTTCAGACCGGCCTGAATGTAACTTGCCGACAATTTATAGTCACCTTGCTTGGCAAAGGCATCGGCTGTCACCAGCCAGCGTTTTGCACCGCCAAAGCTTTGGTCCATATCGGCACGCATTTCGACCAGCTGCACCGCAGCATCTTCTTTTGCCGCAAGCGATTTTGCGGGTGCCGATTGGACCGACGGACGCCCCTGTAGCGCATAGCCAGTCATACCGAGCAGGACGGCAGCGGCCGCGATCTGCCAATACCCCTTTTGCAATCGGCCTATCAGAACGAGTGCTGAAAGGCTTACAGCCGCCAATAACCCAATTGCTACCCAACCGTTCATGTTCGCCTCCTGAACATTCCACGCGCGAACCAGAGTGCCGCCAGCAACATCAATAGCGGCGCCGCCCAAAGCACCAAGCCAGCGCCCTTCATTTCAGGCTCAAAACTGACCCATTCCCCATATCGGCCGATCATCCATCGCCTAATCGTTTCCGGCTCTTGCCCATCGGCTATTTGCTGACGCACCTCGGCACGCATCGTTGCGGCCATGGGTGCATCGCTATCGGCAATCGATTGGCCCTGACACTGGATACAACGAAGGCCATGCATCAACCGGGTGGCGGCAGCCTCCTGCTTCGGGTCAGCGAGTTGCTGGTTGGCTAGCTCGGGTATTGGGCCCGTCCCTTGGGCTGACAATGGTACAGCCACAAATATGAGCACGGGAAGAAACGCAAATCTCATTTCGCCTCCCGCAGTTTTTCGAGCAGCATTGGCACATGCTCAGGTCGAATATCGCCGATATGCTGGTAAGTTATCGTCCCGTCACCGCCAATCACAAAAGTTTCGGGAACGCCCGAAGACCCGAGCTTCAGTTGCACTGCCATCTCGCTGTCCGAACCAATCCGCCGGAACGGGTTACCGAATTCAGACAGGAAGGCAGCGACGTCCTCTGGACTATCGCGAACGGCGATTGCATCGATTTCAGCGCCTGCCGTTTTAAGCGCCTCAAGTTGCGGCGCCTCTGCCTTGCACGGGATGCACCAGCTAGCAAAAATGTTGAGCAGGCGAGGTTTGCCGTCGGCCATGTCGCTGCTGGCGAGGCCCGGTATGCCTTGCGTCGCAGGTATGAGTACGAACTGGGGCAGTTTCTTGCCGACCATCGCCGAATGGATTTGATCGTCCTTTGGTACCACCAATCCGTAAATCGCCAGGCCACCGATGAAAGCGACAACGGCAAGCGGTAACCAGAGAAGCCAAGGGCGATTCATTCTGTTGCCCACTTGTTTTTAACGGGTTTCCTGGGACGACGCAGCATGCGCCCCAAAAGCGCAATCAAACCACCAAGCGCCACCAACGCGCCGCCATACCAAATAAAAGTCACAAACGGCTTCCACCAGAGACGAACCTGCCATTTGCCGGTTCGTTCGTCGGGCTGCGCGATTACCACATAAAGTTGCCCGTTCCAGCGGGTCAGCAATGCCGCTTCGCTCGTCTGTTGCTCGGGTTGGAAAAACCGCCGCGACTGCGGACGTACGACAAAAGTTTTGCCGCCCCGTTTTGCGAGCATTTCGCCTTCGATACCGACCCAGTTGTCACCGATGACCGGATTCACATCGTCCAGCTTCACGTCCCAGCCCGCGACTTTTGCGTTTTGCCCCGGCGAGAGCGCGGTGAGCGTCTCGCTCGAAAAACCGGATTCACTTGCCATACCGAAGACGCTCACGGCCAATCCGAAATGCGCTATGACCATGCCGAATACCGGCAACGGCGTGCGCAACAATTTGCGGCCCTTAAGCGGCGCGAAAGCAGCTACTGCCAAGGCAAGCGCCAAAGCAATACCCAGTATCGGGAACAAGCCGGCACCGGGTGCTGTTCGCCATAACAACACGCCTGTCCACAAGATGACCGCCAGAAACCCGACCAGCCAATATTTATACCGCGCGATCTCGTCGCGCCGCCAGCGAAGCATCGGGCCGATCAGCAAAGCCAGCATTAATAACAGCCCGATTGGCGCGGCGGCCTTGTTAAAATAGGGCGGTCCGACCGAAATCTTGTCTCCCATGGCTTCGGCAGCCAGCGGGTAAAGCGTGCCGATCAGCACGATGCCAAGAATGACACTGAGGAATATATTGTTGGCGACAATTGCGCCTTCGCGGCTGACCAGCTGGAAAGGCTCGCCTTGCCGTACGGTGCCGATGCGCAGCGCGAACAGCACGAATGCCGCGCCGGTATAGACCAGCATCAGCGTCAGGATAAACGCGCCTCGTTCCGGGTCCACCGCAAAGCTGTGCACGCTGGTAAGAATGCCCGAACGGACGAGGAAAGTACCCGCCATCGACATCGCAAACGCCACCAGCGCGAGCATTATCGTCCATGCGCGCAATGCATTGCGGGTGGCGAGCACGCTAACCGAATGGAGTAATGCGGTTGCGGCAAGCCACGGCATTAGCGAGGCATTTTCCACCGGGTCCCAGAACCACCAGCCGCCCCAGCCAAGTTCGTAATAGGCCCAATAACTGCCCGCCGTAATGCCCAAAGTCAGGAATATCCATGCGCCGAGCACCCATGGCCGCATCGCTCTTGCAAATGCAGGACCAACCTGGCGCGTCAGCAGCGCGCCGACGGCGAAAGAGAAGGCGACCGATAATCCGACATAACCGATGTAAAGCGTTGGCGGATGAAAGGCCAATCCGATATCTTGTAGTAACGGGTTCAGCCCTGCCCCTTGTGCCGGTGCGGGGACCAGCCGCTCGAACGGATTTGAAGAAAACAGCAGGAACGCGAAGAAACCTAGCGAAACGATGGCCTGAACACCCAGCGTAGCCCCGAGCGTTTTGGCGTCGATGCGCTTTTCCAGCAGCGCAATCGCTGCACCCGACAGCGCCATCACCGTCACCCAAAGTAGCATTGAGCCTTCATGATTGCCCCATGTGCCCGCGAGTTTGAAAATCGCAGGCTTATCGATATGGCTGTTGCTGGCCACCAACAGCACCGACAAGTCGGTGATCCAGAACAGCCACATCAACGCTCCGAACGAGAATACGCACAAAGCGCCCTGAACAACAGCGGCAGGGCGAATGAGGTTGGCCAGTTTGCCGTCGCCAATCAGCGACAGCCCGCCCGCTAGTTGCAGCAACGCCATTGCTGCGGCGAGCCACAAGGCGGCTAGACCTGCTTCGGCCATCATTGGATTAACGTATCCTTGCTATGCTTTGCGGCGTTCATGTCGATATCGGCCAATTCTCTGGGAACATAATTTTCGTCATGCTTTGCCAGAAGGCTGTCGGCGACAAACACGCTGTCGGCGCGCAGGCGGCCATCGGCAACCACGCCGGAGCCTTCGACGAACAGGTCAGGGGTGATGCCGCGATAGACAACCTTCTGGCTGCCTTCTCCATCCTGCACCGTGAATGTTATCGATACGCCGTCGGCGGCTCGCACAATGGATCCTTTTTGCACCATACCGCCAAGACGGACTGCCTTGCCCGGGGTGACATTAGCCTTGGCGAGCGTGGTGGGCGTATAGAAATAAGACGCCTCGTCGCGTAGTGCGGCGGCGGCGATGAAACCTGCGCCAATCAGCGCGGTCAGCGCAATAAGTGCGAGAATAAGCCGTTGGTGCTTGGGTTTCACGGTTGCTGTCTCAAATCGTCAGCCAGTGCTTCGGAACGGTGCATCCCGAGATAACTCGATATCACTAGCCAAGTCATGCTCAGGCCGGTCACGGAAAAGGCGGCAATGATGAACGGCAAATGCGGCATCAGTCCTCCGCCATCCGACGCATCCGCGCCTCGATACGCATTTCGGCAAGCGCGGCACGCATCCGCATCAGCACGATCGCACCAAACAACAAACTGAACCCGGCCACCGCGACGAAAAGCGGTATGAGATACGCATCGTCGATCGATGAACCGCCGAGTGTGATGCTCGCTTTCTGGTGCTGGCTTTCCCACCAGATGACCGAGCGGTTGATGATCGGAATGTTTACCGCGCCGATCACGCCGAAAACGGCAGCAACACGGCTGGTATCACCCTTTTCACTGCTCGCATTGGAAAGCGCGATATAACCGAGATAGAGGAAAAATAGAACGAGCATCGAGGTCAGCCGCCCGTCCCATACCCACCAGGTACCCCAAGTCGGGCGCCCCCAGATCGATCCCGTGAGAAGGCAAATCGCGGCAAAAGTCGCACCTGGCACCGCAATCGCGCGTGCCGCTATCCCCGCCAGTGGGTGCCGCCAGACCAATTGGACGATGCTGGCAAGAGCAATGGCAATCCATCCGCCCATGCCAAGCCACGCGCTTGGTACATGGACGAAAATGATCTTAACCGTGTCGCCCATCAATCGCTCAGTCGGCGTTGCAAACAGCCCCCAAAGACAAGCGCCGAGCGCAAGAACAAGCCCCGGCCAGAATAAGGCAGGGGTTAGCGGTTTTGCAAGGCGCAGAAAACGGGCAGGATTGGCGAAACGGTGCATGATTTGACGCAGCCTCTAGCACCGCCTGCGGCTCACGCCAACGAATTTGGGATCAGCGACCTATAAGCTTTTGTGCCATATTGTCGGCAACTTGCGCCGGTGTCATACCACTCGAATCGCTTTCCGCCCATATGGCGGCCAGCCGATCAGGAATGGCATCGATACGACGATTGATTTCGTCGTCGCCAGCATTGTCGATGTGACGCAAAACATTGATAATGCCGCCTGCGTTGATGACGTAATCGGGGGCGTATAATATACCCCGATCTGCAAGCATTTGTCCCTCAGGACCGGTCGCGAGCTGGTTATTCGCGCCGCCGGCAACCGCCTTGACCTTTAACCCGGCTACTGACGATGCGGTAAGGATAGCACCCAAAGCGCATGGGCTAAAGATATCTGCTTCGATATCCATGATAGCATCGGGCGCCACCGACACGCCGCCCAATTCTTCGGCAAGCGCTGCTGCGCGCCTAGAATCGACATCGGCAAGCGTCAGTTTCGCGCCTTGCGCCGCGAGATAACGCGCCAATCCGCCGCCGACGCTGCCGACGCCTTGGATCGCCACATGAACGCCTTTCATGTCACCACTGCCAAGTGCATGTTTGGCCGCTGCCTGTACGCCCAGAAAAACGCCGCGCGCAGTATATGGCCCCGGATCTCCGCCCAACCCGGGCAGGCCTGCAACATGCGGCGTGACCTTGGATAGCGACACCATGTCCGCCTCAGACATGCCGACATCCTGCGCAGTGATATATTTGCCACCTAACGAATCGACCGCGCGTGCGAACGCATCGAGCATGTCTTGCGGCTTTGCACGCGCTGGGTCCGCCAATATTACAGCTTTGCCGCCGCCTGCCGGCAAATCCGCCATAGCATTTTTATAGCTCATCCCGCGCGACAAGCGCAGCGCATCGGTTATCGCCGCCTGACTGTCCGCATAATGCCAAAAGCGCGTACCACCCGCCGCAGGCCCGCGATGGGTCGAATGCACCGCAATTACGGCTTTCAGACCGCTTTTACGGTCCTCAAATACATGCACGGCTTCATGTGAATCAAAATCGGGCAAGTCCCAGATTGCGGGCATGCAATGTCTCCAGCAGAGCAACGGTATCAAATTACGAGGCCGCGTAATAATATTACGCCGCTCAGTTGTCACCCGATAATATCGGCAAAAGTGGGGCGACCGACGGGACTTGAACCCGCAACTTCCGGCATCACAAGCCGGTGCTCTAACCAATTGAACTACGATCGCCATAGCGTGCCGGTAAAGACAGGCGCGCTCCTTAAGAGCAAGCGGGCAAAAAGGTCAAGCTTTGTCAGACAGCCACCCTATTTTAAGCACTGTGATTTGGCCTCAGTCCAGTGCCGTCCGATTATCAAATCAAGCGAAACCGGATCGAACCGGTCAAGCCCCGAACCGGGGTAAAAGCTGACTTCGCCGAATAGCGGGCGCCCGCGCACTTCGTACAGATCAGCTCGGACAAAATCGAACCCGGTGCCAAGCGCCTCCGCCGCGTCTATCATCTGCTGCAATGTCTGCGGTGCTTGTGGATCGGCATCGCTGGTAGCCGCCGATACCCTCCGCCAGCTGCGGTCGAAGAGGATCCAGCGGTGACGACCGCCCCGTCCCAGATGCACCTGAACGAACTGCACCCTGCTGCCGAAAACATAGAATTTGTAATCGACCGGAAGCGTGCGTCCTTCGCCGACAAATGGCTCGACCAATATGCCACGCTCGATACGGCTATATATCCATTCGTCCAGCCAGACACCATATTGCTGTGTCATCCACCTCATCGCGTTTCGCCGGATGGCGATCCAGTCAGGTTTATCGTCCCACACGAACGCGGACTGGTTGCAGCCGTGCCGCGATTTGACGACGAACGGAGCTGGCCAAAGCGGCTTTTCCGGCAGAACATTTCCGTGCCACAGCGTCGGAATAATCCATTCTGTACCAATCCGATCTGCGACTATTTTCTTTGCCAGAAGCTTGTCGGCCAGTTGCGACATACGGATGTCATGATCGAACAGTTTGCGATGCTGGACATGCTCGGTGAAAGTTTGCGGATTGTCGATGTCGGGCCAGCGTCCATGCCGCCAATAATAGGTCAGGTTGATGCGCAGCCTGCCCCAATCCGCAATCGGCGATTTCTGCGCAACAACAAACGCCGAATCCATGCACACTCCCGACAGGAAAAGTCGGCAAAGGTTGAAACTCTGCCGATTAAACCATTATAGTTCATGCGAAAGGTCCGGCCAAGCCGTGACGAGCTTATTTTTTGAGGCTAAGCCCGCCAAAACGCTTGTTAAACTGGGCCACACGGCCACCGGTATCGAGCATCGAGCCACGGCCACCGGTCCATGCCGGGTGCGAGGTCGGATCAATGTCGAGCGCCAGCGTATCGCCTTCCTTGCCCCAGGTAGAGCGTGTTTCGAAGACAGTGCCGTCGGTCATCTGCACCTTGATCATATGATAATCGGGGTGAATATCGGCTTTCATGTGTAATTCCTTCGTTCAGCCGCCGGTTTCCGACCGGCAGCCCTAAAAATTGGAAGCGCCGCCATTAGCGGGGGTTTTTGTCGAAGGCAAGAAGCAATCAGGCTGGCGGGTCAGCGATCATTGCCATGAACTCGGCCTCGGTGACAACCTGATCGCCGATCATCGCGCGCCCTGCGAATTTGCATACACGCGGGCGTTTCTGGACGAATTCAACTTCAAGATGAAGCAGACAACCGGGTTCGACGGGGGCGCGGAACTTTGCATTGTCGATCGACATGAAATAAACGAGTTTTCCCGAGCCGATAAGACCGAGGCTTTCCATCGCAAGCACGCCAGCGGCCTGAGCCAGCGCTTCGACGATCATCACGCCGGGCATGATCGGCCTTCCGGGGAAATGCCCCTGAAAAAAGCCCTCGTTGATCGTAACCGCTTTGACCGCGCGGATCCGCTCGTCGATGACAAGCTCTTCAACGCGGTCGACCAGCAGCATCGGATAGCGATGCGGCAGCACCGCCATCACCCGGCGAACGTCGTAATTCGCGAAGTCGCCCCCCGACATCGAATTAACGGCTGTCAGGCTGCTGCGTTGCCGGACGCGGTGCGGCAGGCGCGGGCTGGCCGGGCTGCGGCGACTGCGTGGCGGCAGCTTGCGCAGCCTGCTGTTGCGCGGCAGCATTGAACAGCTGCTGGATCGCTTGATACAGCGCAGCTCCCTGACGCGACGGACGCCAGTCGGCGGGCGGGGAGATCGGCACGGAAGGTACAGCCTTGTCCAACTCGGCGGTAATAGCAGCGGTCACGTCGACTGCATCAGGTGCCCAAACAAACGCTTCCGGCGTCAGAATGACATTGATCTTTTTTGCGGTAATCACTGCCTGCTGGGCGGCCTCATATTTGACCGCGATCTGCTCTACCGAGAAAAGCTGCGCGCGGACGATCGGGTCTTGCAGCCCATTGATTTCTTTCTGCTTGGCATCGATCTGGGCCAGTAACGGGCTCTTCGCCTTTACCGCTGCGTCGACTTCGGCCTGATCGAGGTTCTTGTCCTTATTGGTATCAAGCTGCGCATTGAGGTTGTTGATCTCTGTGCGCTTGGTCTGCATCTGCTGCGCAAAAGAAGCGTATTGCGTACCGATCTGTTGGTAAGCGGTACCCAATGCCTTCGAACGGGCGATTGCAACGGCGGTATCGGCGGTAGCGATTCCTGCAACCTGCGCGGTGGCGGGCACGGCAATGACCGATGCCGACAAAAGAGCGGCCAAAGCGGCTGTTTTACGAATTTTCATTAGAATTGCGTTCCTACGTTGAATGTAAATAATTTGGTATCGTCGCCCGGCTCTTTTAGCAGAGCCTTGGCGATATCAATCCTGAACGGACCGAATGGCGAGTTCCAGTTGACACCAAAGCCAACCGAAAGGCGCGGCTTCCACGTGTCACCAAAGAAACGTTCCTCGAAGCGAAGCGCGGGTACACGCGACGAACCATCGGTGTTGGTCGCGGTGGTCGATGTCTGGATCGCACCGGCACTATCGACGAAATAATAAAGTGGATTACCCTGAGCGCCAGTAGCCAGCGTCTCGCGCTGTTGCACGGTTTGCAGGAGCGGACGGGTCACATCGAATACCGAACCGACATCGACAAAGATCGACGGGCGAAGCCCCAGTTCTTTCGCGCCGCTGCCCAGCGGTATCTGCAGTTCGGCACGACCCAGGTAGTAGAAACGGCCACCGATAGCGTCGTCCTGGATTTCGTTCCGGCCAAGCTGCGGGGTATTGACGGCAACACCGTTGACGACTTCACCAGTGAAGAACACGCGCTGCACGCGCGGGCCAACGCCGCGAATGTCGAAACCACGCATCTGCGGTTCGCCAAGGTAGAAACGGTCGGTCAGGCGGACGTCATCGATGCCCAACGCCGCCAAACCGCGATCTTCGAGCGGATGGATATAGCCGCCTTCGATCGAAAGACCGACCACGAAATTGCCAAACGGTTTCCAATATTTGTCCGCGTTTATGCGTGTCTTGATATATTTGACGCTGCCGCCCAAACCGGCGAAATCCTGAGAGATCCCGGCGCTTTGCCCCCGCGTCGGACGGACGCGGTTGTCGCGGTCATCATAAAGCAGCGTGTAGCCAATCGACGAGGTCAAGCGGTTGCCGATGGCATCGCAAAGGAAACGACCGGCTAAAATTGGGTCGCAGGTTGCCGGAAGCGGACCAGTACCATCGGGATCTGTAAAGAAGCTGTTCCGATCCAGTGAGATATCATCCTGGCTTAATCCATAACGGGCCTGAAAATAGATGAATTCATTTATCGGAACGCCAGTGCGCAACTGAAAACCTGTCGTTGCCTGCTGATAGGTGGTGTTGCGCTGATTGTTGAAGAAGTTGAAGCTATTCAGATCGCGCCGGAAGATATCAGCCGAAACCGCAATTGAACGGTCGAACAGATAGGGTTCGGTAAATCCGATTTCCGCCGATTTCGAATAAGAGGAGTAGGAAATATTCGTCCGTAATTCCTGACCCAAACCACGGAAGTTGCGTTGCTTGATCGAGCCCTGGAAGATGAAATTCTCGATCGACGAAAAACCGGCCGACAGAGACAATTCGCCCGTGGCTTTTTCTTCGACGTTAGTGGTCAGCACGATACGGTCGGGAGCGCTACCCTGTTCCTGCTCGACTTCCAGATCTTCCTGGAAATAACCGAGCGACTTAATTCGCTCGGCTGTACGCTTGACCTGGATGCTATTGAACGCATCGCCTTCGTTCAGACGGAATTCGCGGCGGACGACCTTGTCCTGAGTCAGCGTATTGCCGTTTATGTCGATGCGTTCGACAAACACACGCTGGCTTTCCGCGACCTGAAACGTGATTCCCATCGTGAGGGTTTCTTTGTCGCGGTTGAAGTCAGGGCTGACGTCGGCAAAGGCGTAACCGAACAGACCAGCGGTTTCGGAAAGGCTTTCGACTGTATCCTCAACCAGCTTCGCATCATACCAATCGTCTTTTTTCATCCGAAGCGTCGCGGTCAGCTTTTCCGAATCGAAATCGCGGATCTGGCTTTCGACCTTCACATCGCCGAATTTATAGCGTTCGCCTTCTTCCACCACATACGTAATGATGAAGTCTTGCTTGTCCGGCGTGAGTTCGGCGACAGCTGAGACAACACGGAAATCCGCATATCCTTGGGTAAGGTAGAACTGGCGTAGCTTTTGCTGGTCGAAAGCCAGACGGTCTGGGTCATAGCTGGTGCCGGAGCTAAAGAAGCGGTAGAATCGCGCTTGCTTCGTCACCATTTCGCCGCGCAGGCGACCATCACCGAATTTCTCGTTGCCGATAATGTTAATCTGCTGGACCTTCGACTTGGGTCCTTCGGTGATTTCGAAGACGATATCGACGCGGTTCTGGTCGAGCTGAACCAGCTTAGGCTCTATGGTCGCTGCAAAGCGACCTTGGCGTTTGTAAAGCTCCACAATACGCGCAACGTCGGCGCGGACTTTGGAACGCGAATAAATCTGGCGCGGTGCCAGTTTGATTTCAGGCTCGATCTTGTCGTTCTTTAGTCGCTTGTTGCCTTCAAGGATGATGCGGTTGACGACGGGGTTTTCGCGGACCTCGATAACCACGGCGCCCGAATTGTTGCGGATTGCGACATCGGCGAACAATTCGGTGGCGTAAAGGTCTTTCAACGCTTGGTCAGCGGCGACCTGCGACCAGTTCTGGCCGGTACGAAGGCGAATATAGGAACGCACAGTATCGGCCTCGAGCCGCTGCGTGCCGACTACGGTAATCGACTGAATTTGATCGGCCTGTGGTGCCGCGGCAGCAGGCACAGTCGGCACAGCTGGAGGAGGCGTCACTTGTGCAAACGCTGGCGATGCTGCGCCAATCCCGGCCAAGGCGGTTGAACCCATCAAATATATGCCAAAGGTCTTGAAGTTCATTGTCATCCGATCCGATGTTCGGCCCCCACCGAAGATATGGCTCTCGCCCTAAAGAATTGTGCGTCCCTGCCCCAAGCGGCGTCCGCAATCAAGCCCGCATTGGGCTTTATCCACTACCGAAGAGGCCGAATGAGGCAAGGTCGTTGAATGTCACCATGATCATGAACCCCACCAGCATCGCAAACCCGGCCCGGAAAGCCCATTCCTGCACCTGCGGCGTGGCCGGGCGCCTTCGCACTGCCTCGATTGCGTAGAGCATGAGATGACCTCCATCGAGCATCGGAATTGGCAGCAGGTTGATGAACCCCAAGTTAATCGAGATGAGCGCAGCGAGCGAGATGAAGGTAAGGATACCAAGGCTCATAGCTTCACCCGAAACCTTTGCAATTTTCAGCGGTCCGCCGAGCTCGGAAAGCGGACGGCGACCCGAAATGATTTGGCCCAGCCCGATCATCTGCTGACGCAATATGCTGCCAGTTTGAAGGACAGCGGCCCACGGGGCTTCGAGCAATCCGACCTCGCGGATATCGACCTTGTTCGCCACGACGCCAAGCTGGCCGATCCGGTATTTATTTCCAAAACGGTCGACTTCATCAACGGTGGCGACTTGTACTTGCGCCGATAAGCTGCGCCCACTGCGTTCATAGCCAATCAATGCCGTTTCGCCCGGGATCATCACGATTTCGTTTTTCATTTCATCGAACGTGTCGATGCTCCGACCGTTTATGGTCAGTATCCGGTCGCCAACCTGCAGGCCGGCAACTGCCGCTGCGCTGTTAGGATAGACCACATCGGCAACCGGCGGTGTGACTGATTTGCCGAATGCCAGCAGGAACCCCATCGCAATAAGGATTGCGAGGATGAAATTGACTGCAGGCCCCGCAAACACGATCAGAGCTCGCTGCCATAATGTCTTCGACTGGAATGTCTGGTTGCGCTCTGCCTCGGGCAGGGCTTGCCAGCTTTCGTCAGCTTGGCTGGCGGGGTTCATGTCGCCAGCGAACTGCACGAAGCCGCCCAAGGGCAGCGCGCCGATGCGCCAGAGCGTCCCGCGCTTGTCGACGCGCCCGAATATCTGGGGTCCGAAACCAATTGAGAATTTCTCCGCCTTCACCCCGAACCAGCGTCCGACGAAATAATGGCCAAGTTCGTGCACCACGACGAGCGTGCCGATAAGCGCGAGGAACGCAGATATGGTTATGAGGAAATGCGGCGATTCAACTGGCATGTGCGACCTTCTGTATTTGCGCCGACGCGTAGCTGCGCGCGGCTGCATCAATGCTGAACAAATCTTCGAGATTGACCGGCATATTGGGGACATATCCGGTTAAAGTGGTTTCCACCAGCGCGGCGATGTCTAGGAAGCCGATTTGCCCTTTGAGGAATGCCGCAACCGCGACTTCGTTGGCTGCGTTGAGAATTGCAGGCTTGGCGCCACCTTCATTCACTGCGGCACGGGCAAGACGCAGCGCGGGGAAGCGGACTGGATCTGGCCGCTCGAATGTCAGCTGACCAATCGTTGCAAGGTCGAGTGGCTTGCAACTCGTGGCGATACGTTCCGGCCACGCCAGCGCGCTAGCGATAGGAATACGCATATCGGGCGAACCGAGCTGCGCCAGCGTGGAGCAATCCACATATTCGACCATCGAATGGATCACCGATTGCGGATGGACCAGGATATCGAGCCGATCGAGGCCGACGGGAAACAGGTGATAGGCCTCGATAAGTTCGAGACCCTTGTTCATCATCGTGGCCGAATCAACGCTGATCTTGGCGCCCATATCCCAATTGGGGTGCGCGACGGCTTGGGATGGCGTAACCGCGCGCATCTGTTCGAGGCAGAATTCACGGAACGGCCCGCCGCTGGCGGTAAGCGTGATTTTACGCACCTGTTCGAGTTTAGCACCGTGAAGGCACTGAAAAATTGCATTATGCTCGCTGTCAACGGGCAGCAGGGTCGCACCCGACCGCTCGACCGCTGCCATCATAAGGTCACCAGCCGAGACTAAAGCTTCTTTATTGGCAAGTGCCACGGTCCTGCCCTGCTCAATTGCGGCCATTGTGGAGGGCAAGCCAGCGCAGCCGACAATCGAAGCCATAGTCCAGTCGGCGTCGCGTTTGGCGGCTTCAACGAGCGCGTCCGCGCCGGCAGCCACCTTGGTTCGCGTTCCCGCCAGTGCATCTTTCAGCGCCTGATAGGATTCTTCTTCCGCTACAACGGCAAGGTCAGCGTCAAATTCGCGTGCAAGCTCTGCTAACGCCGTAGCATTGCCATTGGCGGTTAAAGCTACAACACGATAGGCATCGCGATGCTGGCGCACTAGGTCGAGCGTTGAAAGGCCCACAGACCCTGTTGCGCCAAAAATCGAAATCGACCGCGTCAATGCATCACCTGCCAAATATGATTTGTGCGACAATAATCAGGCCAGCGACAAAGGCGACTGCTATCAATCCGTCGGTCCGGTCGAAAAGCCCGCCATGTCCGGGAATCAGTCGTCCTGAATCCTTGACCCCCGCACGGCGCTTCATCCAGCTTTCGAAAAAGTCGCCTGCCTGCGCGACCAATGCAAGCGCTACGCCCGTCAATGCAAGTTTCTGCCAGCCATAAGCCAAATAAATGTCGCTGTGGTCGCGCGGGTCTATCCGACCCCAATAGATCAGAGCTTGGATTGCAATCATCAATAACCCTGCGCCGATCATTCCGCCGAAAAGGCCTGACCATGTTTTGGAAGGACTGATTTTGGGCGCGATCTTAGGGCCGCCGATAGTGCGGCCTGCGAAATATGCGCCGACATCGGTGCCGATCACTCCCGCGATCAGTAGTATTGCCGGCGTCATGCCAAAAAATGGCGCGCTGAACATTATCAAGGTAAAACAGGCAAGGCCTACATAGAACACGCCGCCAAGGAGCCAAATAGCCCGCGCGACGGGATTAAGGGTAAAACCCAAGACGAGCTTCGAAAATTCCCACAGCACGCCAAAACCGACCAAAATTACCAGACCCATGAAGGCGTATCCGCCCAGCCAGATGGCAACGATCGCAATGCTCATCATGATCACGCCGGAAATCGTTCGGATACCCAAATCTGACCTCGGCTTAATCGGCGGCGCTGCTTGCTCGTTCATCGACCACCATAACGGCGCTCACGGCCCGCAAATTCATTCAGCGCGCGCGCCAGTTCGTCTTTGGAGAAATCGGGCCAGAGCGTTTCAGTGAACCAGAATTCGGCATAAGCCGCTTGCCACAGCATGAAATTGGACAGCCGTTGCTCGCCTGATGTACGGATGACAAGGTCCAACGGCGGCATGTCGGCGGTGTCGAGATGAGCTTCGATTGTTTCGACCGTGATTTCGCCAATTGCTGCAGCGGCCTGTGCGGCGCGGACCAGTTCATCTTGCGATCCGTAATTCAATGCTACCGCCAATGTTGTGCGAGTGTTATGCGCAGTGCGGGCTAGTGCGTCATCGAGCATTTCTACAATATCGGGCGCGAGCGCCTTGTAATCACCAATGATTTTCAGGCGCACGTCATTCGCGGTAAATTCGTCAATGTCGGATTTGATAAACGAACGCATCAGCCCCATCAGGTCGCTAATCTCGTCCTCCGGCCTTTTCCAGTTCTCGCTGGAAAAGGCATACAGGCTAAGCGCCTCGAGCCCCAATTCGCCCGCTGCACGAACGATATTGCGCACCGCCTCTACGCCCTTTTTATGCCCCATTGCGCGCGGCAGCATGCGCTTCTTCGCCCAACGGCCATTGCCGTCCATAATGATGGCGACATGGCGCGGCATTTGGCCGGCACCTGCCTCGATTCTGGCAGCAATCGGGGCCGCAGCTGCGCTCACTGGCTTAGGATTTCCTTTTCCTTATGCGCCGCTGCGTCGTCGACCGCCTTGATCATTTCGTCGGTCATTTTCTGCACTTCGGTTTCAAGCCGCTTGCGGTCGTCCTCGCTGATTTCCTTCTTGTTCTCATCGGTTTTCAGCCCGTCATTGGCATCGCGGCGCACGTTGCGGATCGCGATTTTCGCCTTCTCGGCATATTGCCCCGCGAGTTTCGCCAGTTCCTTGCGGCGCTCCTCGGTCAAATCGGGGATCGGCAGACGCAGCATCTGTCCGTCGGTAATTGGATTGAGGCCAAGTCCTGCCGAACGGATCGCTTTTTCAACCGGCGTCACATTCGAACGGTCCCACACCTGCACCGACAACATCCGCGGTTCGGGCGCGCTGACGGTTGCCACTTGGTTGAGCGGCATGTTCGATCCATAAACCTCGACCACTACCGGATCGAGCAGCGTCACATTAGCGCGTCCGGTACGCAGGCCGGAAAGATCGCTTTTGAACGATTCAACCGCGCCTTTCATGCGGCGCTCGACATCGGCCTTGTCATATTGCGGCATGGTTCACTTCCCTTCGCTATTTACTACGGTCGAGGTGCCGCTTCCGTCGAGCACCTTCAAGATATTGCCCCGCTCGCGGATCGAGAACACCACGATTGGAATGTTGTTGTCGCGGCATAATGATACTGCGCTTGCGTCCATGACCTTTAGATTATCCGCCAACACCCTATCATAACTCAATGTTTCATAACGCGTCGCGGTTGGCACTTTCTTTGGATCTGCATCATAAACGCCATCAACCGAGGTGCCCTTGAACAAGGCATCGCACTGCATTTCCGCCGCGCGTAACGCCGCGCCGCTGTCGGTTGTGAAGAAAGGTGCACCCACGCCAGCGGCAAATATAACAATCCGCCCTTTCTCAAGATGACGCTCCGCACGGCGACGGATAACGGGTTCGCAGACCTTATCCATTTCGATGGCTGACTGCACCCGCGTCGGGACACCAAGCTGTTCCAAAGCATTCTGCATCGCCAGCGCGTTCATCACCGTCGCCAGCATGCCCATATAATCAGCCTGCGCACGGTCCATGCCCTTGGCAGCGCCCGCCATGCCGCGAAAAATGTTACCGCCGCCGATGACGAGGCACAACTGAAGCCCAGTATCTTTAGCCGCCTTCACCTCTTCGGCGACACGCGCGACGGTATCGGGGTCGATGCCAAAGGACTGATCACCCATCAACACTTCGCCCGACAATTTCAGCAGGATGCGGCGATAGCCGTGTGCGCCCATAAATTCCTCAATCCCCGATACGATTATGGCGCACAGCTATAAGAGCCATGCGCCATATCGCCAAGTGCCAATAGTCCGGCTCTAACAACGCAAATCAACAATCTTTTGTCATTCCCGCGAAAGCGGGAATCCATGGTCTGAGATATCAGCGTAAACCGACAGTTCGGACCATGGACCCCCGATCAAGTCGGGGGTAACACGGTTGTTTTGTAATTCGGTTCAGTTACCTACAGCAGCAGCCACTTCGGCGGCGAAGTCGGAAACTTCCTTCTCGATGCCTTCGCCAAGCTGGAAGCGGACATAGTCCTTGAGGACGATTGTCGAACCCGCGGCTTTGCCAGCATGTGCAACAACATCAGCGATAGGAGTCTTGCCGTCCATGACGAACAGTTGACTGAGCAAGGCATTTTCCTTGGCGAATTTCTTCACCGCGCCTTCAACCATCTTTTCGACGATGTCGGCAGGCTTGCCGCTTTCCGAAGCCTTTTCGCGCGCGATTCCGCGTTCACGCTCGAGCGTGTCGGCGTCAAGGCCGGTTTCGTCAAGCGACAGCGGGAAAGCTGCGGCGATATGCATTGCAAGCTGCTTGCCAAGGCCGTCGAGCGTCACTGCGTCAGCTTCACTTTCAAGCGCAACGAGCACGCCGATGCCGCCCATGCCGGGCGATGCAGCGTTGTGGACATAAGAAACCACGCGGCCCTTATCGACCGAAAGCGACGCAGCGCGGCGGATGACCTGATTTTCACCGATGGTTGCGATATTCTCGGTCAGCTTTTCCCGAACGGTGCCGCCACCGGGATAGCTTGCCGCAAGAATTGCTTCGGCATCATTGGCACCGTGCGACAAGGCTACGTCGGTTACCGAACGGACGAAATCCTGGAACTGCTCATTCTTCGCGACGAAGTCGGTCTGGCTGTTGACTTCGACAGCGGTGCCGCGCTTGCCTTCGACGGCGACGCCGACAAGGCCTTCTGCCGCGGTACGGCTCGACTTCTTGGCAGCGGTGGCAAGGCCCTTGGCGCGCAGCAAATCGACCGCAGCGTTCAAATCGCCATTGGTTTCTTCAAGCGCCTTTTTGGCGTCCATCATTCCCGCGCCGGAAAGCTCGCGCAACTCCTTGACGAGTGAGGCTGTAACTACAGACATTGTTCTATCCTTCTTGGCTTTTATGCGGTCATTCCCGCAAATCGCGGGAATGACATGGCCATCTTGGCCCAAATGCGTCCCCGCCGGAGCGGGGATGCCATGATTTTCTTACGCTTCTGCGGCAGGTGTTTCGTCGGCAGCAGCTTCAGCGACAGGAGCTTCTTCAGCAGCCGGCGCTTCTTCGGCTCCAACAGCTTCTTCCATCGTCGCTGGCGCATCTTCCGCTACCGGAGCAGCTTCAGTCAAAGCAGGCTCTGCAGCCGGCTCGACTTCGGCACCAAGGTCAACGCCCTTGGCAACCTTGGCCGAAACATTGCCCTTGCTCGATGCGGTCGCAATGGCTTCGCAGTAAAGGCGGATGGCGCGTGCTGCGTCATCATTCGCAGGAACCGGAAACGCAATGCCGTCAGGCGATACGTTCGAATCGAGGATCGCGATGACAGGAATACCGAGGACGTTGGCTTCCTTGATTGCGAGTTCTTCCTTGTTGGCGTCGATGACGAACATGACATCAGGGATGCCGCCCATGTCGCGGATACCGCCAAGGCTCATTTCGAGCTTGTCGCGTTCGCGGGTCATCTGAAGGATTTCCTTCTTGGTGAAACCGTGCGTGTCACCCGAAAGTTGCTCTTCAAGCGTCTTCAGCTTCCTGATCGAATTCGAAATGGTCTTCCAGTTGGTGAGCATGCCGCCCAACCAGCGGTGGTTGACGAAATGCTGACCCGAGGCGCGTGCAGCATCAGCGATTGGACCCTGCGCCTGGCGCTTGGTGCCGACGAACAGGACCTTACCGCCCGACGCTACGGTCGAGGCAACGAAATCGAGTGCGCGTGCGAACAAAGGCACCGACTGCGACAGATCGAGAATGTGGATGCCGTTACGCGCGCCGAAGATATACGGCTTCATACGCGGGTTCCAACGGTGGGTTTGGTGGCCGAAATGGGCCCCAGCTTCAAGCAATTGCTGCATGGTAACGACAGGTGCCGCCATGGTACTTCTCCTTCCGGTTGAGCCTCTGGGAAACAAGAACGTCA
>JANNQI010000042.1:0-24824 GCA_031400695.1 Sphingomonadales bacterium | reverse complement strand
GTTTTTTGATATTCTTGGGGGCGTCTTTTGGGCCCCCCTCTTTGGTGCTGGGGCGTGCTTGTTCTGTTCGCCCCCAACCCAACACGACGCTTTTGAAACATATTTTGGTTAACAGATTCATTAGTGAAAAAGGCGGCAGCGGAAGACCCGCTCGCCGCCCCTCCTTGTCTTTACTGAATCGTCGCTTGGAAAGCCAAGCCAGTTGACGAGCCTGCACTTAGGTCAACAAGTGTGCCAGACACGGTATTGGCAGCAAAACTGCCGCCACCGGTTCCAGTACCACAGGTTTGAGCGGCCACTCCCAGGTTCGTTATAGCTGTATTGATCCGAATTGAACCTGTGACAAATGTCATCCCAGCCGGAACAAGGTCGGAAATGGTGATACTCTGGGCTGTCGCACCACCGGCGCCATTGGCGACCGATATGCAATATTCGACGACTGCACCTGGGATGGATTTGAAATTCCCTCCGCTGACACCGTCGCTAATCACATAGCTCGATTTGAATACCGTAATCACAGGTGCTGAAACGGTATAATCGTCCCAAGCCCACGATACGCCGTTTCTCGACGTATTGCCCTGCAGCGGGGTCAGATCTTCTGCAAAGATGGTCTGGAAAGTGCCGCTGGTAACGTCAGCCGTGTTGGCAACGCCGTCGCCCACTGCGGTGATTGCAGAGCCGTCGCTGTTGAGGGCGGTTGCCGCCAGCTGCACGACCGCAACCGATCCGTTGGCGCTGATGGGAATATCGCTGCGCACCAGAACATGCACGATACCATTCTTCACGATGTTGTTTAGAATGAGCGAAGATCCAAAAACTTCGCCACCGTCCAGAACGCCGTTGCCATTGATATCGATAGCATATTCAAAGTTCGAGACGTCGATATTGTCTGTGCCACGGCCGCCACCGATGCTGGAACCGGTCGTATTGGTCGCCGCCAGCGAGAAATCGAGCGTATCGTTCGAGCTGTTGACGATGGTAAAAGCTACGTCTTGGTTAGTTTGGCCGGACGTTACTACGGTCGTGCCGACTACGGTTTTTTCCGCAACCGAGAACAAAATCCTACGGTCGACGCGGAACTCGTTGAGCGCAGAAATTTGCGTTTGCGGAACACCACCAACTTGGAAGTTCACGTTCACTGTATTTTGTATCAGCGTATTCGCGTCGGTATTCTGAGCATAAGCTGGACTTGCAAAAGCCAGCATCAAGCCAAATCCGGACGAAGCGCTGAGAAGCTTTAGCTTACTGGTCATGCTTGCTACTCCTGTTGCACTACTTTGATTGCGCCCACTCCGCCGCAATCTAGACGGTCTCGCGAAAGTCATTTGACGACCCCGCGAAAGATCAATTTGCCTTCCGCACCGGCGGTCAGCGGTTGATTCAAATTCCATTTAATATGGGTGACGTCGCGGCGTTCGGCGGCGCGCAATGTGCCATTTGCCTGCTTGACGCGCAGCATACCCAAAATGCCCCATTTATTGCCGCCGTCGATTGAGACGACCTCAAGCCCGTCCGACGTGCCATTAAATGCGACGGCGGCGGGCAGGGGGTTGGTGACGACGAAATTGCTTGCGGTGGAGGCACCGGTGTTGCGGTATTTTACGACGAACACCAAATTGTCGCCCGGAAGAACCAGCTTTGGCTTTTCCAGAACCACCGTGCGGCTGCCATCAGCGCGGACGATATGCTTCTCGACAAATACGTCGCTCGAAAGCTGAAGCGGGGTTGCGGCTTGTACCGAAACCCCGATGATCGCTAACGCCCCAGCGAATAAGGCTTTGACGGCTGGCTTTATCATTGGATCACCGTTTTGAAAGTTACGGTTCGTGTTTGCCCGGCAGGCACGTTGCCTGCAGATACGCTGATGCGTGTGCCGTTATAATTGCCCGCATCTGTATCGGTCGCATCGGTAAGGGCAGCGGCTTCGAGCGTGATCGAATTGGCTTGATAGGCGGTTCCGGCAGGGATTGGGTCGGTAATCACCAGATTGTTCAGCGATCCGGCACCGGAAATTGTTGCGACCAAGCTGTAGGTGATAACTGCGCCAGGAACCGGACGGTTACCGCCGAAAGGGTCTAGAACCGTCGCGGACTTAACGAGGGCCAGTATTGCCGCCTGCACCGCCAGGAAGCTATTCGCATCGGCATCTCCGCCTGTAGTGCCCACAACGGCGTTCCCGCCGCCTTGACCGGCACCGGCAAAGCTCGTGCCCGGCGCGCCGCTACCGGTAACCGCTACTGCGGTCAAATTCGTTGTGCCACGATTGCCGTTGGTAACCGCAATCGGCGTGCTGGTGATGACAAAGACGATGCGGCTTTGATCTGGCTGCAGCACCGGATCGTTCGACCCAGCAATGTAAACCGTATCAACACCGGGATCGTAAACGCCATTTCCGTTCGTATCGAGTACGATTTGGGTAAGTGTGGGATCGAAATCATCGCCGCCGACGCCGGTATTGGCAGTCAGCCGGAATGCTTCTTCACCATTTCCAGTGTTGGTCACACGGAATGTCTGGACATTGCCGATAGCCCCGGGCGCGGTCGTGATATCACCGGGGTCAGTAGTAACAGCGGTGACGTCGAGCAGTTCGTCGACCTTGATCCGCACCATGTTGGATTGAATCGTTACCGGACCGGATGGAGTTTCGTAGGTCGCCTCGGCAATATTGTCGATATCGGTACCTGCCAAAGTACCCGCCGCAAAAGCAGGCGAGCTGACCGCCAAGGAGGCCAATACGAAAGCTGCGACGGAAAATCCGGCGGGCGCGAGATGTACGCTTTGCAGGCGTCGAAATAGGTTCTGGTTGACCATCATGCCGATGCTTATGCCAAAACATCGTCAAGAAACGGTTAATCCAACAGGCAGCGATTAACCAAATTAAATATTTGTATTAGAACAATAATTATGCCTATTCGACGTAACAAATTGTAACATGCAAAGCTTTGCATCAACCGAATTTGTTATTGTCGCGTGACGTCAACGGCGCCATAATTTCGGCCATGGGACTATTTCCGACAAAGAGCGTTGACAGAATCTTGCGCCACCACTAGTGCGCCTCCACCGCTTCAAGCGGGTGTAGCTCAGTTGGTTAGAGCGCCGGCCTGTCACGCCGGAGGTCGCGGGTTCGAGCCCCGTCACTCGCGCCACTCTTTGTAAGTCACTTGACTTCAGAGGGCGCCTTGAACGATCCGGTTTCCATCCAGATGAGTAACGGTCGCAGCGGCACGATCCAGATTACTCCTGCAATCAGATATATAACTGCCTGCAACAATATATGCAGTTGGCCGATATAGGCTGAGGCGCTAACCACAATAAACGTCCACGCCGCAATAATCGCCAATATTGCGACCATGCCCGCCGGCTTGCGCCATGATGGTGGAGTGTATGATTGTTTCATAATGTCATCCAGGATTGTTCTGTGAGAATGGCGTCCATCGGTACGTCCCACGGGTCCGCCAGTAACTCGGGCGCCATTTGCACCGACCATGCCAGCCCAACCGCGATAGTGCTATCCAAAATGCTCAATGCCCGGTCATAATGGCCTGCGCCCTGACCTAGTCGCATCAGGCGTCTGTCAAATGCTATCAGCGGGACGAGCGCGACATCGGGCCTGCATGGCGCGGCCGATGCAGGCGGTTGCTGAAGGCCAAATGGTCCGGTTACCAACTCTTCGTCAGGGTTCCATTCCAGAAATTGCATCGGCGCGCTTTTGCTGGTGACGTGGGGCAAGGCGGTCTTGCATCCGAGTGCATAGGCGTGCGCGATAATTGATGATGGATCGGCTTCACTATCTTTCGCTATGTATCCTGCGAGGATTTTGCCTGGGTGCAACAGTGCCATCAACGGGCTCGGAATTTTGGAAAATGCAAGCGACTTTTCGCCGTCGCTAAGATTTTCAACAAACGCATCGCGCATTTGTCGATACTTTAGCCGCTGCGATGCCTTGTCGAATTCGATATCCACAGCCTATTCATCCCGGAATCTGGCCCAGAAAATGGGTTAGCGGAACCACCATGGGTCGTTTCCCGGAATATCCTCTGACGCCAAAACGTCAGGTGGGCGCCGTTTAGTCTGGACCAGGATCCAGACAGGGACAGCTCCCTTAGATAAATAATCGCCTCAGGGATGTTCTCATCAGTTCGTGCCGGGCAGTCCCGCCAACACCAATATAGCGCAGATAAGTTAATTCTCAAGCCTTAGCGCCAAAGCTTCCAGCCTGTCTGCAAGGCGTTCGAGCGTTTCCGCAACCTGTTCAACGGCAGGATCGCTTGTTTGAGGCGTCGGAGTGTCGGGCGTGCCCGTGCCACCGTCGTGCAGTTTGTCCGCCAGAAGCAAAGCCGAAAACAGCAATAACCGGCTTTCGTTCAAGCCGCCCGAAGGCCCGCCAGCTTCGCGCGCCTTTTCATCGACCAGCGCGCCCAATGCCTTGAGCCGCTGTTCCTCGCCGTCCTTACAGGTCACGATATATTCGCGGCCAGCGATCGATAACCGGACGTCAGCCATTATGCACCTCCCGCCAAGATGCGGTCGATATCCGCGATGGCGGAGCGCGTTTCGGCTTTTAGCGTTTCATGCCGCCGGGCAAGATCGCTGTCGATCTGAGGCGGGGTGCGCTCCGGCATTTGCTCGAGCCGCGACAAGGCCCGTTCGATCCGGCCAATTGCAACGATTAGTCGTTGTTCTGCCATAACTTGTCCCCCTAATGTGAGGAACGATAGCAGAAACCTTGAGTTGTGCAAATGCCCCGCTTTTCTGATTGATCTAGCTTCTTGCCATGAAAAGCGTGGCCTGTCCCTTGACGCTAGGGCGTCTCGTCCGCAAAGGGTGCGGTGCCGCGACTCGGCAGGGTCCGGCTCTGGCTGCGGCGGCCGCTGCGGTGCTCCCTTTTGGGATAATATATGGGGTAGACGATGACTGTCAGCGAACAGCAGATGGCCAATGCAATCAGGGCGCTGGCGATGGACGCCGTGCAAGCCGCTAACAGCGGTCATCCGGGAATGCCAATGGGGATGGCAGATGTCGCAACGGTGCTCTATTCCAAATTCCTGAAGTTCGACCCGAAGGCACCGAAATGGGCTGACCGCGACCGGTTTGTATTGTCTGCTGGGCACGGCTCGATGCTGACCTATGCCACGTTGTATCTCACGGGCTACGATGCGCCGACGATCAAAGATATCCGGAATTTTCGCCAGTTGGGTAGCCCTTGTGCAGGGCATCCTGAGAACTTTCTGCTTGATGGCGTTGAGTGCACCACCGGCCCGTTGGGGCAGGGGCTGGCAATGGCAGTCGGCATGGCCATCGCCGAACGGCATCTGAATGCATGTTTCGGCGACGATTTGGTCGATCACCGGACTTGGGTGGTTGCAGGTGACGGTTGCCTGATGGAAGGCATCAATCACGAAGCGGTCGGCCTTGCCGGACATCTTGGCCTTGGGCGCTTGATTGTGTTTTGGGACGATAATAAAATCACGATCGATGGCGCTACGACCCTATCGACCAGCGAGGATATTCCCGCACGATACACCGCGAGTGGATGGCATGTCGAATCATGTGATGGTCATGATTTCAATGATATAGAGCGTGCTATTAAGAGCGCATTGGAAGACAATCGTCCTTCGCTGATTGCCTGCCGGACTCTGATCGGCAAGGGTTCGCCCAATAAACAAGGCACCAAGGCACCGCATGGCAGCCCGCTCGGCGAAGATGAAATTGTTGCGACCCGCGAGGCACTAGATTGGCCGTTTCCAGCTTTCGAAATTCCCGCCGATGTTTTGGATGCGTGGCGTGCGACCGGGAAATTTGGAGCCGAAGCGCACGCCGCTTGGGAAACGCGCCTGAAAGCGTCTTCAAAAGCGACAGAATTTAGCTTCAGCATATCGGGTAAAGCAGATAATGCTTGGCTGAAACCTCATCTCAACGGCCTGATTGCCGCACCACAAAAAATTGCAACGCGCAAAGCGTCGGAGATCGCGCTTGTTGCTGCGACAGCGTCAATTCATGAACTGTTAGGCGGTTCTGCCGATTTAACTGGCTCAAATTTTACCAAAACACCATCTACCACAACGTTAGACCAGAATGATTATTCTGGTCGTTACGTGAATTACGGCATTCGCGAATTTGGTATGGCAGCGGCGATGAATGGCATGGCGCTACATGGCGGGATCATTCCGTATGGCGGCACATTCCTGATATTTTCCGATTATTGCCGTGCAGCCATTCGCTTGTCGGCTTTACAGGAAACCCGTGCCATTTACGTGATGACGCACGACAGCATAGGTGTTGGCGAGGATGGACCTACGCACCAGCCAATTGAACAGATCATGTCACTGCGATTGATACCCAATCTTGACGTTTTCCGGCCGTGCGACAGCATCGAAACAGCAGAATGCTGGGCATTGGCGATTGAAACGGAAGACCGACCGGCGTTGCTGGCGCTGTCCCGCCAGAACCTGCCGCAATTGCGAACTGATGTGAGCGAAAACTTGTCGGCTAGAGGCGCTTACACACTCCGGACCGCAAATGCCGCACGACGCGTGGTGTTGATTGCAACAGGCTCGGAAGTGTCGCTTGCGATTTCGGTCGCAGATCGGCTCGAAGAGCACGGCTTGGGCGCAGATGTGGTTTCGATGCCAAGCTGGGAGCGTTTTGAGGCGCAATCCGACGGCTATAAGTCCGAAGTTTTGCCAGCGGGACCGTTACGCGTGTCCATCGAAGCTGGCACGACGATGGGCTGGGAACGTTATGTCGGCGATGGCCTGCGCATCGGCATCGACAGCTTTGGCGCGTCCGGACCAATTGAGGCGCTCTACGATCATTTCGGGCTGACGCCTGACAAAATAACCCCTCAAATTATCGCCAGACTGGGCTGATAGGAGCAACTATGACTGTCAAAGTAGCAATTAACGGGTTTGGCCGTATCGGTCGTCTCGTCGCACGCGCCATATTGGAGCGCGACGACCATGACCTTGAACTAGTAACCATCAACGACCTCGCCCCTGCAAAGGCAAACGCTTTGCTGTTCAAGCGCGACAGCGTCCATGGACCGTTCCCCGGCACCGTCGAAGCAGACGGCAACGACATCATCGTCAACGGCAAGCGCATCCACGTGACGGCAGAGCGCGACCCAGCAAACCTGCCGCACGCTGCAAATGGTGTAGATATTGCTCTCGAATGCACTGGATTCTTCACCGACCGTGCGAGCGCAGAGAAGCATCTTGCTGCTGGAGCCAAGCGCGTATTGATTTCGGCGCCTGGCAAAAATGTCGACAAAACAGTAGTTTTCGGGGTCAATCATGGCGTTTTGACTTCAGACGATGTGATCGTTTCAAACGCCAGCTGCACCACCAACTGCCTCGCTCCGATGGCGAAGGTATTGAACGATGCCATCGGTATCGAACGCGGGTTGATGACGACCATCCACAGTTATACCAACGACCAGAAAATCCTCGACCAGATCCACGACGACATGCGCCGTGCGCGTGCTGCGGCCATGTCGATGATCCCGACTACAACTGGTGCAGCGCGCGCGGTTGGCGAAGTGATGCCCGAACTGAAAGGCAAGCTCGACGGTTCGGCCATTCGCGTGCCGACGCCTAATGTTAGCATCGTCGATCTTACCTTCACCCCAGCGCGTGACACCACCAAGGAAGAAGTCAATGAACTGCTGAAGGCAGCGTCCGAAGGCGCTCTTAAGGGCGTGCTGGCTTATTCGGATGAGCCGCTGGTTTCTATCGACTACAATCACTGCCCGGCTAGTTCGACCATAGACAGCCTCGAAACCGCAGTTATCGACGGCAAGCTGGTCCGCGTGTTGAGCTGGTACGACAATGAATGGGGCTTCTCGAACCGCATGGTCGATACCGCAGGTGTCATCGGAAAGTTGCTCTAATCATGGCATTTCGCACGCTCGACGATCTGGGGGACATCAAGGGAAAACGCGCTTTGGTGCGTGTAGACCTGAATGTGCCGATGGCCGACGGGCGGGTGACCGACGAGACGCGGCTGCGGGCGTTGTTGCCAACAGTGACCGAATTGGCGGACAAAGGCGCAAAAGTGCTTTTGCTCGCGCATTTTGGACGTCCGAAAGGTGCCAAGCATAGCGAAATGTCGGTTTCGATGGTGTTGGACGCGCTACAAGAAGTGTTGGGCCGCGAAATCATGTTCGTACCTGAAATTGCCGGTGACGTCGTGACGCAGTCGGTCGGCATCTTGGCCGATGGCGATATAGCACTTCTGGAAAACGCCCGCTTTTGGCCCGGTGAAGAGGCAAACGACCCCGAGCTCGCCAAAGCAGTTGCCGCAAATGGCGATTTCTATGTCAATGACGCGTTCTCCGCTGCGCACCGTGCGCATATGTCGACCGAAGGGCTGGCGCATGTGCTGCCGGCTTATGCCGGACGGTCGATGGAAGCCGAACTGAAGGCGCTGGAAGCGGCGCTCGGCAATCCGGAACATCCGGTGGCAGCGGTGGTCGGCGGTGCAAAGGTATCTTCCAAGCTCGATGTGCTCACCAATCTGGTGATCAAAGTCGATCATCTTATTATCGGCGGCGGCATGGCCAACACTTTTCTGGCCGCGCGTGGGATCAATGTCGGCAAGTCGCTGTGCGAGCATGAACTTGCCGATACTGCTAACAGCATATTGGACGCGGCGGATAAAGCCGGATGTACCGTGCATCTGCCCTATGACGTCGTGACGTCAGTCGAGTTTCGCGCAAATCCGCCGGTTCGTACCGTCAATGTGCATGAAGTTGCTCCGGATGAAATAATCCTTGATGTCGGCCCCGCCGCAGTCGAGGCGCTGGCGGATGTGCTCAAGACATGCCGCACATTGGTTTGGAACGGCCCGCTTGGTGCGTTCGAGATGGAGCCGTTTGACGCTGCTACAGTGGCTTTGGCACGGACGGCTGCTGCGTTGACCAAGGAAGGATCACTGGTCTCGGTAGCGGGCGGTGGAGATACTGTTGCCGCGCTCGCGCATGCCGGTGTGACCGACGATTTCACTTTCATATCAACTGCTGGCGGTGCCTTTCTCGAATGGATGGAGGGCAAGCCGCTGCCGGGAGTCGACGCGCTCCAAATCAATTAAACCGGACGGGGCGTTTGGCCTCGTTTTTTTGACAATGCGATGCATACGTATGCAATTACAAAGGACAGGGAAGTAAAGATGCAGGATCCGAAGATGCTCGAAAAAGTAGCAACCGCCCCCGGCTTTATTGCGGCGCTTGACCAGAGCGGTGGCTCGACGCCCAAGGCGCTCAAGGGCTATGGCATTGCAGAAGACGCATACTCGACCGAGGATGAGATGTTCGGTCTGATCCACGACATGCGGTCGCGGATCATTACCGCACCCAGCTTTTCGGGCGAAAAGGTAGTCGGCGCGATCCTGTTTGAGCGGACAATGGACGGTGAAGCAGGCGGTAAGCCTGTCGCGCAAGCACTTTGGGAACGAGGCGTTGTCCCATTCCTGAAAGTCGACAAGGGACTCGAGGACGAGGTCGACGGCGTCCAGTTGATGAAGCCGATTCCCGGGCTGGATGAGCTGCTCCAGCGCGCAAAGGCAAAAGGCGTTTTTGGCACAAAGAAGCGCTCGGTCATTAATCGCGCGTCGCCGACCGGTATTGCGGCAATCGTAAAGCAACAGTTCGAAGTCGCCGAACAGATCCTGAGCAACGGGTTGATGCCGATCATCGAACCTGAAATAAACATCAAGAGCCCGGATCGCGCGCAAAGCGATGCCATATTGCGGAACGAAATTTTGAAATCGCTCGCCGCGCTTTCGGGCGACAACAAGGTCATGTTGAAACTGTCAATTCCCGTCGAGGCCGGAACTTTCGACGCGCTCGTCAGCCACCCGCGCGTGTTGCGCGTCGTGGCGCTATCTGGCGGTTATGCCCGCCCCGAAGCGTGCGCCGAGCTTGCCAAGAACAAGGGCATGATCGCTAGTTTTTCCCGCGCTTTGCTTGAAGACCTGCGCCACCAGATGAACGACGAAGAATTCGACCGCTCACTGGGACAAGCAATCGATGAAATTGCTGCGGCGTCAGCGACCTGATTAAAGTCCGCCAGCGAAGCTGAATGAAAACCGATAGTCTGTTGGTTTGAGCGCAACATCGGTTCGCATATCGGGGCGGACCGATGTCAATGTCATACTGCCATCGGCAAGCGGCTTTGGTTCGCCCAGCGTAAGTTCGAACTGCTGATCACCCTGACTGCGTATCCAGAGCATTTTCAGCCGCACCTGTCCTGCCCACACACAGCGCGCGTTTATCGGGCAGCGGCTGTCTTCCAAGACGGCAATTGGCTTTACCACTGGCCCATCGACCATTGCTTCCTGTCCCAGTGCGACATCGCTGCCATCGGTCCGTGGCATCGATGTCGTGGCACATGCGGTTAGCAGCAAAACGGTGGCGGCGAGAAATTTGTTCCAGTTCATTTGCAGCGGCTTAACGCTGCGGCTATGAACCCCCAATGACCGACCAGAATTGCCAACTTTACGTGATTTCGCCGCTTGATGTCGGCGGCGATTTTCCTGCACAACTGGAAGCTGCGTTATCCGCCGGGCCGGTGGCGGCGTTCCAGTTTCGAGTGAAGGATATCGATCAGCATGAGGCCGCTGCTTTAGCCGAGCCATTGCAGGCTATATGCGCCGCCCATGATGTGGCGTTCATCGTCAATGACAGCGTTGCATTAGCCAAAAGGATCAAGGCCGACGGCGTGCATCTGGGGCAAGGCGACGGCGACGTGCGCGAGGCGCGCGAGATTTTGGGAAGCGATGCGCAGATTGGTGTGACTTGCCACAACAGCCGCCACCTAGCGATGGAAGCGGCGGAGGCCGGCGCGGATTACGTTGCCTTTGGCGCATTTTATCCGACTGCCACCAAGCGGGTCGAGCATGTGGCTGAGTTGGACACGCTGCAAAAATGGTCACGGGTGACCGAAATTCCTTGCGTTGCGATTGGTGGCATCACGCCGGAAAATGCACAGCCGCTCATCGAAGCAGGCGCCGATTTTCTCGCCGTCAGTTCCGCCATGTGGAATCATCCACAAGGTCCTGCCGAAGCGGTCAAGGTGTTTAACGCCCTGCTTGCCTAATTGCGCTGCCATCGTTAAAGGCCGCCACCAACAGCGTGCTGAGGCACGCGTGCTCTTTCCACTTGTTAGCGAGTTCGTCACATGAAAATCAACGCGGTTGAAATCAAGCCGGGTAACATCCTTGAATATGAAGGCGGGCTGTGGCGTGTCGTAAAAACAGCGCATACCCAACCTGGCAAGGGCGGCGCGTACATGCAGGTCGAGCTTAAAAACCTCCGCGATGGCCGTAAAAACAATATCCGTTTCCGTTCGGCGGAAAGCGTGGAAAAGGTGCGTCTCGACCAGAAGGATTTTCAGTTCCTCTATGCCGAAGGTGAGAACCTCGTATTCATGGACAAGGAAACCTACGATCAGGTGACTTTGCCCAGCGACTTGCTCGGCGATGCGGCAGCTTTCCTGCAGGACGGAATGGATGTTGTCATGGAAATGTATGACGACGAGGCGCTCTCGGTTGCTTTGCCCGATCAGATTGAGGCGATGATCGTCGAAGCAGATGCCGTGGTCAAAGGTCAGACCGCTTCATCGAGCTACAAGCCGGCAATACTCGACAATGGCGTCCGCGTCATGGTGCCTCCGTTTATCGGTGCGGGTACCAAGATCGTGGTCGATGTCTATGCGCGGGAATATGTGAAGAAGGCCGACTGATGCCAGCATTAACCGGCCTACTGACCATTATGGAAAAAGCCGCGCGTAAAGCGGGCGGCAAGTTGCGCCGCGATTTCGGCGAGATTGAGCAACTGCAGGTCAGCCAGAAAGGGCCTGCCGATTTTGTATCGAAGGCCGACGAACGGGCCGAAGATACTATTTTTCGTGAATTAGAAATTGCGCGTCCTGATTGGGGTTTCCTCATGGAAGAGGGCGGCGAGATTGCTGGAGCCGAGGGTAAGCCGCGCTTCATTGTCGACCCATTGGATGGAACCACGAACTTCCTCCACGGTATTCCACATTTTGCGATCTCGATTGCGGTTCAGGATCCGAAGCCCGACGGTTCGGGCTGGGGCGATATATTCGCAGGGCTCGTTTACAACCCGATTACCGACGAAAGCTTCTGGGCGGAACGCGGCAAGGGCGCTTATCTTGGTCACAAGCGCCTGCGTGTATCGGCACGGCGGCAATTGAACGAAGCACTTATCGCGACAGGAACGCCGTATAAAGGCCATGGTGATTTTGATGAGTGGGCAAAGATTTATGCCGCTATCGGGCCGCAAGTCTCCGGAATCCGCCGTTTTGGTGCGGCAAGTCTCGATCTCGCATGGTTGGCGGCTGGCCGCTATGACGGCTTTTGGGAAAGCGGTCTGTCGCCTTGGGATAGTGCAGCGGGATGCCTGTTGGTGCGCGAAGCAGGCGGCTTTGTCACCGACTATCGTGGCCGCAGTCCGCACATCGCCGACGCGCAGGTCCTGGCCGCAAATGACATTCTCCACAGCAAGTTGCATAAACTGCTCGCAGGTGCACTGAAATAAAGCGCAAAATGGCTGTAAAAAGCGCGTCTCGGGCCTTGCGGCAAGCCGTTCCAGCCCCTAGAAGCGCGGCAGTTTAACGCCCTCAAAAGCGAGTCCGATTTTGACCGATTTGTCGCAATATCTGCCGATACTATTGTTCCTCGTGGTGGCGCTGCTTTTGTCGTCGGCATTTGTGTTCCTGCCGATGGGTGTCTCACGGCTGACCGGATCGCATCAACCGACCGAGGCAAAGCTTGCTGAATATGAATGTGGTTTTCCGGCGTTCGAAGATTCGCGCAGCCAATTCGATGTGCGGTTCTACCTCGTCGCGATCCTGTTCATTATCTTTGATCTCGAAGCTGCATTTCTTTTTCCATGGGCTGTTAGCCTTGGTGAAACCGGCTGGGTGGGCTGGGGCGCGATGATGTTGTTCCTATTCGAACTGGTCATCGGCTTCATCTACGCTTGGAAAGTGGGAGCGCTTGAATGGGAGTGATCGAAAAGACACCGACCGCACCTGACGCGGATTTGTTCAAGGACATCGACAGCGAAGTCAGCGACAAGGGCTTTGTCGTGACCTCGACTGAGGACCTGTTCAACTGGGCGCGCACGGGTTCGCTTTGGCCGATGACTTTTGGTCTGGCCTGCTGTGCGGTCGAGATGATCCACGGCTATATGCCGCGTTACGATTTCGAACGCTTCGGCATCGCCCCGCGCGCCTCACCTCGGCAGTCGGACGTGATGATTGTGGCAGGCACGCTGTGCAACAAGATGGCACCGGCCTTGCGCAAGGTCTACGATCAGATGTCCGAGCCGAAATATGTGATTTCGATGGGCAGCTGCGCCAATGGCGGTGGCTATTATCATTATAGCTACAGCGTGGTTCGTGGTTGCGACCGGATTGTGCCAGTGGACATCTATGTTCCCGGATGCCCTCCTACTGCAGAGGCTTTGCTATACGGTATCATGCAGTTGCAGCGTAAAATCCGCCGGACCGGGACACTCGAACGGTGAGTCATTCTGCGCCTTTTATTGAAAAGCCCAAGGGCACTGTCGCGGCTATCAAGAAGGCGTTGGGCAGGGACCTCGTTTCTGTCGAGGAAGAATTTGGCGAAGTCGCGCTTTACGTGAAGCGTGACGCGTTGGTTGGCGTAATGGTGCAGTTGCGCGACACGTGCGATTACCAGCAATTGATGGAAATCGCTGGCGTTGACTGGCCCGACCGCGATCCTCGTTTCGAGGTCGTCTACTGCCTGCTCAGCCTGACCAAAAACCACCGCATCCGCGTCCATGTCGCTACCAACGAAGATACGCCAGTGCCTTCAGTCACTGAAATCTGGCCGGTCGCTGGCTGGCTCGAACGCGAAGTGTTCGACATGTACGGCGTGCTGTTTTCGGGCAACGAAGATTTGCGCCGTATCCTCACAGATTATGGCTTCACCGGCCATCCACAGCGCAAGGATTTCCCGCTGACTGGCTATGTCGAGTTGCGTTATTCCGAAGAAGAAAAGCGCGTGAAATATGAGCCTGTGCAACTGGCGCAGGATTTCCGCAGCTTTGATTTTCTCAGCCCATGGGAAGGCGCGGATTATGCGCTGCCGGGTGACGAAAAGGTAATCAAGTCTGGCCAACCACCACGCGGAACGCCGCCGCAAGTGAATGATCCGAAGACGACGGATAAGCCTTCGCAGACCGGGGCAGGTGCTGCCGCCAATGAAGAGGCGAAAAAGCGCAGTGTTCGCAAGCCAAAGGCGGAGAAACCGCAATGAGCCTTAGTCAAGATCTCGCGCCGACCACCGGCGATGAAGTCATCCAGAACTATACGATCAATTTCGGCCCGCAGCATCCGGCGGCGCACGGCGTGCTTCGCCTCGTCATGGAACTCGACGGCGAGATCGTCGAGCGGCTCGACCCGCATATCGGCCTGCTGCATCGCGGGACCGAGAAGTTGATCGAATATAAGACCTATCTTCAGGCGCTCCCTTATTTCGACCGGCTCGATTACGCGTCGCCTCTGTGCATGGAGCACAGCTACGTACTCGCCATCGAGAAGATGCTGAACCTCGAAGTTCCGATCCGGGCACAATATCTTCGGGTGTTGTTTGCCGAGCTGACGCGGATTTCCAACCACACGCTGAACATCGCGCACCATATTCTTGATGTCGGCGCGATGACGCCGGGTTTGTGGCTGTACGAAGCACGCGAAGATTGCATGGGCTTTTTTGAGCGGGCTTCGGGCGCGCGGATGCACACTGCGTGGTTCCGCCCCGGCGGCGTGCATCAGGATGTGCCGCTAAAGCTGCTGACTGATATCGGGGAATGGTTAGACGACCGACTGCCGCGCCTGTTTGAAGACGCGATGAAGCTGGTGGTCGACAACCGCATCTTCAAACAGCGCAATGTCGATATTGCGATTGTGTCCCGCGAAGACTCGATCAAATGGGGCTTTTCTGGCCCGATGATCCGCGCGGCGGGCATTCCTTGGGATATCCGCAAGTCGCAGCCCTATGACGTCTATGCCAAGATGGATTTCGACATTCCCGTCGGTACGCGTGGCGATTGTTACGACCGCTTCATGGTCCGAGTCGAAGAAGTGCGGCAGTCGATCCGCATCATGAAACAGTGCCTGCAACAGATGCCCGAGGGCCCGGTGTGCAGCGACGACCGCAAGATCGTGCCGCCCAAACGCGCCGAAATGAAGCAGTCGATGGAAGCGTTGATCCACCATTTCAAGCTCTACACCGAGGGCTTCAAGGTGCCCGCCGGCAGCGTCTATGTCGCGACCGAAAGCCCCAAGGGTGAGTTCGGCGTGTACCTAGTGTCGGACGGCACCAACAAACCCTATCGCTGCAAAATCCGCCCGACGGCGTTCTCGCATTTGCAGGCGATGGATTTCATGTCGCGTGGTCATATGCTGGCGGACACGACCGCGATTTTGGGTGCGCTCGACATCGTGTTCGGGGAGTGTGACCGGTGATCATCCGCGAACTTTTCATTCTCGTACTGGCACTGGCAGGTTTTGCATCCGGCGTGGCGGTTTATCTTGTGACGTTTCATGGTGCTGCGACGATAAAAGACGTACTGTCGATTGCTGCTGCTGCGACGATCGGTCTGTATGTTGGTCGCTATGTCGAAAGAGGACTGGCCCGTGGCTGACACCTCACGCATCCCCGATGAAGCCGAAACCCGCGCGAAGTGGGGCAGCTTTGCCTTTGCGCCGGACTATCAGACAAAGGCCGACATTTATATCGGCCGCTACCCCGCAGGGCGGCAGCAATCCGCTGTGATGGCGTTGCTCGATTTGGCCCAGCGTCAGGTGGGCGAGGAGACCAAGACGCAGGGCTGGTTGCCGGTGCCGGTCATCGAATATGTCGCCCAATATCTCGGCATGCCGTATATGCGTTGCTATGAGGTCGCGACCTTCTACACGATGTACAACCTCGCGCCCGTCGGTCGTTTCCATGTGCAGGTGTGCGGAACGACGCCCTGCATGTTGCGCGGGTCGGACGATATCATGGCAGCGTGCAAGAACCGCGGCCTCGTCAAAGGCGCGACCACGCCCGACGGGTTGTTCACGCTGACCGAGGTCGAGTGCATGGGCAGTTGCTCCTCCGCGCCAATGGTGCAGATCAACGACGACAATTACGAAGACCTCGATTACGACAGCATGACCGCCATTCTCGGCGACCTGGCCGATGGCAAGCAGCCTAAGATCGGTACCCAATTGCCGGGGCGGCATACGGTCGAACCTTATGGCGGGCCGACGAGCCTGCAGGCGATGGTCGACAAGAACCATGACTATCGGGGGGAGTATTGATGGAATTCCTGCCGCTTCTCGTGGTATTGGTCGGCGCGTTTATCGCGTGGAAACTTCTCACCGGCGTTATCAAGCTCGCCGTCATTGGCTTACTGCTAGTCGGCGGTGCGTGGTTTTTGTTGGGAGGGCTAGCTTAATGGCTGACAAAGCAAAAGTTGGCGGCAGCATAATCGGCGCTCTTTTTTTGGCTCTGGGCGTCATCAAAATGTTGAAAGGCGACGATTGGGTTGTCTGGATAATTCTTGGCGTACTCTTCGGCGGCTTGGGCTTCTTCAGCGGCAAAGCGAAGGGGCCTGACCAGTCATGAGCCTGCAAGACAAAGACCGCATCTTCACCAACCTCTACGGCTATCAGGATTTCGCCCTGAAAGCCGCGCAGAAGCGTGGCGATTGGGACAAGACCGCCGACCTGATGAAGGTCGGGCAGGACGCGATTATTGAGGAGGTCAAAGCCTCTGGCCTGCGCGGTCGCGGCGGGGCTGGTTTCCCGACGGGGATGAAGTGGAGCTTTATGCCCAAGGCACCGACGCCTGAACGGCCGAACTTCCTCGTCATCAACGCCGATGAGTCCGAACCTGGTAGCTGCAAGGACCGCGAGATTATCCGCCATGATCCGCACAAGCTGGTCGAAGGCGCATTGATCGCCGGTTTCGCGATGCGCGCGCGCGCGGCCTATATCTACATTCGCGGCGAATATATCTTTGAAGCCAAAGTGCTCGAAAAGGCGGTTGCTGAGGCTTATTCAGCGGGCTTGCTCGGCAAGAATGCCGCCAAGTCGGGCTATGATTTCGACGTCTTCGTTCACCGCGGCGCGGGTGCGTATATCTGCGGCGAAGAAACCGCGATGATTGAAAGCCTTGAAGGTAAAAAGGGCCAACCACGCCTGAAACCGCCATTCCCGGCGGGTGCAGGCCTTTATGGCTGCCCGACCACGGTCAACAATGTCGAGAGCATCGCGGTGGTTCCCACCATATTGCGGCGCGGCGCGGCGTGGTTCAAAAGCTTTGGCCGCGAAAATAATCACGGCACTAAGCTGTTCCAGATTTCGGGCCATGTCGAAAAGCCCTGCGTCGTCGAAGAAGCAATGAGCATCCCGTTCCGCGAGCTGATCGAAAAGCATTGCGGCGGCATTCGCGGCGGATGGGACAATTTGCTTGCGGTCATTCCCGGCGGATCGTCGGTGCCACTGGTGCCCGCCGCAATGATGATGGACGTGCCGATGGATTTCGACGGCTGTAAGGAAGTCGGCTCCGGACTTGGCACCGCAGCGGTGATCGTGATGGACAAGAGCACCGACATAGTCCGCGCGATTTCGCGGCTCTCCTATTTCTACAAGCACGAAAGCTGCGGCCAGTGCACGCCGTGCCGCGAAGGCACAGGCTGGATGTGGCGCGTGATGGAACGGATGCGCGAAGGCAATGCCGACGTGTCGGAAATCGACACCTTGTTCGAGGTGACCAAGCAGGTCGAAGGCCATACCATCTGCGCACTCGGCGACGCGGCGGCTTGGCCGATCCAAGGGCTGATCAAGCATTTCCGGCCAGAGATGGAGCGCCGGATCGCCGAGCGCGGTGGAATGTTGGAGGCGGCGGAATGATCAAACTAGTAATTTTGATCGGCGTTGCAATCATGATGGTCGGTTTTGCTTTTTACGGCTTATTTATGAGTAGCAAGCGCGACGACACTTCCAATACGGACGGACCGGGGATGCCTTTCTAATGCCTAAAGTCACCGTAGACGGCCTCGAAATCGAAGTCCCGGCAGGCGCGACTGTCTTGCAGGCGTGCGAGATGGCGGGGAAGGAAATTCCGCGTTTCTGCTATCACGAACGGCTGTCCATCGCGGGTAATTGCCGCATGTGTCTGGTCGAGGTCGCCCCAGGGCCGCCCAAGCCGCAGGCAAGCTGTGCACTTCCCGCTACCGAAGGCCAGATCATCAAGACCGACAGCATTATGGTCAAAAAGGCGCGCGAAGGGGTGATGGAATTCCTGCTCATCAACCACCCGCTCGATTGCCCGATTTGCGATCAGGGCGGCGAGTGTGATTTGCAGGACCAAAGCATCGCTTATGGCCGCGGCGCATCGCGCTATGACGAGAACAAGCGCGCGGTGACAGAGAAATATATGGGCCCGATCGTCAAGACGGTGATGACCCGCTGCATCCAGTGCACGCGCTGCATCCGCTTTGCCGAGGAGGTCGCCGGTATCGAGGAAATCGGCGCAATCGGGCGCGGCGAGAATATGCAGATTACCAGCTATCTCGAACGCGCGGTGACCAGCGAATTGTCCGGTAATGTCGTGGACCTGTGCCCGGTCGGCGCGCTGACGTCAAAGCCTTATGCCTTCGAAGCGCGGCCGTGGGAGTTGAAGAAAACGCCCAGCATCGACGTGATGGACGCGGTCGGCACCAATATCCGCCTCGACAGCCGGGGGCGTGCAGTGCTCCGCGCGCTGCCGCGCATCAATGACGATGTGAACGAGGAATGGGCCAGCGACAAGACACGCCACGCAGTCGATGGTTTGACCCACCGGCGGTTGGACAAGCCTTATGTGCGCAAGGACGGGAAGTTGGTTGCCGTAAGCTGGGCCGAGGCGTTCGAGGCGGTTCGCGCGAACTGGTCGGGCGAGGCGGCGGTGATTGCTGGCGATCAGGTCGATTGCGAAACGATGTTCGCGGCGCGCGAATTGGCTGGGGCTGCGATGCTCGAAGGGCGGCAGACGGGGTTGGCTTATGACACGTCTTCGTTGAGTGCGGTCAATTTCAACACGACGATTGCAGGCATCGAAAATGCCGATGTAATTTTGCTTGTCGGCAGCGATTTGCGTCGTGAAGCGCCGCTGGTAAATACACGCATTCAAAAGGCCGTTCGCAAGCGCGGGGCGAAGGTGTTTGCCATCGGTCCTGTGACCGACCTAACCTACACGGTCGAATGGTTGGGCGATGATTTGACCGCGTTGACGAAAGCACCCAAGGCTCTAGCCGATGCACTGAAAACCGCCGAACGCCCCGCGATTATCGTCGGTGGGGGTGCACTCCGCTACGAAGGCGTCCACGGTGCCGCGCTGGCCTTTGCCAAAAAGTATAAGCTGGTCAAAGGTGGCTGGAACGGCTTCAACGTCCTTCACTTTGCGGCGGCACGGATGGGCGGGCTGATGCTAGGCTATGCGCATGACGGCGGGATCAAAAAGCTGGCGGCGAAGAAGCCTAAGCTGGCCTTCTTCCTTGGCGCCGACGAAGTCGATTACAGCCTCTTCGCTAACAGCTTCAAAGTCTATGTCGGCCACCACGGCGATAACGGCGCGCATCATGCCGACGTCATCCTGCCCGGTGCTGCCTATAGCGAGAAATCCGGAACTTACGTGAACCTCGAAGGCCGCGTCCAGCGCGGCGAACGTGCCGTATTCCCGCCGGGTGATGCACGAGAGGATTGGGCGATTTTCCGGGCGCTTTCCGACGTATTGGGCAAACGCCTGCCGTTCGACACAATCGAAGCACTTCGCGCCGTAATGGCGAAAGCGGTTCCTGCGCTAGGCGTCGAAGGCCTCGCCGATTATGGATGGAGTGAACCCAAACTCCCCGCCACCGTCAGCGGCAAAATCGCGGATTATCCGATCAAGGATTTCTACCTGACAAACGCCATCTGCCGAGCTTCGGAAACAATGCAGCGTTGCTCGGCTGAACTGGTGCACGGCGAACAGTTTCTGGAGGCGGCGGAATGATGGGCTTTGACAAAATCCTCCCCCAACGGGGGAGGGGGACCACCGCAGGTGGTGGAGGGGCACGTGCCTCGTCACGCACCGATTGCGGTCACATCCCGTGCCCCTCCACCATGCTGCGCATGGTCCCCCTCCCCGTGCCGGGGAGGATTGCATGACTGCTTTCTTCCAATCATTCGGGATGTCCTACGAAGGTGCATGGTTCACCGCAACCATCGCCGGCATATTGCTCATCGCATTCCCGTTGATGCTGGCCGTGGCGCTCATCATATATTCAGAGCGCAAATTATGGGCCGCCTTCGCGTTGCGCCGCGGCCCCAACGTCGTCGGCCCGTTCGGCATCCTCCAATCCTTCGCCGATGGCCTGAAGGTATTCCTTCAGGAAACCATCGTCCCGAGCGCGTCGAACCGGGGGCTGTTCCTGATCGCACCGATTATCACCTTCACCGTCGCGTTGATGGCGTGGGCGGTCATTCCTTTTGCCGATGGCGTGGTGTTATCGGACATCAACGTCGGCCTGCTGTACGTTCTCGCGATCAGCTCGCTTGGTGTTTATGGCATCATCATCGCGGGCTGGGCGTCGAATTCCAAATATCCGTTCTACTCATCAATGCGCGCCGCCGCTCAGATGATTTCCTATGAAGTTTCGATCGGCTTCATCCTGATCTGCGTCGTCCTGTGGGCGGGCACGTTCAACATGGGCGGGATTATCGCTGGGCAGAAGGGGCATATCTTCGGCTTCATCAACGCCTATAGCCTCAACCCATTGTTGTTCCCGATTGCGGTGATGTTCCTCATCAGCTCAATGGCCGAAACCGCCCGCGCGCCGTTTGATTTGACCGAGGCGGAGAGCGAAATCGTCGCCGGTTACCAAACCGAATATTCGTCGATGGCCTTCGCGCTCTTCTGGCTCGGCGAATATGCCAATGTGCTGCTGATGTGCGCGCTGAACGCGATCCTGTTCTGGGGCGGGCATTTGCCGCCGGTCGATTGGGCGCCGCTGTATATGGTACCGGGGATTATCTGGTTCTTCGGCAAAATCCTCGTGATGTTCTTCATCTTCGCCTGGGTTAAAGCGACCGTTCCGCGCTACCGTTATGACCAGCTGATGCGTCTTGGTTGGAAAGTGTTCCTGCCGATTTCGCTGTTCTGGGTGTTCTTGGTGAGCGGCTATCTCATGTACATAGGGCATTTCGAATGACCACCATCGCCCATCTCATCAAATCCTTCACCTTGTGGGAATTCGTCAAGGCGCACTGGCTGACCTTGCAATATTTCTTCAAGCCCAAGGCGACGGTGAATTATCCGTTTGAGAAGAATCCGCTTTCCCCGCGTTTCCGCGGTGAGCATGCGTTGCGGCGTTATCCCAATGGGGAGGAACGCTGCATCGCGTGCAAGCTGTGCGAAGCGGTGTGTCCAGCGCAGGCGATCACCATCGAGGCCGAACCGCGCGAGGACGGCAGCCGCCGCACGACGCGCTACGACATCGACATGACCAAGTGCATCTATTGCGGTTTCTGTCAGGAGGCGTGCCCGGTCGATGCCATCGTCGAGGGGCCGAATTTCGAATATGCGACCGAAACGCGTGAGGAGTTGCTCTACGACAAGGATAAGCTTCTCGATAACGGTGACAAATGGGAACGCGCCATCGCCGCGAACCTTGCCGCCGATGCGGCCTATCGGTAAGGGCGGCGCATCGTGATTCAGGTCCTCTCCTTCTATATCTTCGCCACCTTGCTCATCGCGTCTGCCGCGATGGTTATTTTTGCCCGCAATCCGGTGCATAGCGTGCTGTGGCTGATCGTCGCGTTCTTTAACGCCGCAGGGCTGATGGTGCTGATTGGTGCAGAGTTTATCGCGATGTTGCTGGTCATCGTCTATGTCGGCGCTGTCGCGGTGTTGTTCCTGTTCGTGGTGATGATGCTCAATATCGATTTTGCCGAATTGCGGGCGGGTTTCGTGAAGAACGTTCCTTTGGGGCTGATGCTGGCGGTGGTGTTGGTGGCAGAGCTGGTGCTGGGTATTGGTGCCTATCGCGCTGGCGCGGTGAAACTCGGGACGCCCGACGGGTCGGCAGCGGTCAGCGATGTGCCGAATATCGAGGCCATCGGCAATCTGCTCTACAGCAAATATATCTTCCTGTTCGAAAGCGCTGGCCTGATCCTTTTGGTCGCGATGGTCGGGGCAATCGTCCTGACCCATCGCAAGAGCCACAATGCCAAGAGCCAGAACATCACCAGCCAGAACATGCGACGTCCTCAGGATGCAACGCGCAATGTCAATCAACCGGTCGGGCAGGGGGTCGAGCTATGATCGGTATCGAACATTATCTGGTGGTCAGCTCGATCCTGTTTGTGATGGGCGTGCTCGGCATTTTCCTGAACCGGAAAAATGTGATTATCATCCTGATGGCGATCGAGCTTATCCTGCTCGCAGTGAACATCAACCTGGTCGCGTTTAGTGCGTTCCTGGGTGACCTCACGGGTCAGATATTCGCGATGTTCGTGCTGACCGTTGCGGCGAGCGAGGCGGCTATCGGGCTTGCAATTCTCGTCATTTATTTCCGTGGCCGCGGTACGATTGCCGTCGATGATGCCAACCGGATGAAGGGGTAGTCATCCAGTGACTTCGATCCATATCATCGTTTTCCTGCCGCTTTTGGCAGCTTTGGTCGCAGGGCTTGGCCAGCGGTATATTGGCGCCGTTGCGGCAAAGACGATCACGACTGCCGGGCTGTTTACTGCCTGCCTGCTGAGTTGGCCGATCTTTATCGGGTTTCTGACTGGTAGCGAGAAAGCCTATGTCGAGCCCGTAATGACATGGGTGCAGTCAGGCACCCTAAAGTTCGATTGGGAGCTGAGCGTCGACGCGCTGACTGCGGTTATGCTGGTAGTCATCACCACCGTGTCGGCACTCGTCCATCTGTATAGCTGGGGCTATATGGAGGAAGACCCCGATCAGCCGCGGTTCTTCGCTTATCTGTCGCTGTTTACCTTTGCGATGCTGATGCTGGTGACAGCCAACAACCTCGTTCAGATGTTCTTCGGGTGGGAAGGCGTTGGCCTCGCGTCCTATCTGCTCATCGGCTTCTGGTACAAGAAACCGAGCGCCAATGCGGCGGCAATCAAAGCGTTCGTTGTGAACCGCGTCGGCGATTTGGGCTTCATGCTCGGTATTTTTGGTGTGTTTTGGCTGTTCGGAACGGTCTCAATCCCCGAAATACTTGCCGCCGCGCCGGACAAGGTTGGGTCGAGCATCGGCTTCCTCGGCTACCGCGTCGATACGATGAGCCTGCTCTGCGTGTTGCTGTTCATCGGTGCGATGGGGAAATCGGCGCAATTGGGTCTACACACATGGCTGCCCGACGCGATGGAAGGGCCGACGCCCGTCTCCGCGCTGATCCACGCCGCGACGATGGTTACCGCAGGCGTTTTCATGGTCTGCCGCTTGTCGCCTTTGTTTGAGACCAGCCAGTTTGCGCTCGATGTTGTGACCATCGTCGGCGCGACAACCGCGATTTTTGCAGCCACCGTCGGTCTGGTGCAGAATGATATCAAGCGAGTCATCGCCTATTCGACCTGCTCGCAGCTTGGATACATGTTTTTTGCGGCGGGCAGCGGCGCTTATGGCGTTGCCATGTTCCATCTGTTCACGCATGCCTTCTTCAAGGCGTTGTTGTTTCTTGGAGCAGGCTCGGTCATCCACGCCATGCACCATGAGCAGGACATGCGTTATTATGGTGCCTTGCGGAAACATATCCCGCTGACTTTCTGGGCCATGATGGCGGGTACGCTTGCGATTACGGGCGTTGGCATTGTCGGTGTTGGCGGCTTTGCAGGCTTCTACTCGAAGGACGCAATTATCGAGAGCGCGTTTGCGAGTGGGTCGACCTATCATATGTACGGCTTTGCGATTGGCGTTTTGGCGGCGCTTCTGACCAGTTTTTACAGCTGGCGGCTGATGTTCCTAACCTTCTTCGGCAAAGCGCGCTGGATTGAAAGCGAGCATATTCAGCACAGCGTCCACAAAACGCCCGAAACTGCAGAAGACAGCACCGGCGGTTATCATCCGCATGAAAGTCCGTTGTCGATGCTGGTGCCGCTTGGCGTGCTAGCCATCGGCGCGGTTTTTGCCGGGTTCCTGTTCCACGGCGGCTTTATCGAGGCCGAAACCGGCAAGGAATTCTGGGCGAACAGCACACTCTATTTCAACGAGCATCTGATGCACGCGATGCACGAAGTACCGTTGTGGGTGAAACTGTCGTCGACCATTGCGATGCTGACCGGATTGGGCATAGCTTATATGATGTACCAGCGGTCGGAAGATGCGCCGCAGCGGCTCGCGACGATGTTCGCGCCACTCTACCGCTTCTTCCTCAACAAATGGTATTTCGACGAGCTTTATAACCTGATATTCGTCCGTCCGGCTTTCTGGATTGGTCGGCTGTTCTGGAAACAGGGCGATGTCGGTATCATCGATCGCTTCGGCCCCAATGGCTCGGCTGCGGTGGTCGCATTCAGCAGTCGCATGGCGGTGCGGATGCAGTCGGGATATCTTTATACTTACGCGCTTGTAATGTTGCTCGGCCTTGTCGGCATGATGAGCTGGATGATGGTGGCAGCGAAATGAACGCGGGTGATTTTCCTATTCTCTCGGTAATGCTCGCCGTGCCGATGATCGGTGCGCTGGCGTGTCTTTTTGCGCGTGCAGAAATGGCGCGGGTTATCGCGTTGACGGCAACGTTGTTCACGTTTCTG
>JANNQI010000041.1:0-18812 GCA_031400695.1 Sphingomonadales bacterium | reverse complement strand
TGGCAATGAGATGCCGGGTTTGCTGATACGCATCGACCGCGACATCATGATGGCCTGCGGCGGCATGCGCGACGCCCAGCCACATTGATGGAAAGCCCAGATCGACGCAGCGCTGCCCGTCGGCGATGGCTGCGTCGATATTGCCCAGATTCAGATTCCCCGCCGAACGCAACATGTAATTGCGACCGTCGGCCGGGTCTTGATCAACCGCTTCGTTGACAAAACGCATACCTTGGCGCGTCAACCCGCAAAACAGCAACAGTCCGCCGAGCCGCACGGCTACTGCCGGATTGTTCGGTTCAACCTCATACCCCTTAAACCCCAAATCGAGACAGCCAACGATATTATTCTGGGTCATTTGGTGCAGCGCAAGCAATCCATAGGCCATCCCCAAATTGGGCTTGATCGCCATCGCCTTGCGAACGCAAGCTGCCATTTTGGCTGAAGCTTCGGTCTGGTTGGTGCCGGCGAGGTAGATTCCCATGCGTTGATGCACATCACCCAACAATACCCATGCTTCGGCAAAGTTGGGATCAAGCATAACTGCTTCCTCAAGCAACTCGGCGGCACGCGTTAGAACACCGTCGCCCCAAAGCCTTGCATTGAGCGCACGGCCTTGCAGATAAAGATCATAGGCTTTTTTGCTGTGTGTTAGCCCTCGCACCAGCGGCGATTGCATCGATATACCCAGCTTTTCAGCCAACGCCGCCGTTACCGCTTGCGCAACTGTTCCCTGCAGCGCGAAGATGTCGCCGAGCAATCCGTCGTAACGCTGCCCCCAGCTTTCAAAGCCGGTCACGCCGTCGATTAAACGCACAAAAATGCGGACCTGCTCGCCCTGACGTTGTACCGATCCTTCGATCAAATGCGCAACTCGCAGGGCTTCGGCAATTGCGGGCGACGTCATATCACTATCGCGAAAATGAAAGGACGAAGTGCGGCCCGCCACCAGCAGTTGCGGCACTTGACCCAATGTCGTAATCATCTCATCGACCATGCCGTCTGCAAAATAATCCGAGCCTTCCTTGGCGTTGAGCGCCTGAAACGGCAGCACCGCAATGCGCGTCTTAGTTTCAGCGATGGCAACAGCAGCAACTCGCAATGCCGATGGATTGCGAAGCGCCCATGCTTTTGCCAGCGCCGCATGACCTTCCATATCGCCACGCTGCGCCGCCTCTGCCAACGCGGTATCCACCGCCATTTGCAGCCGCTGCTCCGCCTTCAGCCGGCGATTGGATAGCCAGACATTGAACGCTTCTCCAAAGTCCATGTGATCAACCAAGGGAGTCGTACCGATTGCTGATATTCGACTTGCTGCATCGGTAATTTTTCCGTCGGCCAAGGCAGCTTCCAGCTCCCCAAGGTCGGTCGCGATCCCATATCCATTCAGGCAAACGTTGTTGCGCGTGACGTTCAATATCTCGGGACCAAGTGGATCAAGCAATTTGCCGAGGTCAAGCAAACATTGCCGCAGACTCGCCCTCGCATGGCTTTCAAACCGGCCGGGCCATAACAGCTTGCTAACATGCTCGCGGTCGATGGCCTCGTCGCCGTTAAGGCTCAGCACCGCCAGCAACGCTCTCGCCCGGCGGTTTGAAATCAGAATTTCACTGCCGTCAGCAGCCTTCAGTTTGAATTCGCCAAACAGCGAAACATGGACACAGCTATGCAACGGTTGAACGGCGCCCTGTCGCTGCCCCTGCCCCATTCCAAGCCCCCCAACCGATAGCACTGTAACTTAATGCAAATTACACCTGGGACAATGCTAATCTTTATAGAGCGTGAATTGGTACGAAGCAGCAGAAACATCTTGCCGAGTAATCCAACCATTGCTGTTTCTGATATCAAAGAGCGATTTCAACACTATCCAGATAGCTGGACAATTCACTCAACAGCTTGCGCGCTCCGTCGAGGTCGTTGTCCGCTGAAGCCTGCTCGAGACCCGCGCCAAAGTCGGTGATTGCCTGATAACCAAACCCCCCTCCGGATCCTCGCAAGTTGTGCCCGAGTATTGTCACGGTTTCAAAGTCAGCCCGGTCGAGGGCCTCTCGCATGACAGTGGCATTTTGCCTGCAGTTTTCCAGATATGCGGGGATCCTTTTCGCCAATTTCTGGGCAGATCGCTGAGTTCCGGCGTCTGGGTGGCCATCCTCTCGCGACGACTGGGTCCCGGCGGCAGTATAGTCCCTGATCGCCTGAAGCAAAACATCCTGTTTAATCGGCTTGGTCAGATAGGCTGTGCAACCCGCCGCGAGACACGTCTCACGGTCGCCCTTCAGGGCTGAAGCCGTCAGGGCAATTATCGGAGTTGGCGTCCGACCACTGGCTTTCTCCCATGCACGCAATTTCCGCGTCGCGGTCAATCCGTCCATCACCGGCATTTGTCGGTCCATCAGCACCAGGTCATAATGACCAGCCTTAAACATCTCGCAGGCGATTAGCCCGGTTTCGGCCACGTCGATCTGATAGGGCGTATCCTCGAGATAGGCCAAGGCGATGGTGCAATTATCGGGCGAATCCTCTGCCATCAGAATGCGCAGGGGTTGCAATGGCGCATTGCTGCCAGTGCCGATTGGCGCGCCGACCGGGCGGTTGGCAGTGGCCCAGATTTCGAAAGGGACCGCGAAACCGAAAGTGCTGCCGTTGCCGATTTCACTGGTAACCCAGATGCGACCACCCATCAATTCGACCAGCCGTTTGGAGATCGTCAGGCCAAGCCCGGAACCCCCGAACCGGCGCGTCGTTGACGAATCTGCCTGGGCGAAACGCTCGAAGACGCTGGCGAGCTTTTCGTCAGCAATGCCGATACCGGTGTCCGTGACGGTAAACCGCAAGGCGGTCGGAACCGTGCAGTCCCGATCCGGTTCCACTGTGAGTGTGATGTGGCCGGACTCGGTAAACTTGATGGCATTGCCGAGCAGATTCAGCAGAACCTGCCGCAGCCGCGTCGGATCACCGACGAGGTCATTGCAAACGCTCGGGGCAATTTCGCAAAGCAGGACGAGGCTCTTCTCCTGTGCGCGCGGCAGCACCATCTCGATCACTTTCTCAAGATGATCGCCGAGCGAGAAGCCGGTCTGTTCGAGATCGAGCTGCGCCGCCTCGACTTTCGACAGATCAAGGATGTCGTTGATGAGATTGAGCAAGTTATCACCCGAACGGCGGAATATCTGGACATATTTGTCCTGTTCGGGGGTGAGCGATGTCTTGGCCAGCAGATCGGCAATGCCCATGATCGCATTCATCGGCGTGCGTATCTCGTGGCTCATGCTGGCGAGGAAGTCTGACTTGGTCCGGCTGGCGCTTTCGGCCGCGGCCTTGGCCAATTGCAGCTCCTGCTCGAAGCGCTTGCGCTCGGTAACATCACGCGCGGCGGCAAAAACCCCCTGCAGCGTCCGATTGCGATCGTAGAATGTGGTGGCGTTATAGGAGACCACGGTCTGCTTGCCGTCGCGGGCTCTTGCCGTGAGCTCATAGTCAGTGACCGATTTTTCGTTGAGCACCCTTTTTATTCCGGCCTCGGCGCGGTCAGGATCGGTGAAGCAATCCTTGAACGGAGCCCCGATTAATTCGTCGCGGGTGCACCCGGTCAGTGCTTCCATCTGCTTGTTGACGTCAGTGATGATGCCCGCCGGATCGGTGGTCATCAGCGCGTCGATGTTCGATTCAATCAGCGAGCGTGTGTAGAATTGTTGGTCGCGCAGGCGCTGGTCGGATTGCTGCTGCTCCTGCTCGACGAGCTTGCGCGCGGTGTTGTCGGTGCCGATCAGCAGGTAGCCAATGATCTCGTCGAGTCCGTCGCGTAGTGCGGTGACTGAAACAACTGCTGGAAGCCGCGTGCCATCCTTGCGGACATAAGTGAGCTCGTAGATGTCTTCGATGCCGCGCGAGGCCTTGAACACCAGTGCCTCAAAGCCGGGCGTGATGGCAGTGGCGAGCTCTGCACTTAGCGCCTGTGCGCGGGCGATCAGCTCCTGCGGGTCCGAAATGTCTGCCGGGGTGATGGTGTTCATCACTTCGGCCGCCGCATAGCCGAGCATGCGTTCGGCCCCGACATTGAAGATCTGGATCACGCCTTGCGCATCGGTGGCAATGCTGGAGAAGTTGGCGCTGTTGAAGATCGCGCGCTGCAGGGCCCCGGCCTGCAACAGCGCCTCTTCGGCTGCTTTGCGCGCGGTATTGTCGGTGCCGATCAGCAGATAACCGATGATCGTGCCCGCGGCATCGCGCAGCGCAGTGACCGAAACGACTGCTGGAAACCGCGTGCCGTCCTTGCGGATATAGGTCAGCTCGTAAATGTCTTCGATGCCGCGCGAGGCCTTGAACACCAGCGCATCGAAACCCGGCGTAATCGGTGTTTCCAACTCCGAGCTTAGCGACTGGGCGCGAGCGATTAGCTCTTGCGGATCCGAAATATCCGCCGGGGTAATCATGTTCATTACTTCGGCAGCGGCATAGCCGAGCATCTGCTCCGCCCCGACGTTGAAGATCTGGATTACGCCCTTGGCGTCGGTGGCGATGCTGGAGAAGTTGGCGCTGTTGAAGATGGCCCGCTGCAGCGCGTCCGCCTTGACGATAGACTCTTCAGTTTGTCCTGCGACGGTGCCGAAAGTGGAATAGGGCACTTTATTTGCGGCCGCCTCGGGTGGTGTATGGGTGATGACATATCCTGACTCGATGTTGGTCCGTGACCTCTGCGAAGATTCCGGCTGGTCTTGAAAATGCTAGTGAAGAATCTCTGTGAGGAACGATTCGACCTGATCGGGAGAATAGGGCTTCTGCAGGAAGCGGCCGCCAGGGACAAACCGCTCAGTCATATCCTGGGTAAGCGAGCTGCCCGACGTGTAGAGCACAGGCAAAAGGGGCCTGAGCCCAATCGCCTGATTGGCCACGTCATATCCACCAAATGCCAAGGCATCGAGCCGGATATCCACGAACAGCGCGTCAATTGGGTGCGGTGATACAAGGTGCACAAGCGCTCCGGCAAGGTCGCTCGCAGCCAGCGAGTTGTGGCCCAAATCTTCGAGTATCCATCCAAGGCTCTCGAGAATAAAAACATCGTCTTCAACAATAAGGATGGCTGCCATCAGTTCGGCATCTGGCGTGAATTTGGCATAGTTATAAAACCCCCCTGCGCTGCCCAATTGAAAACAATGCAAAAGAGCAAACCCGCGCCGGATGAAAATGTTCCGTTGATTGGATTTTTCTTCAAATTAAAACCTCGAATGCTTTCAAACGATTATCTATCCGTTTGGGATGGCAAACTCGGTGGGGCACAGCGGAACCTAGCCATCTTGATTTTAAAGCAGCGATTACGAAGTGTTAATCGACGGCGGAGTGGCTGAGATGTTGGCGGAAGCAGCTACAAACGATTCCGATGCTGCATGGAAACTTCCGCTAACTATTCTGCCGTTCAGCTAGGCATGAGTGCTCCTCGAAAGCCGGCGATGGTGCACTTGCACGCCAATGGCAGGAATGTTGTAGTTTTCAGGCCCTTTCGAACCGAGGATTTCTCGGGCTGGATGGCCTGGTCCGGGTAATTGATGCGATAGTCGGCGCAATGCTGGCAAGGCTGTCCGGCTTGGGTTAACGGGGAGTGTGCACTTCAGTGAAACGCTCTTCGGTACGTCGTTGTTAATGTCCTTGCTAGCCGGGGTGGCATCCGGCTTGCTGATCGGCGTTGAACGCGGATGGCGGCAGCGCGGAGAGGCGGATGGTACGCGGGTGGCAGGCGTGCGGACATTCACCCTGATCGGCGGCTTTGGCAGCCTGGTCGCATTGATCGCACAAGAAGTTTCCACTGCCATGGCGGCAATAATGCTTGGTGGCCTGGTTGCGCTTCTTGTCGCCGGCTTTCTGCGCCAACAGGCCAAGACCGGCAAGCGCGACGCTACCACGATGGTCGCCGCTATGATTACCCTGGCCCTGGGCCTGCTCGGCGGTGCTGGCCATATGGCATTCGCGGTTGCAGGGGCGGCGCTAACCACTTTCGTTCTGGCAATGCGTAACGAGGCGCATAACCTGCTACGTTCACTGGACCAAATTGAGGTCCAGGCTATTGCCAGGTTTGCGATCATCGCGGTCGCGGTCCTGCCGTTCCTTCCCAATGCACAATATGGACCCTATGACGCATGGAACCCGTTCAAGCTCTGGCTGGTCCTTGTCTTGATTATCGGATTTTCCATTGTCGCCTATGTCGCGAGCCGGGTGATCGGCAAGAACAAGGGAACAATCATCGCTGCGCTGATCGGCGGAACATACTCTTCGACCGCTGTCACTGCGGCGCTTGCAACAAGGCTCCGCGAAACAGACACAGGCCCGTTCGCCACTGGCATCGCCCTCGCAAGTGCAGTGATGTATGTGCGGGTCTTGGTACTAACCACCATTCTCGCACCCGCGGCAGCGCTGCCGTTACTCTGGCTGCTTGCCCCAGCAGTGTTCGCCGCGTTTGCCGTTTCGGCTGTCACGTGGCGGTTCGAGCGAACGAGTAGCGGCATCACCAGCCAGCCCATGAAAAAGCCGTTCGAACTGCTCCCCGCGCTGGGCTTCCTGTTTGCAATGGGTGCGGCCTCGCTACTGGTACGTTGGGCCCAGTTCAGGTTTGGTGAGGCGGGCGGCGCGTGGTCGCTGTTTATAGCCGGGAGCTTTGACGTTGATGCCGCAATCGTGACCTTGGGTGGCCTGCCACGTGGATCGGTGAATCCTGCAATTGCCGCACTTGCCCTTGGCGGCACGGTCGCAGTAAACATGACCTTCAAGATTGCCATAGTCCTAGCCAACGCCCGCCTGCGTGCCGGCGGGCTCGCAGCAACTGCGTTACTGGCAAGTCTGGTGATTCTTATCTCGACGCTCGTCTGGCGCGTGTTCGAGCTTGCCCCCTAGAATCTGGTCCGGTCCAATCAAGGTCAGCGTTAGGGAACGCGGGCGCCGCAATGGGGCTTCCGTTTCGGCGACTACCGATAAAATTTGCGCCATTTACTAGCCGATGTCGGATTGCGAAAACTGCGGTCTGTTCATCCACTACGGCGTACGAATTTCACCATTTGTCACCTTCCAAACAACCTATTTCCAAAATCGTTTGATGTCGGTGAATTCGCTATGGCTCTTTTCGGCCGCGCTCAGGAGGTTTATTTTCTTACCGCTGGCTAATAGCTCGCGCGCATCAACATCGTTTGTCATGCCCAATTTTTCCAACACCGCCGGTGCCGTCGCGAGATCGTTAAGGGACCCGAGCTGGTCCTGGAGCGCCTGGAGCGCCCTGACAAAGCGCTTGTAGCGACGTTTCTCGCCCTTGCTGTCGAACAAACTGGCAAAGAACTCTGCCGCGTACCGCAACTTCTTGGCATCCTTGCGAAGTTCGTGCCGCACCCCATCGTCTGCGTTGGCCAGGTCGCGCCCATCCTTTTTCACCTTTCGGCGAAAACGATTGAGCGCCTTGATCGCGAATTTGCGGGCAGACCGATCGCGGCCAGCATCGCCAACAAACGAGCCTACCCACGTGTCGCCTGCCGCCCACTCGGCGAAGTCGAGCAAGAGCAGGCGCACGCGCGGCGAAGAGAGCACCTCGCAGACCCGGTCGTAGGCGGTTTCGCGCGCTACGACGATTCGATCGCGTAACTGCCCGGGCCCAGTGCGCTCGAGCAACACGTCCAGATTCCGCGCGTCGCCAAGTTCTGAAGCTAGCCAGCGAAAACCTTCACGTAGATCCGCTCCTGCATTGCCAATCATCGGCTTGAATATCGAAAAGGCCGATCGCAACCTTCGTATCGCGACCCGAGACTGATGCAGTGCCGCCGCGTTACGGTCCACAAGAAAGATCGCTTCATTGAGTCGGAAATGCCGGACGCAGGAGTTCGCGACCGTTCGAAACGCCTCCTCCGTCGAGATGTGATTGGCGAGCTCCACCGGCTCCGCCTTGGCTACTGTCTCAAGCGGCCTGGTCAGTCGATTGCCTCGTTCTGCTTTAGTCAGCACGCCAAGTCGCGCGGGTGCAGCCGCATCGATTTTGCGCGCGAGCGCGAACAGCGCGGCAGGGTCGCCGCTCTTTAACTCGAGTTCGATCTCGCAAATCGAGGACCGACGCTCGCAGACGACGGCCTCGCCGCGGTCCAGTACCAATTCGATTGATGTGCCGCTTTCATTCATGAGCCAGGTGTACCGGTCGATCCTGACCTCGAAAACGGATGTGATGGCATCGGTTGCTTCGCCGAGTAGCGCGCGGATCGGCGCACTGTCGTCAAGGATGGGCACGTCGTCGTTGACGGATTGCTCCCATTCGGACCGCGCGAACAGACCGGCTGCGCTGCCTTGATCCGCCTTGACCGTCTGGATGCGCTTGCCGTCCGACTGGCGAATGCGTAGCGAAAGACCTGCTTTCCTTAGCTTTCCATCGGGCGTGTCGAAGTAGATCGATTTTTGCTGCGTGATTTTGGGATCGCCCACCAGCAACCCAGAAGCTTCGATCTGATCGGCGGCTTCGCCGGTCATTTCTAGTTTCAGTTCGATTTCCTTTTCCATAAATGTTTGCCTCATTTGCGATTACCATCATGCAGCGCCTTCTCCACCGTGCCAAGCTTCAACTCGGCATCGCGTCGATGCGTGATTTGCGGTGTAAACGCGGAGCAGCGAACTTAGTCCCCATCGAGGGATGATTTCTTCAAGAAATCGCTGGACTTGGGGCTGGCGGGGCCGAACGAGTTTTACAGTTGATTACCGCCGATTGGGCGCGTGATCGTCAGGTTACGATCACGTCACACCGGGTGGCAATGTTGAGAAATTCCAGTTCAGCACTTTCCGAAAGGTAGGCTAAGGACATTTAGGCAGAAGATTTGATGCCCGATCCGATGACCGGGCACCTGTTATCGGAAGCTAAATCAATCGTCGCAGCAGTCCATCACTTCTTCGCAGCAAGAGTCGAGCGCCGCGCAACATGCGTCCACGGCATCGGCAGCAGTTGAAGATTGTGCTGCAAATGCTGCGGGCATGACAAAGAGAAACGCGACGGTTGCTGCATGATATTTGGTCATAATAGTCTCCATTGGATCGCCGAGGTATCGTCGCCGTATGGCGATCCTCAAGCCATCATTCGGCTATTAAGTGTCAACGATTACAGCGCTTAATGCCGGGCAAATATGCTCGTCTTGCCGGAACCAAAAGCAACAACATTATAGCGATCCGCCGGATAGCCGGGAGCTTCCATACCTGGCGATCCCAATGGCATTCCGGCAACAGCCAGCCCACGAACACCTTTGGTTTTGGCGGCGAGCAAGCGCTTCATATCGGCTATTGGCACATGGCCCTCAAATACTATCCCGTCGATGATTGCGGTGTGGCACGAAGCCAGACTGGCAGGCATACCTATACGTTTGTGGATTGCGGCACGGTTGGCATCATCGACAATTTTAACTTCGCGACCAAATTTCTGACGCACTTTTGCTGCCCATTTTTCGCAGCACCCGCAACCAGGGTCGCGGTGCATCACGATGTCATTTGCCGCCATTGATGATGTTGAAAACAAGGCAAGCGTAAGGATCAGTTTTTTCATGGGTGAACTCCATCTTTTCGAGTTGGGAATATTCGGGGGCAACGTGATCGCCCCCGAACACTCGCGCTTATTTGGTTTTCATATCGCCCATGTCATGGCCTTCATGGCCTGACTTTTCGGCATCTTTGGCCTCGTCTTTGCAACAAGCCATTTTGCCGTCCTCACCCTTTTTGCAGCAGCATTCCTTCTTGGGTGCAGGCGGGGTTGGTTCTGCGGCAAAGGCAGCGCCGGAAAGGGTCAGCGCCATTGCGCCGATTAGCATTTTCATATTCATATTCATAAAATTCTCCATGATTTTGATTGATTAAAAATAACTCAGCCAAATCGTGGAGGAGGCGTTTGGGGAATGTCGCTTATGCCGGCCAGCACGGGTGCTGATTCAGGAACATATGTCGGCGATAGCAGCCCTGCATAACCATTTTTGGCTTCAGCAAAAGTCAACAGGACGGGACAACCAAGGTGGCACATTCCCGCTTGCTCCTTATCCGAATGATGAAGCGGCGAGGGGTGCTGCGAGTTAACTGAATCAGAATCCATATCCGCACAATCAGCCATCACCTGGCTTTGGACGATTGGTTCGGGTGTCATCAGGAAACAATTGGCTTCGGAGCGCCCCGCAAGTGTTACCATTAGCAGCACCAGCAACGCGCGCGTTACTCCTTTGAATTGGGGGCGGCGAAACAATTTCATGCGTAAGACTAGCTCATCGCCCATTCCACTTCAATGATGCCATTGCGACCATTCATGAATTCAATGTCCATGGCTTACTGAGCAAAACGTATCGGTCTAGGGACTTTCATCCGTCATCAAAGTGACCGGTGCAATATGCCTAAAACTAGTCCGAAGAATTTCCGACGGTAGATTACCACACGCCCAAACTGTTTAGAAAGTAGCGGAAAATATGGACAACAAACGAAGACTGAAAAAACAGCGTACATTTTCAACTGTCTTTGTTACGAAAAGTGCTACGAAGACTGTTACGACGCGACTGGCTCAAGCCTCAGAAAACCGTGGTTTTCAAATAATGGTCGGGGAGACAGGATTCGAACCTGCGACCCTCTGGTCCCAAACCAGATGCGCTACCAGGCTGCGCTACTCCCCGACTGGTACAATCCACCTAGGCCCAAGGGCTTCGGCGGACAAGCAATGACTTTCCACTGGCTGGCCTGCCAGCCATAGCCCTGAAAGGGCAAAGGCTGGTGGGCCCGGAGGGACTCGAACCCCCGACCTAGCCGTTATGAGCGGCCAGCTCTAACCAGCTGAGCTACAGGCCCCGACCGGCTAGCCAATCGTGAGCGCGCCGATAGCGGAACTAATGCGGCGCTGGCAAGCGTTTATGTCAGCCCCGGAGTTTAATTCCGCTTGCAGACTTGATTTCAGCCACCGTCACCGCCCGAACACCCAATGACTGCAGATGCGAAAACACGCCTTCAAACCAGTCATACAGCGACTCTAGTTGGCTTTCATCACGGACATAGGGCGTATGTCCAACCGCTAGCGAGGGTGAATGAAAGGATAAGTTGAGGACCGGAACGCCTTCTGCAAGGGCAATGTCGATACCTTGGAGTGCTTTTGCAAGCGAAATGCCTTCGGGTGTCAATGCGATGCGCTCCACCAGTCCGGATCGAGCGAGCATCGAACGCGCCGGCTGCGACGCGAACCATTCGCCAAATACGATATTGCCGACAGAGCGCATTGCCCCGCCAAAGACGGTCGTCAGCGGCAGTTCAAGCAACCTGCCTCGTTCGACCCAATAAGGAGCAACCGGATGGTGCGTATAGTCCGGCCCTCCTTGCGAAGCATAGTTGAAACGCGAGCGAACCGAACTGTCAATTGCAATCCCCAGATCGGCTAGAATGGCCGCCGTATTCGGTCCTGCACCATAGCGCCCGGCGCGATAAATATCAGGCCTTATGCCAAGGCGCCCGACGACAGCGCCGTAAAGCGCAGAAAGCTTCGCCCTTTCAAGGGTTTCGGGCAGGTTGCAGGCGTAGCTGTTAAAGCCCGACAATTCTTCGTCGAACGGTGGATTGACCCAGGGATGCAACTGCACGCCGATTTCAGCCTGTCCGGATTCGGCATAGCCCCCGAGTAATTCCATTCCGAAGGCGTCCTCGGTGATGGGATAATCGACAAGATAGCATGGCTTCACACCATGATCAGCGCAAAGCGACTGAAATCGCGGAACCGACTTCAAATGGTCGGTACCGAAGCCACTGCGCGAGAACGGTTTGGTCCAGTCGAACTCTTCTTCGGTGTCGACGGTCAGGACAAAACTAGGACCGCCAAGAGCCGACAGGTCGGCAGCATCGAAGGCGCTTTTCGCGGCAAGATCAGGTTTGAAATATATGCCCGATCCTCCTTGCGCCAGCACGTCATTCTCGCTCTTCGTCTCTAAACCCAGTTTGGCCGTTGCTGACCGCTGGCAAACTCAATATCAGCCCTTCATTGTAAAATCGTAAATCCCCGCCGACATTTCGGGCAAGACTGCGTACCAGCCTTAACGAAAAGCCTAACCCCAGCAGAGGTGCTTCATCGACTTCATCAAAACTGCTTGGTCCCGATCCGAATAGCTCGGACTCCTCCATTTTTAGCAGTTTGCGCGGTAACGTCAAAACAAAGCGGTTGACGGCATTCGGTCCAGGCTCGGTCCGAAAACGGCCATCGAGAATTTCGCCGGGCTCGCAGCCAATAATGACGGCAGACAGCAGCCGAGAAAACATACGTTCAGCAGTATCGGCATCAACGGAATAAGCCCGCACCGGATGTGCTTGCACAAGGTTTAAGGTAACTTCTAAAAGTTCGCTCAGTCCATGTAGCCGGTCGGCAAGTCTGACGGCCAGCCAATCGCAATCGGTAACTCCGTCGGCAAAACTCATTTGTCCAGATTCGATTTTTGCCGCCATCGACAGATCGTCAAAGCCGGCAAGCAACCGCTCTGCATCATTCAAGATGTTGCGCGCCAGCAGACGATAGTCTTCGGTGACCGGGCCAAAAAGTTGCTGCTCGATAATCTCCGAAAAACCGATAATGGCACCCAAGGGTGTGCGCAATTCGTGCACCAGTTGCTGGACATGGTCAGAATTCGAAGTGCTATCAGGCTGAATCAACGGGCTTTCGGCTATTGTCGGCCGACGAAAGATGCCGCGATAGCCATTGAATCGCCCGCTCACGGGATCGAAGAACGGTGCGGCGTTGATCCGCCAGTCGCCTGCTATCATCTCAGCACCGCACAGCCGCATGCGGGCATTTTCGAGCGGCATCCGCTGGCGAAATGCTGCCGCGCCATATGCGTCCGGCCCCGGTCCGTCGTCATAGGCGGGTTCGGCAATATCAACCCCGACGACAGCGCCTGGCGGCGCCCCTTCAATCCAGCTAACCGTCCCATTTTCGTCTGTTTCGAAACGAATTTCATCGATACGCGCGGGAAAGTCGGCGAAATCATCTTCGGAATAGGGCAGATATGGCGCGTCGCGGGTTTCACGTTCGCTACGCAAACGCTCGATGCGTTCAACGATATCGCGGATTTGCACGCCGTTGGACGCTTCAGTCGACGGCGGAACCGGCAATACAAAATCCGCCGATGACCATATCACAAGCGCTCGGCGTGTTTCAGGGCCTAAATCTGCCCGGTTGCGCAAAAACCCTCGTGCCCGCGTAGGCATTGCGGGTACGATTTCCGCCCATTCGGTATCGCTAAGCCTTGCGCCGCTGACCGCTGCCGATGCAACGGAGGGAATGTCTCCGGCCAGTAGCAGGACAAGCGGAGACGACTGGATTCGGCCGCTGAGGGACGTCACACATTGTTCGCGGGTCTGTGGCGGAACGAGGGAGAGAAATTCACGGACTTTCCGCAAACCGGCTGCAACGTAATCTAAATCGAAGTCCTGCGGGCTTTGCGCAAGGATATCGACCAACTGCTGCCATTTTGACGCTGCTGCAAATTCGCTGTCGTCTGCCTGACGCAAAGCAGTTTCGAGGCGATCGTCGAAGCGCAAAAGTAAATATTCCTAACGGCAAGTTATCCCTGTGGCTGTCGTCGATATACCCGTCCTGTTCCCCGCGAAAGCGGCAAAATTTAGACGTCACACTATGGGACAATTGCATTGGGCTATAATATTATTATAACGGCGGGACGGAATGGAAATGGATATATCACGAACATGGCCAATATGAACCTTGATGCGATAGATTTGAAGCTTTTGGCCGAATTGCAGGCAGACGGTCGCATCACCAATGTGGATCTGGCGACCAAAGTCGGGCTGACCGCACCGCCCTGCTTGCGCCGTATGCGGGCGCTAGAGCAATCTGGGACAATCAAATCCTACCATGCCGACATCGATGCCGGGTCGCTGGGCTATACGATCACCGTGTTTGCGATGGTTAGCCTGAAGAGCCAGGCAGAGGATGATTTGAAAGCATTCGAGCAACATGTCCGTGCGCTTCCCGATGTGCGAGAATGCCATATGCTCAACGGTGAAATAGATTTTATTCTTAAGATTGTAGCGCGCGACCTTCAGTCGTTTCAAGAATTTCTGACCTCGCAGCTCACCTCAGCACCAAATGTGAGCAGCGTGAAAACATCGCTCACCATCCGCACCGCGAAAGATGAACCAGGCGTTCCCATTCCGGCTGCGTAAAAAAGGCCAAAAAAAAGGGAGGCCCGAAGCCTCCCTTTAAACTTGGATAGATCGTACTGCTTAAGTCGCAGCAGGCGCCGCTGGTGCAGCCGGTGCCTTCGAAATATGGTCGATATACATGTTCCAATATTCAGCGATCGCTTTCCGATTTGCGCCCGTAATCATCGCAAAATCGGCCTTGGCCCCGACATTGTCACCCAGCATTACCTTAGACATGGCGAGCCGGAATCGCGCACGGTCGGTCTGATCTTTCCCGTCCTTGTCAAGCACTGGCCCCTTGGAAAGGGCAGCTTCATAAAGTTCTTTCGCGGTCTTGTAATCCTTGTGCGAGTAGAAAGAATCCGCGGTCAGCGATGCCAGCATTCCTTTCGGGCTAGCCTTGGCGGGCGCGATTGTCCCCGGCAAAGTGCGGGTATCCTCGGCTAGCCGGCCTTTGGCTTCGTTATATTTCTCGCTAAAAGTCACATTATTGCGGGAAATAACGCCTTTAGCGAAACCCTCATCGAGCACCGAAACTGCTTCCGCGGGGTAACGCACGCCGATGTAGCTTAAGCTATCGAGATATTGCGCATATTCCTGCTGAAAACGCAGGCCGTTAGTTACCCGCATCAATCGCATCAAATCGAGCGACTCTTCGGGATTAAGAGTAAGCGAACGATCAAAAAAGGCCAAAGCGTCGTGCCAATAATCGGCGTTATTCTCGGTTGCTAGCAGTTGCTTGTACCAATTTGCAGCACCTGCATAGTTTTTCGTTTTAGCAGATAGATTTGCAGCCCGAACATAATAAGCTTTGTTGACTGTTCCCTTGGCTCTGTCTGCCTCAATTGCCTTACCGAGCCAGGCCATTGCATCGGCATCCTTGCCTTGTTGCGCCTGCGAATTCGAAATCAGAAATTCAACATTGTTGGCCCGGTGCCCCTGATTATAGGCATCGGTCATCAGTTTTTCAGCGTCCGGGTATTTCTTGCTATCATAAGCAATTGCACCCTTGCGAAAGGTATATTCAGTCTTGATGTTGGCTGGAGTAGTGGCCGATGCCAGCAACAGATCGATACCCTGCTCCTGAAACACCAGATCCTTGAGCCCGGCACCAATATTGATTGCCAATATCCCTGCCTCGTACCGGTCATCATCATTGCCAATCGCAGCTACGACCGTAGGAAAATCGGCCTTCGCGCCAGCAGGGTCCTTGGCTTTGTTCAGCTTGTCCAGAACGGGGGTAAATGCCGCGATGAACGGCTTGGAATAATTACGCTTCGGGGCCACTGGGGCCGCAGCCTCCTTCCCCTTCTTTTCCTTCTTTGGCTTTTCCTGGGCAACTGCCTGCGCCGAAACCATCGAAAGACCGGCGAGCGACAGCGCCATGGCAAATTTGGAAACGAAATTCATTCTACTCTCCGCGATACTAGGGGTTTTGGCCTTATTGCCTTCATAGGCTGCGACTATAGGTATCTGGCCGACAATGTGCAATTAGCGTTGAACGCATGAATTGCGGTTGAATGATTTTGTTGGAGTGAAAGTGGAAGGCGACAGCGCGATCATTTTTGGCGCGAGCGGCGGCATCGGCGGGGCACTGGTCAAAGAACTGGCAGTTAGTCCGCAATATTCCCGGGTCGAGGCCCTGTCGCGGCGTAGTGCTCCGGCCGTCGACCTGCTCAACGAAAGCAGCATTGCCACAGCAGCTTCCATGCTGGCAACACACGGGATTTCGCCGTCCCTCATCATCGTCGCCACAGGTATATTGCACAAGGACCGCAAAGGCCCCGAGAAATCCTTGCGCGAACTCGATCCCGAATGGATGGTCGAGAACTACCGCCTGAACGCCGTTGGCCCGGCTCTGATTGCCAAACATTTCCTACCTTTAATGCCGCGCGATCGCCGCATCTGCCTTGCCATACTCTCCGCCCGCGTCGGCAGCATATCCGACAACCGCCTGGGCGGATGGTACAGCTACCGCGCGTCAAAGGCAGCGCTCAATATGCTCGTCCGCAATATCTCGATTGAGTGGCAACGCAAAAACCCGCAGGCGATAATCGTGGGTCTGCACCCCGGCACGGTCGAGACGGAGCTGAGCGGCCCTTTCAAGGGCAATCCAGCGCATGAACGGTTCACGCCCTCGCTGGCCGCGAGGCAGCTTCTAGATGTCCTCGAAGGCCTGAATCCAGAGCAATCGGGCCTGCTTTTCGCCTATGACGGGACCGTCATCACGCCATAGCCGCGAATCTGTGGAAAACTTGTCTAAAATCGTGCTTTTGAGGGCCGTGCGGGTGGCTATTTGCGTCCTATGCGTCTAGGGTCGGGCAATTCAAAAAATATAAGGATTTTCGCGGCGTGAGCGATGATAATGCCACTCTAGACCCCTCCGATATTTCACCCGTCGACATTGTCGATGAAATGAAGTCGAGTTATCTCGATTACGCCATGTCGGTCATCGTATCGCGGGCGCTACCCGATGTGCGTGACGGCCTGAAGCCCGTCCACCGCCGCATATTGTTCGCATCCCAGGAAGGCGGCTTTGTCGCTGGCCGTCCGTACCGCAAATCGGCCAAGATCGTCGGCGACGTCATGGGCAATTACCACCCGCACGGCGACAGCGCGATTTACGATTCGCTCGTTCGCATGGCGCAGGATTGGGCGATGCGCGTGCCGTTGATCGATGGTCAGGGCAATTTCGGCTCGGTCGACCCCGATCCCGCCGCCTCGATGCGCTATACAGAGGCGCGGTTAGCCAAGGTTGCTAACTCGCTGCTGGGCGATCTCGACAAGGACACGGTCGACTTCCAGCCCAATTATGACGGCAGCCGCGAAGAACCATCCGTCCTGCCCGCGCGCTTCCCCAACCTGCTCGTCAACGGCGCGGGTGGCATCGCGGTCGGCATGGCGACTAACATTCCGCCGCACAATCTCGGCGAAGTCATCAAGGCGTGCCTTGCCTATATCGACAATCCTCTCATCACGATCGATGAGCTGATCGAAATCGTCCCTGCCCCCGATTTTCCCACCGCACCGCTGATATTGGGGACTGGCGGCGCGCGCGCGGCCTACCGCGAGGGCAAAGGCTCGATCATGCAGCGCGCGCGGCACGAGATCGAAGAAGGCAAACACGACCGCCGCTCCATCGTCCTGACCAGCATCCCCTATCAGGTGGGCAAATCGGGCCTGGTCGAAAAAATGGCAGAAGCGGCCAAGGACAAGCGCATCGAGGGCGTGTCCGACATTCGCGACGAATCGAGTCGCAAGGGCATCCGTATCGTCATCGACCTGAAGCGCGACGCCACGCCCGATGTCGTACTCAACCAGCTTTGGCGTCACACCCCCGCGCAATCGAGCTTCCCCGCCAATATGCTCGCGATTCGCGGTGGCCGTCCGGAGGTTCTGAACCTGAAGGATATCATCGTCGCGTTTGTCGATTTCCGCGAAATTGTCATCACGCGGCGGACCAAGTTCGAGCTCAACAAGGCCCGCGAACGCGCGCATCTGTTGCTCGGGCTGGTGGTCGCGGTCACCAATCTCGATGAAGTCGTGCGCATCATTCGCGGTTCGGCCAGTCCCGCTGACGCGCGCGCAGCCTTGGTGGCGCGAGAATGGCCGATTGCCGAGATTGCCCCTTATATAAAGCTGGTAGAAGCGGTCGAAGCAGACATCGGCGGCGACAGCTATCAACTGTCCGAATTGCAAGTCCGCGCCATCCTAGAACTGCGCCTGCACCGTTTAACGGCGCTTGGCCGTGACGAAATTGGCAAGGAATTATCGGGTCTTGCGGTCGATATCGAAGGATATCTCGCAATATTGGGCGACCGCGTGAAGCTTTATGCCGTGCTCCGCGAAGAACTTGTCGCGATTGACGCCGAATTTTCATCCCCGCGTCTGTGCGAAATCACCGCGAGTTGGGATGGCCTAGACGACGAAGACCTGATGGAACGCGAGGAGATGGTCGTGACCGTCACCCATGCCGGCTATATCAAGCGCACCTCGCTCGCGACCTTCCGCGCGCAGAACCGCGGCGGCAAGGGCCGTGCGGGCATGGCGACCAAGGAAGAGGATGCCGTCACCGAACTGTTCGTAACCAGCACCCACACGCCGGTGCTATTTTTCTCAAACATCGGCAAGGTGTACCGCCTGAAGGTCTGGAAACTGCCCGAAGGCGGGCCGCAGACGCGCGGGCGGCCAATGGTCAACCTGTTGCCATTGGGCGAAGGCGAGGTCATTTCCAACGTCCTCACTTTGCCCGAGGATGAGGCCGAATGGGGCGGCCTAAGCGTCGTGTTCGCCACGGCCAAGGGCTATGCCCGCCGCAACAGCATGGATGCCTTTGCTAATGTGCCGAGTAACGGCAAGATCGCGATGAAGTTCGAAGGCGAGGATGCCGACGACAAATTGATTGGCGTCGAATTGCTAACGGCGGACGACGACGTTTTGCTCGCCAGTCGCAACGGCAAGGCGATCCGCTTTGCCGCCGACGACATCCGCGAATTCCAGAGCCGCAATTCGACCGGGGTACGCGCGATGAAGCTGGCCAAGGGTGACGAGGTCATCTCGCTCTCGATCCTCCACCGCGTCGGCACCACACCAGAGGAGCGCGAAGATTATCTCCGCTTCGCCCCGTGGAAACCAGAACGCGAAGGCGA
>JANNQI010000040.1:0-71048 GCA_031400695.1 Sphingomonadales bacterium | reverse complement strand
CAAGATTGTGGACATGTATATGACCGGCAAGATCGAAATCGACCCGATGATTACCCATGTCATGGGACTTGAGGATATCAACAAGGCGTTCGACCTCATGCACGCAGGCAAAAGCATCAGAAGCGTCGTGGTCTACTGAATGACCAATATCGCTGACATCTTGGCCGAACATGAGGGAAGCGAGGGTCCTCTCCTGCCAATCCTGCATGATGTGCAAAGAATATTCGGCCATGTCAGCGAAGATGCGATGCGCGAAATAGCGCATGCGCTTAATCTTACCCGCGCCGAGGTGTATGGTGTGGTCAGTTTCTATCATGATTTCCGCAAGGAATCCGATACCCGGCCAGTCATAAAACTGTGCCGCGCCGAAGCCTGCAAGGCCCGCGGCGTTGAAGCATTGGTCCCGCAGGCCGACAGCCAAACCCGCGTGAGAATTGAGGCTGTCTATTGCCTCGGCCTGTGTTCGGTCGGACCGGCGGCGATGATCGGCGACCAAGTCTACGCCCGGCTAAATCAGGAACGGCTCGTTTCGTTGATGGAAACGGCGTGAAAGCGCGTATTTCCGACGATGCCGTTGCCATTGCCTGCGGGGCGGATGCGGTAGCGGCAGCCTTTGAAAAAGCCGGCGTCGAGGTCGAGCGCGTTTCAAGCTGGGGCATGCATTGGCTGGAGCCTTTGGTAGAGATGGACGGCGTAGGTTATGGGCCGGTTTCGCCTGATCAAATTGCCGCAATCTTGAGCGGCAGCGCGCCATCAATCGGGAGAATTGCGGACCATCCCTTCATTACCCGGCAAACCCGCTTAACATTTGCGCGCGCAGGGAAAACACGACCGACTTCGCTGGATGATTTTTACGCGACAGCAGGCTGGATCGGATTGGCAAAGGCGCGAGAAATCGGCCCAGAAGCCATAGTCGAGACGTTAATAGCGTCCGGTTTACGCGGCCGCGGAGGTGCGGGATTTCCTGCTGGAATCAAATGGAAAACGGTCGCCGGCGCAATTTCAGATCAGAAATATATCGTCTGCAATGCCGACGAAGGCGACAGTGCGACCTTTGCCGACCGAATGGTGATGGAAGGCGATCCCTTCATGCTCATCGAAGGCATGGCCATTGCCGCCTTCGCCGTTGGCGCAAGCAAGGGATATGTCTACATTCGTTCGGAATATCCTCATGCCATTGCCAAAATGCAAGCCGCAGTCATTGCATGCGCGCACTTGATTGCGCCTTTTGTTATTGAAGTCCGCGTTGGCGCGGGTGCGTATGTCTGCGGTGAGGAAACCTCGTTGCTGAACAGTCTGGAAGGCAAGCGCGGCGAAGTGCGCGCTAAGCCCCCCCTCCCCGCTCTGGAAGGCCTGTTCGGAAAACCGACGGTGGTCAATAATGTGCTGACTCTAGCCGCTGTGCCATGGATATTGGCGCATGGCGGTGACGCCTATGCAGCGTTCGGCATGGGCCGTTCGAAGGGCACGATGCCGGTCCAGCTCGCGGGCAATGTCAAACATGGCGGGTTGTTCGAGGTCGCATTTGGCATCACGCTTGGCGAACTGGTCCACGATATAGGCGGCGGTACCGATAGCGGTCGCCCGGTGCGATGCGTGCAAGTCGGCGGACCTTTAGGCGCATATATCCCGCCTTCGCAGTTCGACCTACCGTTCGACTATGAGGCCTTTGCCGCTGCGGATGCATTGATTGGTCATGCCGGGATTACTGTGTTCGACGACACAGTCGACATGGCGCAAATGGCGCGCTTTGCGATGGAGTTTTGCGCCATCGAAAGCTGCGGCAAATGCACGCCGTGCCGCTTGGGCAGCACGCGCGGCGTGGAAACGATTGATCAGATTATCGCAGGCAAGAATGTCGAAGCCAATCTGGCGCTAATTGCCGACTTGTCCGAAACTATGAAGTTTGGGTCGCTTTGCGCACTGGGCGGATTTACACCTTACCCGGTAATGAGCGCGATCAATCATTTCCCCGAAGATTTCCGGTGAAGCGGCTCGGCGCGATTATCGCAGGCGGCAAGGCAACGCGCTTTGGCAGTGACAAAGCCGTTGCAATGCTCAACGACCAACCACTGATTGGGCATGTGGCGGACGGATTGCGAAATCAGGTCGACGAACTCATTGTCTGTGGTCGCAATTGGCCAGGAATCGGCTCGATTGATGACCGACCTTCCGCCGACTTGGGACCACTGGGCGGATTAAATGCCGCACTTCATTATGCGCAGCAATATGGCTTCGGCGAAGTAGTAACGGCGGGGTGCGATGTGCTTCCGGTGCCAGAATTTCCTCGCGAGCTGCCAAACGGAACGGCCATATATGTCGACCGGCATTATCTATTTGGAGTCTGGCCAGCGGCACTTGCAAAAATTCTAGAACTGCACCTTAGTGAGCAGGAAGATTATTCTATGCGCCACTGGATTACAACGATCGGAGCGCGCGCGATTAACTCCAAGAGCGCCTTTCATAATCTGAACACCCCGGAAGATGTTGCAAAATATGCGGCGGAAACCGGCATGTTAGTGTAAGGTGAGAACATGACGTACCAACCACAAGAGGATTTCGGAACGCCACAAAGTCGTGCGCTGGAGACCGTTAGGCTCACCATTGACGGACGCGAAGTGACGGTAGCTGCCGGTTCGAGTGTGTTGCGGGCTGCCGCCGAACAGGGCACTTCGATTCCGAAGTTATGCGCGACCGACAGCATGAAAAGCTTTGGCTCATGTCGACTTTGCCTTGTCGAGATCGAAGGGCGCAAAGGGACCCCCGCCAGTTGCACAACCCCTGTTGAGCCAGGCATGATCGTCCGCACTCAAACACCGTTGCTGCAGAAATTGCGCAAAGGGGTGATGGAATTATATATCTCCGATCACCCGCTCGATTGCCTGACTTGTGCTGCAAATGGCGATTGCGAGTTGCAGGATCAGGCGGGCGCGGTTGGCCTGCGCGATGTGCGTTACGATGTCGCGTCAACGCATCTTGAACAGGAAAAAGATCATTCCAACCCCTATTTCGATTTTGACCCCAGTAAATGCATAGCCTGTTCGCGCTGCATCCGCGCCTGCGACGAGGTGCAAGGAACGCTTGCGTTGACGATGGAGGGTCGCGGCTGGGATTCCAAAATTTCGGCAGGCTTTGCCAGCGACAATTTTCTGGGTTCCGAATGCGTGTCCTGTGGCGCCTGTGTACAAGCCTGCCCGACGGCGACGTTAATCGAAAAGAAGGTCGTCGAAGTCGGCACGCCCGAGCGTGCTGTCGTCACAACATGCGCCTATTGTGGAGTCGGCTGCACATTTCGGGCGGAAATGCGTGGCGAACAACTGGTGCGAATGGTTCCTTACAAGGACGGAAAGGCAAATCGCGGGCATTCCTGCGTCAAAGGTCGATTTGCATGGGGATACGCCCAGCATCAGGACCGCGTATTGAAGCCGATGATCCGCGCATCGATCAACGACCCTTGGCGCGAAGTCGAATGGGACGAAGCCTTTGCTTACACCGCGTCCGAACTGAAACGGATCAGCGAGAAATATGGCAAGCATGCACTTGGCGGCATTACTTCAAGCCGCTGCACCAACGAAGAAACGTTTTTGGTGCAAAAGCTAGTGCGGGCAGGTTTCGGCAACAATAATGTCGATACCTGTGCCCGCGTTTGCCATTCACCAACGGGGTACGGACTGAAAACCACTTTCGGGACGAGCGCGGGAACGCAGGATTTTGACAGCGTCGAAGACAGCGATGTCATCCTGATTATCGGAGCCAACCCGACCGACGGGCACCCCGTTTTCGCCAGCCGGATGAAGCGGCGGTTACGCGGGCAAGACGGGCGACCGCCGGCAAAACTGATCGTCATCGATCCGCGCCGCACCGACATAGTGCGCTCGCCGCATATCGAGGCCGAGCATCATCTTCCGCTTCGCCCCGGCACCAACGTTGCTGTGCTGACGGCGATGGCGCATGTCATCGTGACCGAGGGCCTCGCGGATGAGGAATTTATTCGCGAACGTTGCGACTGGGACGAATATAGCCACTGGGCAGAGTTCGTCTCGCTGCCGCGAAACAGCCCTGAAAATCTGCAACCCGTAACATTGGTCGATGCCCAGGAACTGCGCGCAGCGGCACGGCTCTACGCAACGGGTGGCAATGGCGCGATCTATTATGGTCTGGGCGTCACCGAGCACAGCCAAGGCAGCTCGACTGTCATGGCTATCGCCAACCTTGCCATGGCGACCGGCAATATCGGAAGGCGCGGTGTCGGCGTGAATCCCTTGCGTGGCCAGAATAATGTCCAAGGCGCATGCGACATGGGAAGTTTCCCGCACGAACTTTCCGGCTATCGCCATATCAGCGATGGTGACGCGCGGGCGATGTTCGAAGTCGATTGGGGCGTGTCGCTTGACCCAGAACCGGGTTTGCGCATTCCTAACATGCTCGATGCCGCTGTCGATGGCGTGTTCAAGGCACTTTATGTTCAGGGGGAGGATATTCTTCATTCCGACCCCAATACCAAGCATGTGTCGGCCGGTTTGGCGGCGATGGAGTGCGTCATCGTCCACGATCTTTTCCTGAATGAAACCGCAAACTACGCGCATATCTTCCTTCCCGGATCGACCTTCCTTGAAAAGAACGGCACGTTCACCAACGCCGAACGCCGCATTCAGCCAGTGCGCAAGGTGATGACGCCGATGAACGGGCTTGAGGATTGGGAAGTCACACAGCGGCTGGCACAAGCCATCGGGCTGGATTGGAACTATAGCCACCCATCCGAAATCATGGACGAGATTGCCCGGCTAACACCGACGTTCGCCGGCGTTTCGTTTGATCGGCTGGACGAAGTCGGTTCATTGCAATGGCCGGTAACTGCCGACGCGCCGGATGGGTCGCCAATCATGCATGTAGACGGTTTTGTTCGCGGAAAAGGCAAGTTTGTCGTCACCGACTATGTTCCAACCGATGAGAAGACCGGTCCGCGCTTCCCGCTTTTGCTGACTACGGGGCGCATTTTGTCGCATTACAATGTCGGCGCGCAAACACGGCGGACCGAAAATGTCGTCTGGCACCCCGAAGATTTGCTGGAAATCCATCCCGTCGACGCCGAAGATCGCGGCATAAAGTCGGGGGACTGGGTGAAACTTGCCAGCCGGGCAGGCGAAACGACATTGCGCGCGACCGTTACTGACCGAGTTGCGCCGGGCGTTGTATACACGACATTTCACCACGCTGTGACGCAGGCAAATGTTGTTACCACCGACTACAGCGACTGGGCCACCAATTGCCCTGAATATAAAGTCACCGCGGTGCAGATTAGCGCCTCCAACGGTCCGACCGACTGGCAGGAAGAATATGAGGCTTTGTCCGAAAAGGCGCGACGGATTGCAACCCAGGCTCCTGCCGAGTGAACACAGTCGAGCGCCTTGTCTATATGGCCAACCAGATCGCGGTTAACCTTGCGACCGATGACGACCCTGTCACCGCCATCGCCAATCATATCGATTTGTTCTGGGACCCGCGGATGAAAAAGCTGATACGGGAGTATCAGGGCGATGGCCTCTCGCCCGATGCCACCGCTGCGATAAACTTACTCGCCGAAACGCAGAATGCCGCCTGATCAGGGCTCAAAGCGCTTCCACTTTTCGGTCTTGAAGCCGGACGATGCGGTTCGCGATGAAATCGAACGGCAGGTCATCGTCGAGATGCCCGTTGCAATAGAGTATAATGGCATCGGCTATGCCGTCATGATGGCAACACCGATTGATCTGGAAGATTTTGCCATCGGCTTTAGCCTGTCGGAAAGACTGATCGACCACGCTGGACAGATACTGACTGTGGATGTCCACCAAGCCGAACTGGGTTGGATCTTGCGGATCCAGTTGCCGCAGGAAAACGCCGAAAAAGTATTCGCGCGCGCCCGACAACGCGTCTCGGAAAGTAGCTGTGGGTTGTGCGGAATGGATAGTCTCGAAGAGGTTATGCGCCCCCTGCCTCGTGTGACGGCTCAGATCGACGTGCCGAACGAAGCCATTTTTGCGGCGCTGTCATCGCTGCGACCGCATCAGACACTGAACGCTGTGACTGGATCAGCCCATGCTGCCGCTTTTTGCGGGCTTGACGGGTCAATATTGATGACGCGCGAAGATGTCGGCAGACATAACGCGCTCGATAAATTGATTGGGGCTCTTGCTACTAACGGATTGGACATATCGAGCGGATTCATCCTGTTGACGGCCCGCTGCAGTCTTGAACTGACGCAAAAGGCTATCCTCGCCAATTGTCCGATGCTGGTGACGATTTCAGCGGCAACAGATCTTGCCATTGATATTGCCGAGAAATACGGCCTTAAACTGGTCAGTCTGGCGCGTCCAGACGCGGCGCTTGCCGCAGCGCGCCAAACCGGCTGATAAGCCAGCTTCGGAAAGTTGAAATGGCAGGGTCGGCAAGATCGTCAGCATGAAGTTTCAGGTAATAGCCATAGCCGTCTTCGATGATGGCATCATAAGGCATCACCAATCGCCCGTCCGCGATTTCCTGCGCAAACATATCGACGTCGCCCAAAAACACGCCGCTCGCTGTCATCGCATATTGCGCTGCTGCGATGGCTGTATCGAATGCCAACCCGCCATGCGTGGCAACCGCAATCCCGCTTTGCCGAAGATACGCGGTCCACAATAGATCACGCGGCTCGCCATCCAGCTTGAGATGTAACAGCTCTTGGGCTCGCAGAAATTCGTCGAGCGATTTGTCTTGGCTGGCCTGCGCAGTTTCAGGCGAGCATAACGGAGCCACGCGCACCATCCACAAAAGATCGGTGATGCGGTCGTCGACATTTGGCCGGTCATAGGCAATCGCCATATCGAAATCGGTTGGCGGCAGTCCGGTCACATGCGCACTCGAGACGTCGAGCCGAATGTCAGGATTTTCGGCGTGGAAATCCCGCAACATCGGCAAGAACAGTTGCTGCAACAAAGACGGCGGCACATGTAGTCGCAGCGACCGGCCCGTGACTTCATCGTCGCGGATCGAATTCATTGTCTGTTCAAGGCGGTCGAGACATTTGCTCACCACCGGCAATAGCTCCTCGCCCGCAGCGGTCAGCGAAAGCCTAGATGCATCACGCACCAACAGTTGTTTGCCGAGTAGTTCCTCAAGCCCGCCAACATGCCGGCTCATCGCACTTTGCGAAACCGAAAGCGCGGAAGCACCGCCGGTAAAACTCAGATTCTGGCCGACCGCCTCAAATGCCCGCAAGGCATTCAGCGGTAACCAACGACGATTGATCATACTGCGATTTGTAATGACAGCCACCTTTCGATTGCCCGCAATTTTACCGCGCCGACACTGCCCGACATTTTAAGATAGGGCTATGCGAAAATGCGATTTTGTTACCCTGCGCACTTGGCCCATGCAACTGCTGGGGAAATTACAAAAAGGTTTGGGCATGGATTTGAAGCGGATCGAAACGCTTTTCGGACAACGTCGCGACGGGCATACTTTGCCCCACGGACTTTATACCGAACCCAACAGTTTCGACTTCGATATGACCGCGATATACGGCCAAAGCTGGTTGATGGCGGGTATGGAATGCGAGCTGCCGAAGGCAGGTAGCTATGTATCGTTGATGGTCGGCAATTGGCCAGTCATCATCACGCGCGACCGTCAAGGTGAAATCCGTGCGTTTCACAACAGCTGCCGCCATCGCGGCTCGATGATCTGCGCGGTAGGAAGTGGCACGGCGCCAAAGCTGGTTTGCCCATATCATCGATGGACATATGATCTTGACGGTTCATTATTTGCTGCAAACCGCATGGCCGATGACTTCGACAAAGCCGACCACGGACTGAAGCCCGTCGCTTTAGAATGTATTGCCGGCACTATCTTCATCTGCCTTTCCGAAACCCCGCCGCCGATTGACGATTTTCGCGACAAGCTGACCGCTTATGCAGCGCCGCATCATCTCAAGGATGCAAAACTGGCACATGAAAGCGTGCTGGTTGAACACGCCAACTGGAAGCTGGTAATGGAAAATGCCCGCGAATGTTATCATTGTGGGACGGGCCACCCAGAGCTGGCCAAGACATTTCCCGTCGGCATGTCGAAACATTTCGACAGCGGCCACGACGCCCGCGTCCTCGCTTTCGAAGCCGCGATGATAGCCCATGGTCTTCCGCAAACGCCCGTCGAAGGCCATTGGTGGCAGGTTGCGCGCTTCGCGCTCAACGAAGGCTGCGTCTCGATTTCGGGCGACGGCAAACATCTGTCTAACAAGCTGATGTGCGAAGCCAATGATGGTGACATCGGGTCGATGCGCTGGGCGGTCGATCCGCATTGTTTTGTGCATTGCACCGCGGACCATGTGTTCATGTTCAGTGCGATGCCTGTCGGCCCCCATGAAACCCATGTCACAGGCAAATGGTACGTCCATAAGGATGCGGTCGAGGGCGTCGATTACGACGTCGATAAGCTGATCGCGCTTTGGACGACAACCAATTTGGAAGACAAGGCGCTCGCCGAAAATAATCAGGTCGGCGTGAACAGCATCGGCTACACTCCCGGTCCTTATTCACAAGAGGCCGAGATGCTCGCCCAGCGCTTTACCGACTGGTATTGCGATAAGGCACGTGCCTATATTGCCTCCCATGGCAATGAATAACACCAAGGGGATGCGCCCCGAAACGCTTGCGGTCGCACACGGATACGACCCACAAATGGGGATGGGCTCGGTCAAGCCGCCGATCTTCATGACCTCGACCTTCGTCTATCCTTCGGCGCAACACGCGAAGGACGTGCACGAGGCCTATTTTGACGGCAGCGGCCCATTGGTCGGCGAAACCAATCACATTTATTCGCGGCTCGGCCACCCGGGCCTCGATTTCCTCGAAAAGCGCCTTGCCGCTATCGATGGCGCGGAGGATGCCGTTGCCTATTGTAGCGGAATGGCGGCGCATTCGAGCATCGCGCTGGCGCATGTCCGACCCGGCGACAGCGTCGTCCATGGCCGCCCGATCTATGGCGGCGTTGATATGCTGTACAACAGCATCATGCCGCAATTCGGGTCGCATGCTGCGGCGTATCTCGATGGCACAGACGAGGACGATGTCCGTGCAGCTGCCGATGCCGCGATGGCTATGGGGCCTCTCAAACTCATCATCGCGGAAACACCTGCCAATCCGACTGCAGCGATTGTCGATCTGGATTTAATGGTTCGGATTGCAGACGAGGTCGGCGCGAAACAGAGGCATCGTCCGTTGGTGGTCGTCGATAACACACTACTAGGTCCCTTTGCGCAGCGGCCCATCGAACACAAAGTCGACCTATGTATGACTTCGCTGACCAAATATTGCGGCGGGCATAGCGATTTGCTAGCAGGCGGGATCAGCGGGCGGAAGGAACTCATCGATCAATTGCGGATGCAGCGCACGACATGGGGGAATCATCTTGATCCCTACACGTCATGGCTAGTGCTTCGCTCGCTAGAGTCGGTTGCGGTGCGAACCGAGCGGGCCATGGCGAATGCGCGGACTGTGGCCGAATATCTGCGCGACCACCCGAAAGTCGCTGGTGTTACATATCTAGGATTTCTCGAACTCGGCACGAGATCGCGAGAAGTTTATGACCGGCAGTGCAAGTCGGCGGGATCGACCTTCTCGTTCCATTTGAATGGTGGCGAAGCGGAGGCATTTCGCATGCTTGACCGTCTGCGGTTGCTGAAACTCGCGGTCAGCCTAGGCGGCTCCGAAACGCTGATTTGCCATTCAGCCAGCACGACGCATTATGCAGTTGCACCCGAGCAGCGATTGGCGGGCGGGATTACCGATGGCACGATCCGGCTGTCGGTCGGATTGGAGCATGTAGACGATCTGATTGCCGATCTGGCACAGGCGCTGGAGGTGGTGTGATGGAACTGAAATTTACCGGAACCGATGTCTGCGCGGTAAACGGAACGCGCAGCGCAGCCGAAGCGCATTATGATGTCGTCGTCGTTGGCGCAGGCCTGAGCGGAACCGCTGCTGCGATTGAGGCCGCCAAGTCAGGTTCGTCGGTCCTTCTCGTCGATGAAAACCCGGTATCCGGCGCATTGATGGGAAATGATGTGCCGCTCTATTTTGGCGGACGCATGACGGCGGCAACGCAGAACAGCGACCGCATGCTCGAAGCGATTTTCATGTCCATGCCTGAACTCGAAACCGCGATGGAAGCAGGCGTTGAAGTGTTGCTCGGCACCACCGCTTGGGGTGTCTATCGCAACGGTCCCGGTGTCGCGAGCCTGCCGGAACAAGTCGTGGGCCTCGCCGATGGCGAACGATCCTGGCTGGTGGGTTTTGGCAGAGTCGTGCTAGCCACCGGCGCGCGCGATCTGGCGATGGCGTTTCCGGGCTGGAACCAGCCGGGCGTGATGGGCGCACTGGCGCTGCAGATGCTTTTGTCGCGATACGACGCGTTTGCAGGGAGACGGGTGCTCATGCTCGGTTCAACTGATCTGGCGCTGGAAACGGCATTATTGGCGCACGAACGTGGGATAGAGGTAGCTGGGCTGGTCGAGGTGCGCGATGCACCGCAGGGCAGTGCTGAACTAATTACCAAGCTTGAAGCCGCTGGCATCGCAATCAAATGCGGGCAGACCATCGCCTCTGCCAAAGGCGGAATCGATGGGGTCGAGAGTGCGGTTCTTTCAAACGGCGACATCATCCCCTGCGACACAATCTGCGTTGCGATTGGTCTCATTCCTTCCATCGAGCTGGTCGATGCGATGCACGGCCCTCGCGCGCTCAATGCCTTGCGCGGTGGATATATCCCTGCGGGCGAGGCGTCTGTTACCGCTGTCGGCGATTGTGCTGGCCTTCCCGATACCGGCTTTGACCATATTGCCTACCGGATGGACTGGATGCGTGCGCTATCCAATAGCTGCGCGGATGACACGATCATTTGCCAATGCGAAGAGGTAACGCGCGCTGACCTGATCGGCGTTCAGCCTCCCAATTATCTAGCACGCCCACCTGCGATGTGCGCACGCTCATTGGAATCGTTGCTCGAAGACGGCCCCGCCAATCAGGACCAGATCAAGCGCCTCACCCGCGCGGGCATGGGCGTCTGTCAGGGCCGCCGATGCCGCGACCAGGTGGCGATGCTACTGGCGCTGGAATCAGACAAGCCGTTCGGCAGCATCCCGCTCGCCAGTCATCGTGCACCTGTCCGCCCGCTTCCCATGAAGATATTGGCCGATTGGCAAGAACCCGCCCAAATGGAAGCAGCATGGGACGTGTGGTTCGGCATCCCCACGCAATGGGTTCCGGTAGAAGACATTGGCACGCCGCACGAGGATGAACATCGCCAGATGCTTTACACTGGAATGTACGAATGAGCGGCGCGGAAGTTGTCATCGTCGGTGGTGGTGTAACCGGTCTTAGCGCTGGCTGGTGGCTGGCGCGATCGGGCGTCAAGGTCACTGTGCTCGACAAATTCATCGTCGGTTGGGAAGCGTCGGGCCGCAATGGCGGCGGCGCTTCGCATTATTCAAGTCCCCTGTTCGATGAAGAACAACGCCTCTGGCCGCAGATGGACGAACTGCTGGGCTACCCGACCGAGCACCGCCCCGAACGCATCATCATTGCAATGACCGAGCGGCAATGGGAGCAATATCGCTTCGTTGCCGAACGCCACCAGAGGCTCAATCATCCCGTCGAATTGCTGGATACCAAACAGGTGCTCGACGCGGTGCCACTCGCCAGCGAAAAATGCTTTGGCGGCGTGCATTACAAATTTGGCGGCCATGCCAATCCGCAACGCAGTGTGCAGGCCTATGCATGGGCATTGCAGGATTTGGGCGGCAAAATCGTGCAGCATTGTCCCGTTACCGGTTTCGAAACCGCAGGTGGCAAAGTGACGGCGGTGAAGACGGCCAATCACGACTATGGCTGTGATGCCGTTGTGGTCGCGGCGGGACCGCAAATTCCGCAGCTGATGGCCCAATTGGGCGTCAACGTGCCGCTGGCCGCGGCGCGGGCGGAGATGATTATCACCGAGCCGGCCCCCATGATGCCAATTGGTGGAGTTGACGGACACAAGCTTTACGGCCGCCAGACGTTGCGCGGTAATTTGGCATATGGCGGCGGACCACATGAGTGGCTGGACGTTGACGCAGACGGCCCCGCCGCGCGACCGTCAACGCCCCTTGCCCGCAACCTTGCCAAGCGCCTGGCCGAATTGCTTCCCAAGGCAGCGCATCTCAATGTTATCCGAAGCTGGGCAGGCGTGATCGAAAACTCGCCCGATGGCCGCCCGATCATCGACCGATTGACCAGCCCCGACAACGTTATCGTCGCCTCAATGTCGAGCGTTGGGTTTGGCCTGTCGCCGGCCTCGGGGCACGCGATCCGCGATCTGGTGATCGACGGCACATGCTCCTTTACCAATCTCGATCTGTTGAAGCTCTCGCGCTTTGACGATCTCGAAGCCGATTGGCGCGAAAAGCGCGGGTGGATGCCCATCGCATGAGCCGATATTCGGCGTTTTCTCTGCTGCGCGGTGCGTTGAACGGGCAAAAGCATTGGCAACCCGCGTGGCGCGATCCCGAGCCCAAGGCCAGCTATGACATCATCATCATCGGCGGTGGCGGGCATGGTCTGGCGACCGCCTATTATCTCGCCAAGGTCCATGGCTTGAAGAATATTGCGGTGCTGGAAAAGGGCTGGATCGGCGGCGGCAATACCGGGCGCAACACGACCATCGTGCGATCCAACTACCGATTGAAACCGCTGCACGACCTGTTCGAATTCGGCCTGAAGATGTGGGAGCATCTCAGTGACGAATTGAATTACAACGTCATGTTCAGCCCTCGAGGCGCAATGTTGCTCGGCCATAGCGACGCGGATATGACAAAGCTGGCCGAGCGCGGGGATGCAATGCGGTGCGACGGAATCGATGCCGATCTGATGACCCGCGATGAGGTGGCAAAGCTGGAGCCGCTGCTCGATATGTCACGTTCGGCGCGCTTTCCAATTGAAGGCGGATTGATTCAGCGCCGCGGCGGGACGGCCCGGCATGATGCGGTGGCGTGGGGCTATGCCCGAGGTGCGGACAGCCTGGGCGTCGACATCATCCAGAAATGCGAAGTCACCGGCTTTGTCCGCGATGCCGACGCCGTGGTTGGCGTTGAAACCACGCGCGGGCGGATCAACGCCGGCCGTGTCGGCATTTGTGTTGCCGGCAATAGCGGCCATGTCGCGGGGCTGGCGGGGCTGAAACTGCCGATAGAATCGCAGACCTTGCAGGCGATGGTGACCGAAGGCGTCAAGCCGATGATCAACAGCGTGATAATGTCCCAATCGTTGCATTGCTATATCAGCCAGTCGGACAAGGGCGGGATCGTTTTTGGGGGCGATCCGGACAATTGGCCAAGCTATGCGCAGCGGGGCAATCCGATGGTGATGGAGGGCGCTATTGCGCAGGGGATAGCGCTTGTGCCTGCCCTTTCGCGATTGCGGATGGTGCGGACGTGGAGCGGCGTAACCGATATGAGCTTTGACGGCTCCCCGATTATTGGCGAAACGCCGGTTCGCAATCTCTTTCTCAATGGTGGCTGGTGTTATGGCGGCTTCAAGGCGACGCCTGCATCGGGCTGGACCTATGCGCATACGTTGGCGACCGGTAAGCCGCATGCCCTAAACGCGCCCTTTGCGCTCGATCGCTTCATGACCGGCGCGACTATCGACGAAACAGGGACCGGCCCGATGCCGAATAGCCGCTGATGATGCAGATCGAATGCCCTCATTGCGGTCCGCGCGCGCAAGCCGAGTTCATCTATGAACGGACGGTAGATTCAGTTGTACCGCTGGATACGGCTCCCGACGATGCGATGAGGACACTGTTCACGCGCGCTAATCCGCGCGGATTCGATGAGGAAATCTGGCGGCATACTTATGGCTGCCGCGCATGGATGGTCCTCACCCGTCACCGCGTGACCAACCAAATCAGCGCTATCCGTGCGGTTGGTCCGGAGGCGTTACCGTGACTGGGCCAATGATCAACTTCACCTTCGACGGCAAAGCCTATCAGGCGCGCGAGGGCGATACGCTCGCGGCAGCCTTGTTGCGCAACGGCATCGGGCTGGTCGGACGCAGCTTCAAATATCACCGCCCGCGCGGGATCATGACGGCTGGAGTTGAGGAACCCAATGCGCTGGTCACGGTGGGCGAAGGTGGTCGCACCGAACCCAATACGCGGGCAACCGATGTGTTCGTTTATGAAGGGCTGGTTGCGAAAAGCCAGAATCGATGGCCCAACCTTTCAGTCGATCTGGGGACCGTTTTCGGGCTTGCCGCGCCCATCTTTTCCGCAGGCTTTTACTACAAGACCTTCTTCGGGTCAGCCAAACGGTGGATGCTCTACGAATATTTCATCCGCAAGGCGGCGGGCCTTGGCAATGCGCCAACGCAAGCTGATCCGGACCGGTTCAGCCAGCGCGCGGCCTTTTGCGACGTTCTGGTCGTCGGCGCTGGACCAGCAGGCTTGCAAGCCGCGCTCGACGCCGCAGAGGCAGGCAAGCGCGTCATCCTTGTCGAGCAAGACGGCATCCTTGGCCCCACGCTAATCCGCGATCCTCAGAAATTGGACGCCGCCTGGATTGAAGCCACCGCCGCGCGCATTCGCACCGCCGGTGGCCGGTTTCTTATGCGCACAACAGCATCGGGATATTGGGAGCATGACTTCGTAACCCTGACACAACGGATTGCCGAACCCGGGCAGCTGCCTGCAAACGTACTAGCTCAGCGACTTTGGCATGTGCGCGCGGGACAGGTGATCCTCGCGACCGGCAGCATTGAACGCCCCATGGCTTTCGCGCATAATGACCGCCCCGGCGTCATGCTCTCGCAAGCAGTGCGGACTTATGTGCGGCGTTTTGGCGTGGTACCCGGTAAGCGCGTCGTGATCGCTACCAACAATGATGATGCCTATAAGACAGCCCATGCTTTGGCGGCAGCTGGCGCGCAGATCGTCGCTATCCTCGATGCACGACCTGCACCAGCGGGCGCGGAGAGCGGTTTTCCGATTCATAACAATGCTGTTCCACTTTCGACTAAAGGCGCGCGGCATCGCTTGAAGTCCGTAAGCGCGACGGTCAGTGGCGAAACGAAAATCTGGGATGCCGACCTCCTCGCCGTCTCGGGCGGCTTCACCCCCATCGTCCATCTGCACATGCAGGCAGGCGGCACGCTCGATTGGGATGAGGCGGCGCAGGCCTTTGTTCCTGCGGCGGCGCGCCAGAATGTGTCAACGATTGGAGGCGCGGCCAATCCCGACCCCATCGTTCCCGTTAAGCCTCAATCGAACCCCAAGAAGAGCTTCATCGATTTCCAGAATGACGTGACTTTGGCCGACGTCGATCTCGCATGGGCAGAGGGTTACCGCTCGGTCGAACATCTCAAGCGCTACACAACACTTGGCATGGCGACCGATCAGGGCAAGCTCAGCAATATGGCTGCGCTGGGTCGGCTCGCTGAAAAGCAAGGCGTTGCTATCCCCGAGGCGGGCCTGACCACATTTCGTCCACCCTATACCCCTGTCACGATGGGCTTGCTCGCGGGTGCGGGGGCAAAGGATGCAGGTGCGCATGTCAGGCGGTTGGCGCTCTATGACGTCCACGCGGCAAAGAACCCGATCTGGCAACCGCTTGGCTACTGGTTCCGACCGCGTGCGTATCCGCAGAATGGCGAGACATTGTCGCAGGCTGCGTTGCGGGAGGCTAAAGCGGTGCGCACCGCTGTCGGCATGACCGATGTGTCAACGCTCGCCAAGTTCGAAGTCAGCGGGCCGGACGCTGCCGCCATCCTCGAAATCATCTGTGCCACCACGGTAAGCAAACTCGCGGTCGGGCGCGGGCGCTACACCTTCATGCTGCGCGAAGACGGCTTTGTCTTTGACGATGGCACTGTCTGGCGCCTGGACGAAAATCGCTATCTGCTCACCAGTTCAACCGGCGGCGCGGACCGTATGGCAACTCATATTTCCTATGTCCGCCAATATCTGTGTCCGCAAATGCGCGTCTCCGCCATCAATGTGCAGGAACATTATGCCGGTATCGCCATTGCCGGACCAAATGCAAAGGCCACGCTCGCCTCGCTAATTGGCGAAGAACCGCCGCGCCACATGTCGACCGTTCCTGCACAAATTTCGGGCATACCGGTGCTTGTACTGGCCGCAAGCTACAGTGGTGAGCGCGCGTTCGAAATCTACGTCGAAGCCAGCAAAGCAGAACCGGTCTGGGCGGCATGCGAGGCGGAGGTATCGGCGCAGGGTGGCTCTCTTTATGGAATGGAGGCCATGGAGTTTCTTCGTATCGAAAAGGGTCATCTCGTTGTCGGCGGTGAAATCGACGGACGGATGACGCCGATCGATCTGGCGCTCGACAAAATGCTCAACAAGGCAGGCGGGTATATCGGCGCGTCGGGGCTACACCGGCCTGCCTTGTTGGAGCCAGGGCGTAGGCAATTAGTGGGGCTACAGGCGATTGCAGGGGATATTCCCGAAGGGTCGATGTTGATCACCAAGACCGGCGCGTCGCCGCAAGGCCATGTCACAGCCGCTGCTTTCCGTGTGGTCGAAGGCCACTCCATTGCACTTGGACAATTGATGGACGGCTTCAGTCGTCATGGCGAAGAGCTGATCGCCAGTTCTCCCACGCGCGGGCAACAGGCGCTTCTTCAGGTGGTGGCACCGCATTTCTATGACACTTCTGGGGAGCGTTACCGTGACTAATGTAACAATCACCCCGCTCCTCGCCGCACCGTTGCATGCGCTCGAAATCTGGAGCAATCCAGTCGCTGCCGCCAAGCGGTTCAAGACCGCCACCAGCCTCGATTTTCCCGGTATGGGCCGTTCCGCTGCAACCGATAATTTCTGCCTAATCCGCTTTGAACCGACGGTTTGGTTGGTTGAAGGCGACGCCAGTATGTTCCCGGTTATCCTAGGAAACGATGGCGCACTAACCGCGATCGGCGGCGGCATTACCCGCGTTCAATTATCCGGAAAAGGCTGGCGAACGCTCCTGATGGAAGGTGGCGTGCTCGACGCCGAGAACCCGGCTTTTGCGGAGGGATGTAGCGCTGCAACGATCATCGACCATGTGAACGTCCGGTTGCATGTTGTCAGCGATGACGCTTGCATCGCCTATATTCCGCTCAGCTTTAGTCAGGGCCTGATCCATTTTTGGAAGCAGGCGTCAGAATCGTTGGCGTCCTAATCACCGCTTCGGTGCCGAATGCCGAAGCTCCATCCCCCGTGCATGGCGTCGCTGAAAGCCTTTCCACAACGTCACCTTGTCACCGCCTGGGCTGTAAGCACCCCATGGCGTCCCGTCGGGCGCTTTCCATTCCCCCGCATCCGAATCCGCCACGGCCACATCGAGATAGTCCCGCTTGTCGGTCTCACCGCGCAAGCTCACGGCCAAAAAAGCAGTGATGAAATGCAGGTTGATCGCATTGATCCGATCCTGCCGCCAGATCGGGTCTTCGAACCAGTCCATATCCCACACGCTGCCGCGCATTTCGGCTGGCACAGGGTTAAGCGCGATAGAGTGACCCGCTTGCTTGTAGGTCAGCAAGTAGCGGTCAGCTTTCACAGCTCCGCCAAACACCGCCAGCGCACCGGTTGTGTAATCAACCACCGGATCGGCATCCCCCTGTATCAGCAACAACGGTGTGGTGATTTCGGCCAGCCCTTCGGGGCCCCAAGCGCTCCTCGGTAAACCGCCACCCGGCGCAAGCGCGACAATTGCCTTTAGTCCGTCCACCTTAATCTCATCCGCACCCGTGCTCCCGCGAGCAATTTTCTTGAGCCAGCCGCCCGCGACAACCGCCATGTTCGGGCCTTCGAGATCAAGAGTTGCTCCGCCAGCGGTCAGCACCCCGTATCCTCCTTGAGAGTAGCCGACCAAGGCAATGCGCGATGGATCGATCTGCGCGCCCAATGCCTTGCGCAATTCCGCTGTAGCAAACGCGATATCAGCCGGACGATTAAAATTCGGCGCTGCGCGCGTAACTGCCGAAACCACATAAGGGTTGGGATCTCGGTGATGGATAGCAGCGACAACATAGCCCTTTGATGCCAGATTTTCTGTCAACCACGTCATGACCGCAGGATTGTTGCTGTATCCATGACTGACAACCACCAGCGGATGCTCCCGGCCGACCGGCTTTGCGTTTTCTATGGCCAGACCGGATTGGCTGAACGAAACCGACGGACGCGGCGGCTCTCCCCAAAGGCTGCCACGATAAACAACGGTTTTCGCTCCTTTGACGGCGCTTGCCGGATACCAGATATCGACTTGCAACGTGCGGTCCACCAGCGACACGCCACCTTTGGTTGGGCCGACATTTTCTATGTCTGGTTGCCCCTTGTTGATGAAAGCTACTGTTCGGAAGCCAACGGCATAAGGCCCAAGTGCGGCAAGTTCCGGGGCATCGATGCCGGGCGAACTCGGAATGTCCGGCTGCGCGTTCAAAGGAAACGCGACAAACGCACATGCCCAAACCGCAACGCGCTTCATCATGCGATCAATTCTTCGCCTTCGGCGCTGGCAGCGGGCCAGACAAGCTGTTGCTCCATCCAGGGGTATTCGGCGATCAACGACGGGAAGGTTTTTTCCTGCAAGACCACTTGGCAAAGTGCTGCGGTCAGTCGAGGGATGTCGCCCAGTTCATTGGTGCGGGCGACCACCTGTACCGCCCGCGAAAAACGGCCGCGCGTCATCGGCTCGGCCCTCAACTGCGGCAATAATTCCTGAACTGCAGCGAGACATACCGGCGTGGTAATTGTCCAACCGAGCCCGGCCGCCACCAATGCCAATTGTTGATGCGATGACTCGACTTCGACCATTTGCGGCAGTTTCAGTTTCATCCGGACAATCTGCCGTTCGATCTGCTGGCCAGTTCCGGTCAGCCGGGAAAATCGGATGAACGGCAGCGACGATGGCACACCCACCAAATCCAGCGGTTCACGGAAATCCTTGGGAAATACAAATATGAAGCTTTCTTCGAACACGGGATGCAACTCCACGGTGTCGCGGTGTTCGAGGTTGAAGCTACCGGTAACGAGCATGTCGATGTCGCGTGCCAGAAACTCCCCCTGATGTTCCATCGAAATCCCGGAACGAATATTCCACCGGTCGGCACGCGAGCCCAGATTACGCAATATTGGAGCGGTGAGCTGATTGGCCAGGCTGAACGACATCGCGACCGTGACGCTCGAAATGGGAAGATTGGCGCCCTCGCGCACTTCGTCATAGGCCAAGCGCGCGTGCGCGATAAGCTTCTGTCCACGCGCGAATAGCGATTTGCCGCTGGCCGTTAGCCCCAACGGTCGCATCGTGCGATCGAACAGAGGCGCGCCGATGCCGTTTTCAAGCTTCGCGATGGTTTGCGAAACGGCCGACTGTGTAACTTGCAAATGGTTGGCACATTGCGACATTCCGCCAAGCTCGACGGTCATCACAAAAACCTCAAGCGCGTGCAGATCGAATTCCTGTGGCAGTTTCATGCGGCGGCCCTCCCAAGCGCATTCGCCAGACGGAACCGGCTAGCATTACCTACACTAATGGCTAGCGGACACAGTTGATAATAGTAATATACATTTTCGTCATAAGCGCGTTATGCGTCAGTGGCGTTGCATCGATGCATCACTTGTCGTGATCACACGTGCTTCGATGCCGCCACCCGGCCGCCTGATTTCAGCCAAAAGAAGCAGCAGGGTTGAAATAAAGGCGACCAAGCTAAGCGCCGCGAACATGATCAACATCGCGTCGTATCCACCGGGATTGCCCGGCCCCGCGTTGAAGGCGTCATTGAGATGCCCCGCTCCATAATTGGCCGCGGCCAGCCCCAAAGACTGGATCATATTGATTAAGCCAAACGCCGTTCCCACTCGGTGTTTTTCGACCAGCATTGCGGTCGACGGCCAGATAACAGCCGGAATAACCGAAAAACTGATCCCCATTAGCGCGGTCGTTACCCATAGACCGTAATCGGTCGTCGCAAGGATTAGGAACGTGAGCGGCATCAGCGCCGCTGCAAAGGTGAGCAGGCTTGCACGCCGCCCGATCCGGTCGGCGATCAGGCCGAATATCGGGGTCGCAAAAATCGCTGCTGCGAATACATAGGAATTTGCCGTCCCGGCCTCAGCAAGGTTCATCCCCTTCACATCCATAAAATACTGGATCGAAAAGGTGGAGCGGAAGGGAAAGAATACGCTGGCAAACAGCACGTTGAGCCAGAGGATGTACCAGAAGGACCGGCTGAACCCGGTAAGGTCCTTCAACACAAACCGCTCCGATTTTTGCCCCACGGCGCGCAGATGCGGCAATTTTTTGTCGATCAAGTAATAAGCGAACGCCGTCACAACGCCGGTCGCGGTCAACCCCGCAGCAAGCCAAAGGGGCGCCTGCCATCCTTGCGCATAGACATCGGCAAACCAGCTCGTTGATTTATCCGCGCTATAAGAACCGACCCGCGCCATAGAGAAAAACAAGGCAATCGCCAGCGCCCCGCCGCCCAGATGGAACCACTGTGCAATGCCGACAAGCAGAGCGATATAGAGCGTCTCATTACCTAGCCCGAATAGCAACCGGCCAAGCAGCATCAACTCATAAGGCTCTCCGACCGCAGTGAGCGTTGCGCCGATCGTGCAGATAATCGCGGCGATCAATATCGCCTTCGCCGCGCCGATTCTGTCGATCAATATGCCACCGACGAGCGCGAGCGCGATATTGGGCAGGTTGAAGACAGCGTTGAGCAAGCCGATCTGCGACTGGGTAAAGCCGCGCTGATCTCGCAGCATTCCCGCCACCGGGGCGATGCTGTCATAGGTGTAATAGCTTCCCATGATGGTCAGCGCAGCGAGTGCGAGGATCAGCCATTTCGTCCGTTGTTGCGTCACGCTGGTCTCCCCGGATTTAAGCTATTCGTGCGCCTTGCCGGCGAAGCTCGCTCTGGATTCCATCCAGATTGACCTCGCTAAATCCGCGCGCCGTCTTAACACCTACAGCTGCTGCAACGCCAGCACCTTGCCCCGCTACCGCACAGCACATCATGTTTCGTACCGCGGCATGGCTGACCTTGTCTCCGCCGATGGTTCGACCCGTGACGATCAGGTTTTTGATGCCTTTGGGCAGCATGGAACGATAGGGCACGTGAAAATATCGCCCCGTAGTGGGTAGTATCAGCAGGCCATATCCATCGATAAATTCGGGAAAGATGCCAATGCTGTCATCAAACCGCGCCTGTTCCCGCACATCGCTTACGGTCATATTATACACTGCATCGATCTTGCGCGTGTCGCGAATGCCCAGCGTCATACCGAAATTGCGCAATTTGGCATCTTCGCAGCCGGGCATGAATGCTTTGAGCGCGTTGACCGCATGCATCGCCTGTTTGCGGCCTGCCATCTCGCCGTGCGTCAAAGCGTCAGGGTCGGTGCCGTCGAGAGTGAGGTGTACCATGTTCAAATAGGTGAGATCGCCCTGATCGGAAACCGTGCCCCACGTGCCTGCCATGGTTTTCACGCTGTCGGGAATCAGGCCTGCTTCGAGCGCCTTTTTGAACGGCTTACGCAGGAAGGGCGAGAACATTTCATCCTCTTTTCCGCTGGTCGTCACCTCCCATTCGCCGCCCGCCGCCCAATCGCCAAATGTTTGCGGATCGGCCTTAACCGCGTCGATAAAGCGCGTCTTGTTGACTCCACACATCGAGAACATGACCGAGGCCGACATCATCTCGTTGACCGGATGCTTGTGCGTCCGCGCGCCGCAGCGATAAGCAATATCGGCGTCTCCTGTGGCATCGATTATGCGCTTGGCGAGAATGGCTTCGCGTCCTGCCTTGCTCTCGACAATCACGCCAATGATAGTGTCGCCTTCCATTATGGGCGCGACGAACATTCGGTGGAGCATCGGGATAATACCCGCCTCCTCGACGAGAGTGTCGGCAACAAATTTGAAAGCTTCTGCGTCAAGGCTGTGGCTGATCGATTGCGGCTCGGGCATTGCTGCGCCCATTGCCTTGGCGCGCTCTTCAAATTCGCGGCCAATGCCTTCGCTGTCGATCGTGGCCGGGTGGCGGTACCAGGCAAAACCCTCGACACCGACCTGAGTGATATTGCCGCCAAAACAACCATATCGTTCCAGCAAGACGGTTTCGACGCCCGCGCGTGCACTGGCTAGCGCAGCGGCAAGGCCGCCGGGGCCAGAGCCGACCACGAGAACATCAGTTTGCCGAATGACATCGATTTGGCGGGCGGGTTCGGAAATGATGAGAGTCATCGCTGGGAAGTTTCCCAATCGGACGCCACGTAATACGGCGCGTTGGAAGGAGCGAGCAGTGGATTGCCCAAGATATGGTCCGCGCCTTTCTCGCCGATCATGATCGTTGGCGCGTTGAGATTGCCGGTGGTGATCGATGGCATAACCGAACTATCAACGACACGGAGGCCTTCGACGCCGATCACGCGCAATTCGCTGTCCACGACCGCCATCGGGTCGTCGCTGCGCCCCATCTTGCAGGTCCCGCAGGGGTGATAGCCGCTCTCGACCTTTTCGCGGATAAAGTCGTCGATCGCGTCGTCCGACGAAATACTGGCACCAGGGGCGATTTCTTCGCCACGAAACGGATCGAACGCAGCTTGGTCGAAAATCTCCCGCGTCAGGCGTACGCCAGCGCGCATTTCAACCCAGTCGTCGGGGTGGCTCATATAGTTGAAACGAATGACCGGCTTTTCGCGCGGATCCGCCGAACGCAGTGTTATACTGCCCCGGCTTTTCGATCGCATCGGGCTGACATGCGCTTGGAACCCATGCCCCTGAACCATTGACTTGCCGTCATAGCGCACCGCCAGCGGGAAAAAATGATATTGGATATCGGGATATTTGATCCCCGCCCTGCTGCGGATGAAGCCGCAACTTTCGAAATGGTTGGTAGCACCCAAACCCTTGCGCGTGAGCAACCATTGCGCGCCGACAAGCCCTTTCGCAAACCAGTTCATATAAGGATAGAGCGTGACGGGCTGCTTGCACGCGACCTGGAAATAGAATTCAAGATGGTCTTGCAAGTTGGCACCCACGCCCGGGCGATCGGCAATCACATCGATGCCGTGCGCGCGCAATTCGGCAGCGGGTCCGATTCCCGAGAGCTTGAGCAATTGGGGTGAATTAATCGGCCCGCCGGCAAGGATGACTTCGCGGTTGGCGCGCGCCTCATGCTGCTGACCGCCGTGCTCGTAAGATATCCCGACAGTTCTGCGCTCCTCGATTATCACGCGGCTGGCGAGAGCGTGCGTGATGACCGTAACATTGGGGCGTTTCATCGCCGGTCGCAAATACGCCTTCGCTGCGCTGCATCGCGCGCCATCGCGGACGGTCATGTCCATCCGGCCAAAGCCTTCCTGCTGCGCGCCATTGATGTCCTCGGTGACAGGATAACCCGCCTGTGCGGCGGCATCAATCCATGCCTGATAGAGCGGATTCTGCATTGGGCCGTATGTAGTATCCAGAGGGCCATCTTCGCCGCGATATTCATTCCCACCCTCGGCGCGTCGCTCTGCGCGTTTGAAATAGGGCAGCACATCGGCATAGCCCCAGCCCCGCGCACCCTGTTCCTGCCACATCTCGAAATCGAGCGGGTTACCGCGCACGTAAACAAGGCCGTTGATAGAAGAGGAGCCACCGAGCCCCTTGCCGCGCGGGGTATGCATCCGGCGATCCCCAAGGTTCGGTTCGGGCTCACTTTCATATCGCCAGTTATACTTGCGTGTGTTCATCGGGATCGACAGCGCGCTCGGCATCTGGATAAAAACCGAACGGTCCGATCCGCCAAATTCCAGCACAAGCACGCTGTTACGGTCATCGGCGCTCAGCCTGTCCGCAAGCACACACCCGGCCGATCCCGCGCCGACGATGATATAATCAAAGCTCTTACTGCTCGTCATTGACCGCTGCCTTATGAAGCGCCAACAATCCCTTGATAGTTCCTGCGCACATCAGCAGCAGGACCAATGCGAGCGGCAACCCCGTTGCAATGGCCCCGGCCTGCAATGATGTCAGCCCACCGCTAAGCAGTAACACAACGCCGATGCCACCGACTACAAACAGCCAGACTGTTTTCTGTCGCAGTGGTGTGTCGGTTCGCCCGCCTGCCGTCATCGTATCGATCACCAATGTCCCTGAGTCCCATCCCGTCACGAAGAATATCAGGATCAGGGCAATCGCTACAACGGAAGTGAATTGCGCCCAGGGCAACGAACCAAGCAGGACAAATAATTGTGTGTCGAGCGAAGCCGTGGCAAGTTCCGCACCATTGCCCGCGACGATCTGCGCAATGCTGGCATCGCCGAAAATCGTCAGCCACAATATCCCAAGCAGGCTTGGCGCAATCATAGCGCCTGCAATGAATTCGCGCACCGTCCGCCCCAGCGAAATCCGCGCCATGAACATCCCGACAAACGGCGCCCAGCTGATCCACCAGGCCCAATAATAGATCGACCAGTCGTTGTAGAAGCCAGTATCGGTTCGACCGACAGGGTTCGAAAAGGCTGGAAGTAATTTGAGATACTGGAATATGTTACTCGCGATATCTTCCATCAATTGTATGGTCGATCCAGTGCTCAAAACGAAAACCAACAGCGCGAAGGCGACCCACATATTGACCTCGCTCAATATGCGGATACCGCGGTCGATACCGCCCCGAATGGAAAGGAAAGTAATTCCCGCCATAAACGCGATTAGGGCCAATATGGTCACTGGCGAACTTGCGACGCCATAGAGAAAGCTGATCCCCGCCATCGCCTGCTGCGCGCCCAGCCCAAGCGAAGTGGCAAGGCCGAAAATGGTCGCCAGCACCGCCAGAACCTCGATCACATCTCCTGCCCGCCCCCATATCGCCTTGCCGAATAGCGGATAGAATGCTGACCGCATCGACAAGGGCATATTGAAATCAAAGCTGAAGACAGCGAGGGCCAACCCAGTAACCGCAAATATGGCCCAAGGATGCAGTGCCCAATCGAATATCGTCGCCGCCATGGCGATACTCCGCGCTGCAACCGGATCGCCTGTTGCGCCGCCAAGAGGCGCACCTGACCCACCCGACATCGACGACATGAAATGCGTGACCGGCTCCCCTACGCCATAAAAAACAAGGCCGATCCCCATCCCGGCGCCAAAGAGCATCGCAAACCATGACAGCCGCGAATAATCCGGCGTTGCCCCCTTGCCGCCTAGCCGGATTCTACCCAGTGGCGACACCGCGATAGCGACGCAGAAAAGCAAGAGCAGGTTGCCCGCTGTCATGAAGAACCAATCGAATTGCGAAACGGCGCCTGCACGCAAATTGGAAAATATGTCTGCCGATGCCTTGGGCGCCAACACCGTGAATATTATGACCGCGAGGGAAATGAGAGCGGTTGGAAAGAACACCGCCGGATTGATGATCATTCCGCCCCAGCTGCGGTTTGACTTTCCGTACTCGCCGAGATCGATCTCTTTGGTCCAGTCTCCCAATATCTTCCCCCTCGACTTATACTAGTGACTGGCTGCTGTGGTCAGGGCTGTCCAGAACCAGACCGCGAAACTGCGCCACACCTCGACATGAAAACAGTTTTCCGAATTCCGAATAAGGATGATTTCAACGGTCTCATAAATTGTCCGCGTTGCGCGTCCGACGGCAAATCGGTCGAGATCGAGCGGGCAGCCGGACATCAGCAGCTGCGCCGCATCGGGCCCTTCGATAATCAGGCACACCGAACGCTCGCTCACATCGGTGATGGCGAGAACCAGCCCCTCGCCCAGCGGAATGCTGGTTCCAGCGGAAGCGCGCATCAGCCATTCGTCCGGGCCAAGACAGGCAACGCCACCTTCGGTCGCGCCGATTTTCGTCGGCACTTTCACGCCAAGCAATGCTTCAAGCACCTGCGCCTGCCGGGCCCGTAAGGAATAGCGCGCCATCGGGGGCGCTAGGCTGATCGTCACGCCATCCGTCGAATTAGGCTCAGTCGGGACGGGATCGATACGGACGAGCACATCAGACATTGAGCCGAGCTCCTTCCGGATCATAAAACACCATCCCGCTGACCTTTGCCCGATGCGTGGTGCCCGGCATCGGGATATGCAGCGTTTTTCCTGTCATATTTTGCCCACCCGCGACCAAAGCGAGCGCTATCGAGCGGCCAAGCGTCGCGCTCCAATAGGATGACGTCACATGCCCGATCATTGTCATCGGGATTGGTTGGTTTGGGTCGGCGACAATTTGCGCGCCTTCATCCAATACGATATTCGGATCATCCGTCAGCAGTCCGACCAATTGCTTGCGACCCGGCGCGATTATATCGGGCCGTACGAGCGACCGCTTTCCGACAAAATCCGGCTTCTTCTTGCCCACCGCCCAGTCAAGTCCCGCATCGAAAGGTGTTACTGTACCGTCGGTATCTTGCCCCACAATGATGAAGCCCTTCTCGGCGCGCAGAACATGCATCGCCTCGGTGCCGTAAGGCGTGATATCATATTGTGCGCCTTCGGCCATTAGCCTCTCCCATATCGCGCGGCCATAGGCGGTGGGTACATTGATTTCGAAGCCCAGTTCGCCGGTGAAGCTGACTCGAAAAAGCCGCGTCGGGATGCCGCAGATAAGTCCCTCGCGGATCGCCATATGCGGAAAGGCCTCGGCGGACAGATCAATGCCCTCCACCAAAAGCTCCAGTACCCTGCGTGCATTCCGGCCTTGAAGCGCGATCACTGCATATTGTTCGGTCGTACTGGTCAGCCATACATCAAGGTCAGGCCATTCGGTCTGGAGATAATCCTCCATCATATTGAGCACCCGTGCCGCACCGCCGGTGGTTGTGGTCAGGTGGAAGCGGTCGGGCGCTAGCCGCGCTGAAACACCGTCATCGGTGATGAAGCCGTCTTCCTTGAGCAACAGCCCATAACGACACCAACCCGGCTCCAGCGCCTTCCAAGGGTTGGTGTACATGCGGTTGAGGAATTCCGCCGCGTCCGGCCCGACCACCTCGATCTTACCCAAAGTCGAAGCATCAAAAATGCCCAGCGAGTTCCGCACTGCGAGACATTCGCGGTTAACCGCGGCGTGCATATCCTCACCGGCCTTGGGAAAGTATCGCGCCCGCCGCCACTGCGCGACGAGTTCGAATACCGCACCATTCTCTTCGGCCCAGTTATCGATGTTGGTCGTTCGCGTCGGCTGAAACAATGCGCCTTTGGCATGCCCCGCCAGCGCGCCAAAGGTCTGCGGTGTATAGGGCGGGCGGAAGCTGGTAAGGCCGATGTCGGTCACCGGCTTACCCAGCGCGGCCGAAGCGATTTGCAGGCCGTTCAAATTGGATGTCTTGCCCTGATCGGTCGCCATGCCGTTGGTGGTGTAGCGTTTGATATGCTCGATTGAACGGAAACCTTCACGCACCGCTAGCTTGATGTCCTTTGCGGTCACATCATTCTGGAAATCGACGAACGCTTTTAGGCGGGTTTGGTCCTTGGGCGTTGGCAGGACATCGATCACCGCGCCTTTTCCAAAGTCCCAGTCACCCGAACAGGCCCCGACGCATCGGGCGTTTTCATTGGGCTGGTCTGGAACATAGGCGCCAAGATCATCGCGCCATTTGAGCGTCCCCTTACTGTGCGACCAGAGATGCACGCTGGGAGTCCAGCCGCCCGCCATCAACAGGGCGTCACAGAAAATTCGACCACCAAGATAATCGTCATTGTGGCAAATCTGTATCGACTTGACCTGATGCCTACCATTGACGCCGATGACACTGTGATTGAGGTAGACGCCGATGTTCAGCTTTTCAGCTTCGGCGAGCAAAACGTCATCCACCGTATCACGCACTTCGACAATCGCGGCAATGCCGACGCCCACTTTGGCCATTGCGAACACGTCGTGCCAGCCGCTGTCATGCGCGGCCATCAAAGCGACAGATTTGCCAACCGCCACACTGTAGCGATTGGCGAAAACTTTCGCAGCGGAAGAAAGCATGACACCAGGCGTGTCATTGCCGTCAAACACCAAAGGTCGTTCGATCGCACCTTGGGCAAGGATCACTTCGTCCGCCCGTATCCGCCACAACTTTTCGCGCGGCATACACCCGCCATCGGGCAGATGGTCTGTCAGCCTTTCGACCGCACCAATGAAATTGTCGTGATAAAAGCCGAACGCTGTCGTTCGCGTCAGGATAGTAACATTCTGCGCATCTGCCAACGCCTTCATGCTGCGTTCGAGCCAAGGCCAAAGCGCAGGATCGGCCAGCGCACCCCCGCCTATTTCATCCTGCTCGTCGATCAGTGTGACGCGCTTGTTAGTCGCAGCGCCTTCGAGCGCCGAATCGATCCCCGCTGGCCCCGCGCCGACGATCAGCAAGTCGCAGTGCGCGTAGGTTGATGCATAAATGTCGGGGTCTTCTTGTGTGGGCGCGTCACCGAGACCTGCCATATTACGGATCGCCGGTTCATACAGCTTGTCCCAAAAAGAACGCGGCCACATGAAAGTCTTGTTGTAAAAGCCCGCCGGAAAGAACATCCCTAGCCGGTCATTGATGGCCCCGAAATCGGTCTTTAGCGAAGGCCAGCGATTTTGACTGAAGGCGTTCAGCCCGTCATGTAATTCGACATTCGTCGCACGCAGATTGGGCGTAAACCTGCCCGGGCCGCGATCGACCGAGACCAGTGCATTCGGCTCTTCGCTCCCCGCAGCCATGATCCCGCGCGGACGATGATATTTGAACGACCGACCAAACAGCATCACGCCATTCGCCAGTAAGGCCGACGCTAAGCTATCGCCTTTAAAGCCCTGATAAACTTTACCATCGAAACTGAATGAGACGACACGGCGGCGATCAACTCGCCCGCCCTTCGTTAAGCGATAACCACTCATCGCACCGGTTCCCCGGCCTTATAAGTGGTTTCGAACTTGTCGGTCACGGTGTCACGCACGGCGTTGAAGAATCGCCCGCAGCCATGTACATGCCGCCAGCGTTCATGATGGCGCCCGCGCGGATTGGCGCGAATGAACAGGAACTCTTCCCACTGCGCGTCGCTATAGGTCGAAGGATCAGTAGGTCGCGCAACATGCGCTTGGCCGGCATTGGCAAACTCGATCTCGGGGCGCTTTTCGTCACAATAGGGGCAGTGGATCAGGATCATCAGTGGGCCACCGCGGCTGCCGCTGCTTCATCGATCAAGCGGCCATTCCTGAACCGGTCCAGATTGAACGGCGCGTTAATCGGGTGCGGCTCGTCCTTCGCCATTGTGTAAGCAAGCAAATCCCCCGCCCCCGGCGTCGCCTTGAACCCGCCGGTGCCCCAGCCGCAATTGACGTAGAGCCCTTTTACCGGTGTCTTGCCGAGAATGGGGGAACGATCCGGCGTGACATCGACAATCCCACCCCATGTCCGAAGCATCCGCATCCGCCGGTAAATCGGGAAAATCTCGCAGATCGCCGCCAGCGTATGCTCGATAATGTGGAGCGCGCCGCGTTGCGAGTAGCTGACATATTGGTCGGTCCCAGCGCCGATAACGAGCTCGCCCTTGTCCGACTGGCTCATGTAAGCGTGGACTGTGTTCGACATGACAACACAGGGGAAGGTGGGCTTGACGGGTTCGGAGACGAGCGCCTGTAGTGGATAGCTTTCCAATGGAAAATCGAGCCCGGCCATATTCATCACAACCGACGTATTCCCGGCCGCCGACACACCAACGCGCTTTGACGCGATGTAGCCCCGCGTCGTTTCAACGCCTTCAACCGCACCATCTGGGCCGCGCCTGATACCGGTCACAGCGCAATTCTGGATGATATCGACGCCCAAAGCCGCGGCCGCCCGCGCATAGCCCCAAGCGACCGAATCATGCCGCGCCGTCCCCCCGCGCCGTTGCAGCGCCGCGCCTAGCACCGGATGCCGCGCATCTGGCGAAATACTGAGCGGCGGGCAATACGCTTTGGCCTCTTCGCGCGTCAGCCATTCATTATCGACGCCGTTCAGTCGGTTGGCATGGATATGCCGCTGCAGGCTTTGCACATCATGCACATTGTGCGCGAGCATCATTACGCCGCGTTTGGAATACATGACGTTGTAATTCAGCTCCTGGCTCAAACCATCCCACAGTTTGACCGCATGATCATAGAGATGCGCGCTCTCGTCATAGAGATAGTTGGAGCGGATGATTGTGGTGTTTCGCCCGGTGTTCCCGCCGCCGATCCAGCCCTTTTCGAGCACCGCAACATTGGTGATTCCGTATTTCTTGGCGAGATAATAGGCCGCCCCAAGACCGTGCCCGCCGCCGCCGACAATGATCGCGTCATAGGCTGGCTTGGGCGAAGCATCGGGCCATTGCTCGGGCCAGTCCTGATGCCCACCCCAGGCTTTCGCAAACAAGCTGAACGCACTGAAACGGGTCATCGGCGCCCCTCAACCAAAGGCGCATAGACGATCAGCATGGTGCAGCCATTTTTGCTGCCCGCGCGGTGTTGCGCGCCGGGCATGCGTAAAAGGAAGTCGCCTGGGCCATAGCTGGCCTCATCGTCGAAGAAATCCCCCTCCATCACGTAGATCTGCTCGATCTCGTCATGCGCGTGCAATATGCCGATGGGGCCAGCCGCGATCTTCATCAGCATCGTGCGATAGCCGCGCGGGTCATCAACCAGTTTGCGGATAGACTCGCCGGGGCGTTCGCCCTTTACCCACTCCGACGCCTCGATCTTGATCGAGCCACTGGCTGGCAGCACGGTCATAACCCATGCTCCAGCAACGCTACCTTGGCGCGGTCGACGTAAAAGTTTTTGAAATCCTCGACCAGTTTTTCTTCAACTGCGTAAGGACCCTGTCGGTATCCGTCGTTGCCAATCCCCAGATGGTTGATCATAGAAAAACGGCCGTCTTGCGTGTTGGTTGTGCGCCATAGGGCCGCGAGATGGTCGGGGTCGTAATCGACGCCCTCGACAGCATCTTCATGCACCAGCCAGATCGTGCGCAATAGGGTCTTGTCCGCCGCAATCGGAGTCAGCGAAAAGGTCACAACATGATCGCAACAGAAATGATGCCAGCTGTTGGGCTGGGTCCAGACCGACAGGCTGGAAGTTTCAGGTTCCCTGAAAGGGCCTATCAACTTCTTGCAACCAAGCTTCCCGTCAATCGACTGCGTCACCGCCCCATTGGCGAGCGGTAGACGTGCAATCCGGTGCCACCAGCCATCGGGGAACTCGATCAAATCCCTAAAAATGCCAAGGCGTTTCCACTCCTCACGTTTGGCTTCGACCATCGCGTCAAAGGCCTTGTCATCAACAACGTCCGCTTCGCCATCCTCAGGCAGGCCTTTGCCGAAGCCATAAGTGCCTAGCACGCTGATGAGTTCGGGATGGCCCGCGTCGCAATGATAGCATTCGCGATTATTCTCCATCACTAATTTCCAGTTGGCGTCCTCAATATAATCGTCCTGTACTGCGACCTTTAGCTTTTCGAGGTCGTAGGTTGCGATCTGCTCGGATATATCGGTTTTGACCTGTTCAATCGGCGGCGGGTTGTCGGCCATGCAGATGAATATCAGCCCACCGACATTCTCAAGCGCGACGGAGTTTAAGCCGTGATCCGCTTTTTCGAAATCCTCTGCCATACTGCGCGCGGCGAGAAGCTTGCCATCAAGGCCATATGTCCATTGGTGATAGGGACACATCAAGCGCGGCGCGCGGCCCTTTTGCTCCAGACAGATTTTTGCGCCGCGATGGCGGCAACTGTTCCAAAAAGCGCGCACTTGCATGTCGCGGCCACGCACGATGATAATCGAATTACGCGCCATTTCGAAGAGGAAGTAATCGCCCGGGTATTTCACGTTTGCAACCGTACATGCATAAAGCCAGACCGATTTCAGCATCACTTGTGTGTCAAATTCGAATGCTTCATCGCTGACGTACAACTCACGCGGCAGCGTATGGCCTTTGCGGTCCTGTGCGAGCCAATCAGTGATGGGGGCGAAGCGCGACACGAGCCTAGCTCCTCAGCGCTTTGTTATCGGGGTCAAACGGCGAGTCAGCAATAATCGTCGCTTTATGACGCACGCCCAAAATGGCGATTTCAAACTCTGCACCCAGATGCGCCAAATCAGGCCTGACCATTGCCAGCGCGAGCGACTTGCCGACGCGCCAGCCATAACCGCCCGAGGTGACTCGCCCGACGATATCGTCGCCGTGATAAATCGGCTCCGACCCGCGAGCGTCGGCATTGGTTACATTGTGCACCTCCATCGTCACAAGCGTGTTGGCACCGCCGCGTTCCTGCCATGCCAGCAAAGCATCCCGGCCATGAAAGGTCTGTTTCTTCAGGCTGATGAAACGGTTCAACCCGCTTTCATAAGCTGAATATTCCACCGACAATTCGCGCGGGATCAGCTTGTAGCTTTTTTCGAGCGCCATCGATGTCATCGCGCGGATGCCGAACGGCTTGATCTCATACTCCGCGCCGGCCTCCATCAGCCGGTCGAATATGTAGTTCTGCATTTCAATCGGATGATGGATTTCCCAACCCAGTTCGCCGATGAAATTGACACGCAACGCATCGACCTGCGCCAGACCGATGCTCATTTTCTTGCCGGTCAGCCACGGGAAGGCATCATTGGATAGATCGGTATCGGTAAGCTTGGCCAACACATCGCGCGAGCGCGGACCTGCCAGCACCAGGACGCCCATCGCCGTTGTCAACCGTTCAAAATTCACCGAGCCGTCGCGCGGCATTGCTTTCTTCAGATAGTCATGGTCATGCCGCTCATAGGCCCCCGCCGAGACGAGATAATAACGCTGCGGCGCCATTTTATAGACAGTGAATTCGCTTCGCACCCCGCCTTTGCTGGTCAGAAGGTAAGACAAGGTAACGCGCCCGACTTTTTTCGGCACCGCATTGGTCAGCAACTGGTCGAGCCAGGATTCCGCGCCCGGTCCAGAGATTTCGCATTTGGCGAAGGCGCTCATATCCTGAAGGCCGACATGCTTTGTTACATGCAGACATTCATTGCCGACATGTTCAAAATAGTTCGATCGGCGGAACGACCATTTTTCGCGCACCAAGTCGCCGACTGGGTGGTTGTGATTGAGCAGCGCGTCTGGCTTGTCGAGATCATCCTCGGTTAGCGCATAATCTTTAGGTGCGAACCAGTTGGGCCGTTCCCAACCGAACACGCTGCCAAACACCGCGCCCAAATCTTTCATCCGGTCATAGCACGGCGTGCGTCGCAACGCTCGGCCCGCTTCGCGTTCCTCATCGGGGTAATGCACAGTGAAGACCTTGGCATAGGCTTCTTCGTTCTTTTCAATCAGGAAACCGCGGCCCGCATAATCGCCGAAGCGGCGCGGGTCGACGCCCATCATGTCGATGGTTGGCTCGCCATCGACAATCCAATGGGCCAACTGCCAACCCGCGCCCCCAGCGGCGGTGACCCCGAAACTATGACCTTCGTTCAGCCAGAAGTTTTTTAGGCCCCACGCTGGCCCGACTATCGGCGACCCGTCGGGCGTATAGGCGATTGCACCGTTATAGACTTTTTTAATGCCGACCTCGCCAAAGGCAGGCACGCGCTTCATCGCCGCAAGGATGTATGGTTCAAGCCGTTCGAGCGCGTCGGGGAACAGTTCATACTCGCTGTTCGCCGCTGGCCCGTCGACATAGCAGGCAGGCGCGCCAACCTCATAAGGACCGAGCAACAAGCCTCCCGCCTCTTCCCGCATGTAGTAGCTGGCATCGGATTCGCGCAGCACGCCCATTTCGGGCAGGCCGGCCTTCTTGCGTTCCATTATCGCAGGATGCTGTTCGGTCACGATATATTGATGCTCGACCGGGATAACCGGAATATCGAGCCCGACCATTGCCCCGGTTTGCCGCGCGAAATTGCCCGAGCACGAGATAACATGCTCGCACGTGATGTCGCCCTGGTCGGTCGAAACCAGCCATTCGCCATTTGGTTGCTGGGTGATTCCAGTGACGGTAGTATTGCGGTAGATTGTCGCGCCGCGTTGCCGCGCGCCTTTGGCGAGCGCCTGCGTCAAATCTGCGGGCTGAATATAGCCATCATCGGGATGCTGTATTGCGCCAATCACGCCGTCCATATCGGCTAATGGCCAGATTTCCTTGACCTGATCGGGCGTGAGGAAATTGACATCAACGCCAATCGTCCGCGCGACCCCTGCATAATAATGATATTCGTCCATCCGGTCTTGCGTTGTTGCCAGACGGATATTGGTAACTTGCGAAAAGCCTGCATGAAGGCCGGTTTCCGTCTCAAGGCCGGGGTAAAGGCCCACGGAATACTGATGGAGTTTGCCAACCGAATAGCTGAGGTTGAATAACGGGAGCAGCCCCGCCGCATGCCATGTCGAGCCCGAGGTCAGCTCCTTGCGTTCAAGCAGGACCACATCGCTCCATCCCATTTTTGCGAGATGGTACAACGTGCTGACACCAACAACGCCGCCTCCGATAACCACCGCCCGTGTATTATTCTTCATGCAATCCGCCCAGCCTCGCGATGGTATCGCTATGTCAGACAAATTTGCGACGCCGCAATCGGATTGCGCCGCCGGAGTGTGGCTATGGTGTTTTCTAATATTACATATTAGCTGAAGTTACTTTGCGACGAACGGTTACGGATCACGAATTAGGTTGAGTTCCCTCATATTTTTCAGAGCGAATTTCCTGCAAAACTGGGAACTAACCCTAGATACGGTATCGAGCGAGACGGAGCGCAGCCAAAAAAAGGAACATAATCAGGCACACAGTTGCTGCATACCAAACCGAACTAACTTGCACCGAAATTCCGCTTACTGGTGGGCCTCGGTATAATGTTTACCCAACCAGTCCTCGCCATAGTCGTTACGCGGGTCACGCACGATAGCGTGAACGTGGTTGGCCGCAGGTGCTCCGGGGGCCGTAGCGCCCGCGCTCGGCTCGCGCGTGTATTCTATGAGGATTGAAGGTCCGTGAATTCGATACATAAAGCGCTTTGATGGGTCGGTCATTGGGCCCCACCACGCAATACGGAGCTTCGATAGGCCGTCGCGGCGGATGTCGGACATCTGCCTAGCAGCGGGGCCGTCGGCTACATCGCCCACGAACTCACCTATCAGCCCCCAAAGAATCGCCTGCTGGTCTTTACGCAGCTTTGACGCATCAAGGCCAATCGGTTCCTTCAGGCTGTCTTTTCGTCCGCGACCGGTGAACAGATCCGAGGTAATCATCTGGCCTATCATCGCCGCCTTGCGTTGGCCGTCATCGAAGGTAGCCGCGAGCGCAAAGGCGCGGTCGATCTCGTGCTGGAGCACGCTCCAGCCTGAATATCTGCCCGCCTTCACCGTCTGCGGGCTAGCCCCGAGAAACAGCGGGGTGAAGGCAATCCGGCCGCCAGTCACGGTGAAGTTCGCCGCAAGGTGATGGCCGCTTAGCATCCAGCCCCATGCCGCATCGTCCGGTGATCCAAAGACAACAATCCAATAATTGCCAGAATCGCGCGAACGGGTAATCGGATCGCGTTGCATCCGCGCTTCGGAGGACAAGGTGAGAAGCATCGCTTCCTCGTCAGCCCGCAAGATGTCGTCAATCCACATGATCGATGCGGCCTTGTGGTAGCCTTGGCTCGACATCGCTGCGAGCAGCACCTTGTGGAATGCCGTGCGTTGGGCCTCGCTGAGGGCGACGAGCGGTACGCCGTTCCGGGGGGCCATCGGCCCCGGCAGGTTGCTCCAATTCACGCGCGCCGCATCATCGGCGAATGGCCTAGATATGGTTGCCTTTTGGGCAGGATCGAGCGTGTTGAGGAAGGCCTTGGTCGCGTCCGACATTGCGCTGGCTTGGCTATTTTCGGCATGTGCCGCGGTCGGAACTAGAACGCAGGACATTGCGAATAGAATGATCCAAAGCCTCGTCATTTCTATATCTCCCTATTTCCCCATGTGGACTTCCTCGCATGTCCTTTTCAGCGTCGCAAAGCCGTCCGTTCGGCCCAGTGCGCGTGCGTGCCGCTGGAAATCTTGTGCGGCAGTGCGATGCGGCAGACTGGGCCTGCAGCGAAGTTCTTGCAGTCGATGAGGATGCATTCCGAAGTCCCGCGATTTTCGTCAGTGATGAAGCTGACCAGATAACCGTCATCTTCTTCGGTCGCATCTACCCGAGGCGCGAACGGTGCCTCGCTGCCATAGCGACCGTCCTCAAGCATCACCTCCCATGACTCGCCAGTGTGAAGGTCATGCTTTACGAAGCCAGTGAACAGGAACCAGCCAGGTTTAGACGTGGTGCTGTAAGCATAGCGATAGGGTAGACCCAGATGGCGCTGGTTCATCATCCCGAATTCGAGGATGCGGTCGTCGAGACGCTCTTCTTTGGTTGACCCATCCGCGAGGTTGAAACGCCAGCGATGAAGCTTTGGCTTGAAGCTATGTTCATCGACATAGGCCATCATATGCGCATATTCTCCGCCGCCCTCGATTGGCTGCGGATAAGGGTCTTCCTCAAAATAGCCGTCGAGCACGACCTCGTCGCCATCTTCATATGCGTTGATAAAATGGAGCACAAAGGTCGGGTCAGCTTCAAACCAGCGGATATCTTCGGGTTGGCCGTAACGCGGAATCAGCGCAAAGCGCGATGGCAGCCCCTCATGCAGCCGCGTTACATGCACATCGCGCTTTAATAATTCCTCATCCCAGAACAGGGGAAAGTCACACAATATCGACCAGTTCGGGGTGAACATCATGTCGTGCGGCAGACGCGGTCCGGGTAGCGGCACGGGGACATAATGGGCCAGCTTGCCCTCGGGCCCAACCACGCCATAATGCATGTACGGCGCGTGTTTCGAGTAATTGAAAAACAGCAACTCGCCCGTGCGTTCGTCTACCTTCGGATGGGCCGAAATGCCGTCGAGCGGGACCCATGAGGCAACCCCTTCCTGCTCGAGCGTTTCGGGGTCAAGTACATAGCCCTCACCGCATTGATAGAAAGTAGAGACCGCCTTGCCCGCATGCACGATGATATCGGTGCTTGAACTATCTTTCAGTCCCCCATGCGCGCCAAATCCGGGCCGTTTCGACGTTCCCGTCCGGTCCATCAAGCCACCCCATAGCGATCCACCCGCGTCCTGCTCGGCCTGAAAACAGCGGGTGCGAACGAAGCGGTTGCGATAGCTTGCCTTGCCGCCCGAAAAATCTATCTGGTGGATCATCCCGTCGCCGTCGAAGGGGTGATAGCGGCCCAGCGGCTGGTGCAACTGGTTTTCTGTGTTGCGCAGATAGACGCCGTCGATGTCTTCAGGAATTTTTCCTTCAATGACTGTTAGATCGAACGCGTTCACTTCCTCATGCTGCGGCGTCCACGCACCGTTCAAATAGGGGTGATTGCTGGGTTGCAACGTCGCTATGACCGGCGGCAATTTCTCTAATAGCATGTATCTCTCCTGTCGGTCAGCCTAGGTCTAAAATCACTCCTTGTGCAAGCGCCAGTTTGCCTAGTTAGTCGACGGAGCGATTGCCTGACAAACTCACATACTAAAGGCATTTTGCCAGCTTGCCCGCTCGACGGAAAAAGTCTAGCGACCGCGCAACATTTGGAGACAGCTTATGGCCGAAATGGCAGCTTTCGATTGGTCCGACCCGTTCCGTCTTGATGACCAGCTTACGCAAGACGAGCGCATGATCCGCGATAGCGCGCATGCCTTTGCGCAAGGCGAATTGCAGCCGCGCGTGATAGAGGCGTATCGCAGCGAGAAAGACGCGCCCGAACTTTTCCCGTTAATGGGACAGACCGGCCTGCTCGGCGCTACCATCCCTGAAGAATATGGCGGCGTTGGCGCTTCTTATGTCGCTTACGGCCTGATCGCGCGCGAAATTGAGCGGGTGGATTCGGGCTATCGGTCGATGGCGTCGGTACAGTCGAGCCTCGTAATGTACCCGATCCACGCTTATGGTTCGGAAGAACAGCGCCGCAAATATCTGCCCGGCCTTGCCGCTGGTACGCTAATCGGCTGCTTTGGCCTTACCGAGCCCGATGCGGGGTCCGATCCGGCGGGTATGCGGACGTTCGCGAAAAAGGTGGATGGAGGCTATGTCTTAAACGGGAACAAGACCTGGATTTCAAACGCGCCGTTCGCCGATGTGTTTGTGGTCTGGGCAAAGTCCGAAGCGCACGGCGGCGGAATCAAGGGATTCGTGCTCGAAAAGGGCATGAAGGGTCTGTCCGCGCCGAAGATCGAGGGTAAACTGTCGCTTCGCGCATCAACGACCGGCATGATTGTCATGGATAATGTCGAAGTCGGCGAGGATGCGCTGCTTCCAGAAGTTCAAGGGTTAAAAGGTCCGTTCGGCTGCCTCAACCGAGCACGCTACGGCATCAGCTGGGGCGCGTTGGGTGCCGCCGAGTTCTGCATGCACGCCGCCCGCCAATATGGTCTCGACCGGCACCAGTTCGGTAAGCCGTTGGCGGCAAACCAGCTCTATCAGAAGAAACTCGCGGACATGATGACCGACATTGCGCTCGGGCTTCAGGCATCGCTTCGCGTCGGACGCTTGATGGATGAGGGCAAATTTTCGCCCGACATGATCTCGATCGTGAAGCGCAACAATGTCGGCAAGGCGCTCGACATCGCGCGCGCCGCGCGCGACATGCACGGCGGCAACGGCATTTCTGACGAATATCAGGTGATGCGCCACATGGTGAACCTGGAAACGGTCAACACCTACGAGGGCGCGCATGATGTCCACGCGCTCATTTTGGGCCGCGCGATTACCGGAATTGCGGCATTCTAGCAAAAAAGAGGGCCGCCGGTCGAAACGGGCGGCCCAGTTATAGGCTGTTAAGCCTGCTAGGGAGGAAAGCGTATCTCCTAAAAGACACGCCACCTTCCTAGCGGGAAAATGGTAAATATCTCCTTAACGCTGCTCCGGAAAACTTCAGAACAGCGGAAAATGCCTCAACAAGCGCCGGTTTTGCGGCCTTCTACGGAGAACGAAAAGGGCGAATTGTTTCGGATACCTTGCGACTGGATGTGGATCAGCTTGCCCGATTCCTTGCGGATCGTGGTCAGCCCCTGCCCTTGCCCTTTGCAACTATAGCTCACCGTCACCGAATTCGGCATCGACCGCACGACATAATAGTCGCAGGCGGCATTTCCATGCTGGAGCTGCGTCAATCGTGAAGGTTCCCCAAGACACAACTGGCCGACCGGCGCGCCCGACGGCCCACCGCCAACCGCGCGCAGCTGCCACATGCCGCGCTCAATCGACTCTAGCAGCGACAGGTCACCACCTTGCACATAAGCAATCGCGCCGCTGCCCGCAGACACGGCGAGAAGGGCTCCAAGGCCCCATCGGGAGAACTTCATTTTCATATGCTTCTGTCCGTAAACCTTGATCAGTTTCAGCGAAGCGACCTTCTTGTTATCGCGCTTTTAACACCAAATCGTATCATTTACACGATAGAATGTGGTATATGAACGATGAATGACTGGGATTTTGCGACAAACGCCGAAAATCAGTTATTAAAGCTGGCCAAGCTGACCGGAAAACGACGCGAACAGAATTCGCAATCTACCACGATATCGCCTGCGTCATCGGCCATTTCGGCGCGGTCTTCAGCGGGAAATTTGGCGATGACATCCCGGATATGTGCCGGGTCGCAGCGGCAACCCTTGGTCAAAGGCGAGCCGCTCTCGATCAGCACTTCCTGCTCTTCGTGGAACAACCGCCAGACGATTTCCTCGAGCGGCAAGTCAGCATCGCACAACTCGTCGGCGCCGGTGGTGCCCGCCATCACAGACACATGTTCCCATTCGGGATGGTCGAGCCGGACATGGAGCCGCTCGCGGCCTTCTTCGCCTTCGGGGAGATGCTGGACGAGCAGGCCTCCGGCAACACAGCGGCCATCCTTGCGATCGACACCAACGCGGATTGTTGTCGGTATCTGTTCGGACTGGACGAAATAATGCTCGGCAGCGTCCGATAGCGACGCACCTTCGAGCGGCACGATGCCCTGATACCGCCCGCCGCCTTCGCCCACTGGTAAGGCGCGGTCGAAAGTTATCGCGAGGTATCCGGTGCCGAACAGCCCGAACAGGGTGGAATCGAGCGGCAATGCGGCCACCGAAGCCGAATCGAACTGGACATAACCGCGTAGCGCGCCATCCTTGTAGTCGCATACCAAAAGCCGGATAGCGCCCTTGGTCTGCGCCTGCATGGTCAACTGGCCATCGGCCTGCTTTAGCGACGCGCCGAGCAATGCTGTCAGCACCAAGGCTTCCGCTAATGTTTTCTCGACCAATGGCGGGTACGCATGCGCTGCCAATATCTCGTTCAGCACCTCGTCAAGCCGCACCAGCCGCCCGCGCGCATGCCGCTCAGGCAGAGAAAAGCGTAACGGCTGATCGCCGAAAGTTTCGGGTTGCGAGGCCATCAGATCAGGCCAAAACACCAGAGAAGGATCGATTTCTGCGCATGCAGCCGGTTTTCGGCCTCATCCCAGATCAGCGACTGCGGGCCGTCGATTACCGCATCGGTGACTTCCTCGCCGCGATGCGCGGGCAAGCAGTGCAGAAATTTGGCATCCGGCTTGGCCGCCGCCATAAGTCGTTCATTGACCTGATAGGGCATCATCGCTGCGATCTTGTTATGCGCATGCTCCTGCCCCATCGACACCCATGTGTCGGTGACTACGATGTCGGCGCCGGTAACCGCCTCGGCGGCGGCGCGGGTCAGCGTAACTTTTGCACCCGCAGCGTTAGCCGCGTCGATGAATGCGCTTTCGCTTTCATAACCCTGCGGCACCGCGATACGGACGTTGAACTTGAACAACCCAGCCGCCTCGACAATCGAGTTGAGCACATTATTGCCATCGCCGAGCCACGCGACCTCAAGCCCCGGTAGCGGCTTGCCCTGCTCCACAATAGTCAAAAGGTCGGCAACGATTTGGCATGGGTGCGACAGGTCGGTAAGGCCGTTGATGACCGGCACACTGGCATAGGCTGCAAGTTCCTCGACCTTCGCATGGTCATCGGTGCGGATAACTATGGCATCGATATAGCGCGACAACACGCGCGCGGTGTCGGCGACAGACTCGCCGCGCCCCAACTGCATCTGTCCAGCGGCCATGAACATGCTGTCGCCGCCGAGCTGCTTCATCGCCATTTCGAAGGAAGTGCGCGTACGGGTCGAGTTTTTCTCGAAGATCATACCTAGCGTGTGACCCGCCAGCGGCGCGTCGGCATCGGCCTTGCCCCTTGGCCATCCGGCCCGCGCGGCCTTTCGGTCCATAGCATCGGCGAGCATCGCCGCTATGCCATCCCCACCCGCGTCAGACAGGTTCAGGAAATGCCGCGTCATGCGGCCTGTGGTATCTGGTAACTCGCCGCGCCAGCCGACAGCTTTTCCATGAAGGTCGCGATTTCGGCATCGCCGATATTGAGTGGGGGCAGCACGCGGAAGGTGTTATCGCCCGCAGCCACGGTCAGCAGTCCGTGATTATCACGTAAGTGCGCTACAAACGCTCGCGCCTCATGCGTCATCATTACGCCGAGCATCAGCCCCTTGCCGCGCACACCGGTGAACAGGTCGGGATAGTTGCCGATAAACTGTTCAAGCGCGGCGCGAAGCTTATCGCCGGTCGAGCGCACATTTGCGAGAAACTCGTCATTGGCAACCACGTCCCAAACCGCCTGACACGCCGCCATCGCAAACGGATTGCCGCCATAAGTCGAGCCATGAGTCCCGACAACCATGCCACGCGCCGCCTTTTCTGTAGCGAGGCAAGCGCCGACCGGGAAGCCACCACCAAGACCTTTGGCAGTCGCCATGATGTCCGGGTCGATGCCATATTGCTCATGACAGTAGAGAGTGCCCGAACGGGCGACCCCGCATTGCACTTCGTCGAGGATCAGCATCAAATCATGCTCGTCGGCGAGCGCACGCAGGCCTTTCAGAAATTCGTCGGACGCCGGACGCACCCCGCCCTCGCCCTGGATGGGCTCGACGAGGAAACCGGCGGTCTTTGGCCCGATGGCCGCCTTCGCGCCTTCAAGATCATCAAAGTCGACATATTTGAATCCGTCGAGCAACGGCAGAAAGCCCTTGTGCATCTTCTCTTGGTTGCTAGCCGAAATCGTCGCCATCGTGCGACCGTGGAAGGCCATTTTGAAGGTGATGATTTCGTAGCGGTCCGACCCCTGCGACTGGTGATAAGAGCGCGCGGTCTTGATAGCGCACTCGACTGCTTCCGCACCCGAATTGGTGAAAAACACGGTATCGGCAAAGGTCGTGTCGACCAGCCGCTGGGCAAAAGCTTCACCCTGCGGGCTGCCGTACAGGTTTGACACATGCATCAGAGTCGCCGCCTGATCCTGAATCGCCTTGGTCAGATGCGGGTGGCCGTGACCCAACAGGTTCACCGCAATGCCCGCTGCGAAATCAAGCGCGCGGCTGCCATCCTCCGAAATCAGCCACGCCCCCTCGCCTCGCACCGGCCGGAATCCGCAGCGCGGATAGACTGGCATCAAAGGGGTGATCGACATGGCATTTTTCCTTCCCGTAAAGGCAAAAAGCGGCCCCATAGGACCGCTCGCTTATAAAAACCTGCTATAAGCCTGCGAAAAGGGCAAATCAACCCACAGCGCCAGCGGGGATTATCCCAGCAACGTGTTGATATTGATCTGGTTGGTGAGCGTCCGGTGGACAGGACATTTTTCGGCAATCTCGATCAGCTGGGCGCGCTGCTCGTGGTCGAGCGCGCCTTCCAGCCGGACGATACGGTCGATCATGTCGACCGGCTTACCGTCATTCTCGCCCGCGCGTTCTTCCTTCGAATGTTCGAGCGTCACATGCACCTTGTCAAGCGGCCAGCCTTTGCGCGCGGCGTACATCTCCAGCGTAATCGATGTGCAAGCCCCCAACGCCGATAGCAAAAGCTCATACGGCGTAGGGCCGTTGTCGGTGCCGCCAATGTCAACCGGCTCGCCCGCCGCCCATTCATGCACGCGGGCCTTTATCAGCTGCGCATAGACACCGTCCGCGCTCTCGACTGTTGTTGTGGGATTTTCGGTCATGGTTCTATTCCCTTTTCACGGTTGGCTGCGGCAATGCGACGTTTGACGTAGCCGTAAAGCAGCAGGTGAAAGGCCAGCGACAGCAGGACGATAATCGCAATGATCTTGGCCGCACTCAATCGCCGCCTCCCCCGCCGCCGTCGCAGCCTCCACCGTCGCCTGGGCTGCAATCAGCGCCGCTGCTATCTGACGACGCTGTAGCCGAACTATCACTACCATCCCGCTTGTGCGGCTTTTTCGCTTTACCAGCCTGGGCGGCCGTAAATGCAGCACCTAAACTGATTGCGACGGCCAGCAAGGCAATGACCACAGCTGTATTCATAACACTTCTCCTTCATCATCGGGTACCGCAATCGCGCGGTTCAATGCATCGCTCGGCAGATTGAGCGCGCGCAGCATCGCCCAAATTTCCTCGCGCGCCTTGGGTTGCAGACGGCCCAATTCGGGGATGGCATCAAGATCGAACAGCGTCAGACCCATCGGAAACAGCTCGCGATAAGTCACCCGTTCGCGCAGGCCCGGCACAAGGCGGAAACCGGCGACAGGCGCAATTTTCTGGAGTGCATCCATCACTTTGCGTTCGTTCTTGGTGGCAAAATTGCGCGAGCGGTTCTGCATCACCACCCAATCGAGCGCTTTCGGGCGCAGGACAAGCCCCGGTTCCTTCAGATGCTCGACCAAGCGGGCGAAGTTACCCAGCGTTTTCAGCTCGCCGGTGCGCGGATCGATCCGGCCAAGCATGTCCAAATCTATAAAGCTGTCATTGACCGGCGTAACAATCGTGTCGGCCATGAAAATTGCCTTGCGCGCTATCGGCGAGTCATGCCCACCGACATCGATGACGATGAAACTGTTGTGGATCCGCGCCATGCGGAGCTTTTCCTCCAGCTCATTTTCATTCTGTTGCACGAGCATAATCTGCTCAGGCCCGGGCAAGTTTACGCCAAATTCGCGTTCGCTTTCCTGCCGCGCCCACAGCGCACGGTGCAGCGTCAGTTGGCGCAGGTCAACATCAAGCGCCGCAACCCGCTCGCCCGCGTTGCACAAAGCGATGCAGGTGTGAAAAGCCGATGTCGACTTACCCACCCCGCCCTTTTCATTGGCAAAAACGATGATGTGACCCTTGGGTGGCGTAACGGGATATTTCATCCACGCTGGAGTTTCGTCGACCGGTTCGGGGCCGAATTGTATATAGTCTTGGGACCGGGACCGAGGCTCAGGCGGCCAGGGTTGTGACGGAGGTGCGGGCGGCGGCGGCGGAACCGCTTTGCGCCGTTTGAAGCGATCAAATAATCCCAACTGGCATAGCCTCCATTCGGAAGCGTGATGGCGCAAGGCGGGACGGGTTTCAAGGGATTTGGTTTTGAAGCGTTTAGATGGTCGTATCATTCGTCGCCTGCCATCGGCATCCTGGAAAGTCACATTAAGGTCTCATCTTAAACGCCGCTTCACGGCCAGTTTTAGGACAAATCCCATTATTGGCCAATGGTGATGAACCTGTAGATTTCCAGCAATGCTGCACGAGGAGATTAATGGGTTCAAAGAGCAGGCGATATGAATCTCAAAACAAGTCCTACATTACTAGGGCAGTGATGGGTTTTGTTCACGTACAGAAGCAAAGCAGAGGAGATTCTGGCCGAGAACTACAGATTCATATTAGACCAAACTGCATGACAAACGGCCATTGATGCACCAGTACATCGCGAAAGGCCTAATTCCTTTCTAAACAGGCATATATGGTTTGATATCAAAGCAAATTCATATCAGAAGGGGACCAATATGCAGCGCAGGCACTTCATCATGGGAGCAAGCTCACTGGCGGTCGTTACGATCAGCAGCGTATCCTATTGCGCAGTCGCCAAGACGCCGCAACGCGCCTATCTCCCGTGGAATCCGTCGCCGACGCCGCTTGCCGATGTCAGGCTCGATGCCTTTCGCTACGCCATCCTTGCCCCCAATCCGCACAACCTCCAGTCGTGGCTTATCGAACTGAGGGGCGAAGATGAGGCGCTGATATTCTGCGATATGGAAAAGCGTTTGCCGGTTACCGACCCGTTCGACCGGCAGATTACTATCGGCTTTGGCGCTTTTATTGAACTGGCCGCCATCGCCGCCTCACGTCGGGGGTTTGGCGTGAACGTTGAATCCTTTCCCGATGGTCAGCCCGGCGAGCAGCTCGACAAACGCCCGGTCGCACGTCTGACTTTCAAGAAGACCGAAGGCCTGATAGCCGATCCATTGGCCGACCATATCTTGCGCCGCCGATCCAACAAACAGCTCTATGACATGGAACGCGCGATCGATGCCGCCGCCTTAGCCAAATTGGCTGAACTGGGACAGGCGACCGCCGATGCCGCAATCCTTGCCAAGGCCAAAACCATTATATTGGGTGCGGTCGAAACCGAAAGCCGGACCCCGCTCGCCCACAAGGAAAGCGTCGATTTAATGCGAATTGGCAAGGACGCCGTAGATGCCTCGCCCGATGGCATTGCCTTGGTCGGATCGAAAATCGAAACGGCCCGGGCGCTCGGTTTCATTTCCGCAAAATCGATGCTCCGACCCGATAGCGGCGCGTTCAAGGCTGGGCTGGAACAAACGCTGGAAATTCACGCCTCAATCCCCGGATTATTCTGGATCACAACCCCCGGCGACAGCCGCGCCGAACAGCTGGAAGCCGGGCGCCGTTACATGCGTGCCAATTTGCTCGCAACGTCGCTGGGGATTGCCATGCACCCCATGAGCCAGTCATTGCAGGAATATCGCGAGCTGGAACTGGCCAACAGAAACATTCATTTCCTGTTGGCGGATGGAGAATGCGAAGCAGGTTGCGGTAAACGCATTCAAATGCTCGCCCGCATTGGTCATGCTAAATCAGAGATTCCACCCGCGCCGCGATGGCCCATGGAAAAACATCTCATTTGACCCCAGAAGATCCGCCTCTGTTTACTTTTTTCCTTGAAGTATCGATCCTCGATCAGTTGGTGGGGACAATGTTCGAACGGGTGTTGCCCAACGGAATAACACGCGCGCAATTTGGCGTGCTCAACCATTTCGTCCGCCTTGGTATCGAACAAAAAGCGCCGCACGAACTCGCCACGATATTTCAGGTCACGCGCGGCACCATGACGAGCACCCTTGGCCGGATGCAGCGTAACGGGTTGGTTAGCATTGGCCCGGACCCTGCAGACGGTCGCGGCAAGCAGGTGCGCCTGACCGAACATGGCAAACAGATGCGCGAGCAATGTATCGCCGCAATCCGACCGATGATTACCCAGATCGCACCAAAACTTCCTCTGGATCGCATGCCCGCCGCGTTGATGGTGTTGCAGAGAATTCGCCGGATTCTTGACGACCATCGGCCCGCAAATCCGGAGGAATGATTCCAATTGTCCTACTCCACCGTCACACTCTTCGCCAAATTCCTCGGCTGATCGACATCGGTGCCTTTCGCGCAGGCCACATGGTAGGCGAGCAACTGCACCGGCACGGCGTAGACCAACGGCGCAATCAACGGGTGCACGCTCGGCATTTCGATGGTGGCGAGGCAGCCTTCTCCCGCCTCTGCAATCCCCTCGGCGTCAGAAATCAGCACAACTTTACCGCCGCGTGCGCGGACTTCCTGCATGTTGCTGACGGTCTTTTCGAACAGCGGGCCTGAGGGGGCGAGAACAATGACGGGGACCGCCTCGTCGATAAGCGCGATGGGGCCGTGTTTCATTTCGCCCGAGGCATAGCCTTCGGCATGGATATAGCTGATTTCCTTGAGCTTCAGCGCGCCTTCCATCGCCAATGGATAATCGGGGCCGCGCCCGAGATAGAGCACGTCGCGCGCCGGGGCGATCAGGTGGGCCATCGCGGCGATATCTTCGTCATGCGTTAATGCGGCGTTGAGTGCGGCGGGGGCCTCGATGAGATGGCGGACGATTTCGCGCTCTTGCTCTGCGGTGAGCTTGCCTTTGACCAGCGCCAGATGCGCGGCAAGTGCGGCCAGCACCGCGAGCTGACACGTGAACGCCTTGGTCGACGCCACGCCGATTTCGGGACCGGCATGGGTGGGCAACAACAGGTCGGCTTCGCGCGCCATGCTGGAGGTTGGCACGTTGACGACCACCGCGATGGTCTGACCATTTTCCTTGCAATGGCGCAGCGCCGCAAGCGTGTCGGCGGTTTCGCCTGATTGCGATATGAATAGCGCGAGACCGCCTTCCTCAAGCACCGGATCGCGGTAACGGAATTCCGAAGCGACATCGATATCGACCGGCACGCGGGCGAAGGTTTCAAACCAATATTTCGCAACCATTCCCGCATAATAGCTGGTGCCGCAGGCGACGATGGTGATGCGCTTCACGCCAGCAAGGTCGAAGTCCATTTGCGGCAGGGCTACAGTCTGTTCGAGCGGGCGGATATAGCTGGAAAGCGTCTGTGCAACCACGGTGGGCTGCTCAAAGATTTCCTTCTGCATATAATGGCGGTAATTGCCCTTTTCGATCGCCGCAGCCGACACACCCGAAGTCGTAACTTCGCGCTCGACCGGATTGTTGTCCTTGTCGAAAATCTGCGCGCCTTCGCGGGCGATGACGACCCAGTCGCCTTCTTCCAGATAGGCAATCTGTTGAGTCAGCGGCGCGAGCGCCAGCGCGTCTGAACCGAGATAAGTTTCGCCGTCACCATAACCCACGACCAGCGGGCTGCCGAGCCGCGCGCCGATGAGGAAATCCGGAAACTGGCGGAAGGCAATCGCGAGCGCAAAGGCACCGCGCAAACGGGGGAGAACGGCCTTGACCGCCTCGGCCGGCGAATGACCGGCCTCGACCTGTTCGGAGACGAGATGCGCCACAACCTCGGTATCTGTTTCGCTTTCAAAGGTGCGGCCCCGCGCTGTCAGTTCGTCACGGAGCTGCTTGAAATTCTCGATAATGCCGTTGTGCACCAACGCGACTTCGCCAGTCGCATGCGGATGCGCATTGCTGGTCGTAGGTGCGCCATGCGTGGCCCATCTTGTATGTGCGATACCGATATTGCCGGGCGCGTCATCGGACTTCAGAACTTGCACGAGATTGGCAAGCTTTCCCTCCGCGCGGCGGCGGACAAGCTGGCCGTCATGCACCGTGCAGACCCCGGCGGAGTCATACCCGCGATATTCCATCCGCTTGAGACCATCGACCAGCCGGTCAGAAACGCCAGATTTGCCAACAATTCCAATAATTCCGCACATGAAATATTTGCTTTCGTTCAGAGGGTATAAGGTACGCGGATGCCCGGCATCTCTGCCGGAAAATCCTTTGTATTTCGTGTCACCAGCACACGCCCGCGTATCTGAGCGGTCGCAAGGATAATCGCGTCGGGCGATTTCAGCTTGGGACGCTCTCGACGGAGTGCTGCTGCGCGCAATGAGATTTCGTCGTCGATTTCATCAAGGCCGAAGCGGTCTAAGAAAGCTAATGCATCTTTCACAATTGCGTCGCTGCCCTTCGACAACACCTCGATCCAAGCCATCCGGCTGATCCATGCGCGTGATCCATATTCGACTGCACGCTGAATTTCGGCACGGGCCGGAGGAAAACCGGCCAACGCGTCAATTATGATATTGGCATCAAACGTAAAGCCGCTCACTTGCGGGCCGGGGATTTAGGTTCTGGATATTTGCCCGCAATCATATCGAGGTAGATTTTCCGCTGCCGATCATCTTCTTCGTCGAACATGTCGGGCGATTCTGCGCGAACTTCCTCGTAATCATCATCCCAATAGCGCGTCCATTCAGCTCGCCGTTTCCGATCATACTCATGCGGATCATATTCGACGCCGTGCCGCGCCCATAACCCAAAGCCCTTGTCGATCCAGCTGTTATCATTGCCCGACGTATCCGGCCTATAGGCTGCCACCGCCTCGCGCAAAATCGCCGCACGCGACTTGCCCTGCTCGGCGGCGAGCTGGTCGAGCCATTTGATATCTTCATCGGGCAGGTCAGCGAGGATGCGAGTCATGATATATTGATATCATATCATGATATCATGTCAACTCATACACGATTATCTATCTCGGAGTGCGCGCGGTCGCCAAGCTTTCAATCAATCGATCACGCCAGACGCGATATCCGTCCCGGCCTGGGTGCAGCCCATCGACGAAAAGCTCTTTTCTTTGAGCGCCCGAGGCGTCGACAAAGCTTGGGTAAAGGTCGAGATATATGACCCAGGAGGCATATTCGGACCGCTTTGCCAAAGCAGCCAACCTTGCGTTCACTGCCGTCACAGTCTGTGCATTCTTGGCCGGATCATCGGTTGGCAGGATCGACTGCAAGATAATTTTCGCGCCCGGCTTTGCCTTATGCGCGGTATCGACGGCGGTCTTGACGCCTTGGAACAAGCTGTCAGCCAAAGGCTCCTCGCCGTCAAATGTGTTATTGATGCCAAGCATGATAACCAAAAATTCGGGCTGTAAATCAGTACGGTCGAGCATACCTATCCTGCCGCTATCCGAAGGCGTTAGACGAAACAGGACATGTTCGATGCGGTCACCTGAAATGCCAAAATTTAGGGCGCGATTTTGCGACACGGTTACACCGAAACTTTCGTCCCAAATTGGTTTCCCCATCCACTTACCTTTGAACCACGGGTTTTCGTCCAAGTGCCAGAAATCGGTGATCGAATCGCCGATGAATACCAGCTTCACCGCCGAGAGGTCTTTGGTGCCGGCGATTTCTGCGACGATTTCTGCCTCGCGCTTTTGCCAGTAATCGACGCGGGGCGCCGGAGTTTCGGATTGAAAGCGCTTGGGTGGTTCTGCACCAACCGGCATTGAAGCCGCTGATGTGGCAATTGCCAAAGCGACAAACGCCGAAAGGTATTTTTGACCTCGAAAAGGCATGCGCTTTTCTCCCCTAAAGTTTCTACTTCTTCCCTTCCTTCTTCTTCCGCATCGCATCGTGAAAACGGTCGGCCCAGCCCGGCTTCACCAATTGCTCGGCGCGGACCATGCGGAGTTCTCCGTCCGCTACGTCGCGTGACACTGCGCTGCCCGCTGCGACAATCGCGTCGCGGCCGATTTTGACTGGTGCGATGAGCGCGCTGTTGCTCCCAATAAACGCGCCTTCCCCAATTACGGTCTGATATTTGAAATAGCCGTCATAATTGCAGGTGATTGTGCCCGCACCAATATTCGCGCCTGCGCCGATTGTTGCGTCGCCGAGATAGGTAAGGTGGTTGGCCTTCGCTCCCTTGCCGAGATGCGCTTTCTTGGTTTCAACGAAATTGCCGATTTTGGCCTTTTCCTCCAGCACAGTGCCGGGGCGGAGCCGTGCGAAGGGGCCGACTTCGCAGCCGCTGGCGATAGTAGCGCCCTCGATATGGCTGTTCGCGCGGATTTTCACATTGTCTGCCACGCTCACGCCGGGGCCGAAAAAGACATTGGGCTCGATCAAGACATCACGGCCAAGCTTCGTGTCCCAGGCAAACCAAACCGTCTCCGGCGCGATCAGTGTCGCGCCATCCTCCATTGCCTTCACGCGCCGCCGTGCCTGCCATTCGGCCTCCATCGCGGCCAGCTCGCCGCGGCTATTTATACCGGTCACGTCATAGGCGTTGGTCTTGACGACATAGCAATGCCGCCCGTCGGCAACAGCGATGTTGACGATATCGACCAGATAATATTCGCCTGCCGCATTGTCGTTGCCGACGCGCGCGAGCAGCGGGAAAAGGTCTCGCGATTTCACCGCCATCAAGCCTGAATTGCAGAGCTTCGTTTTGCGCTGCGCCTCGTTTGCATCCTTATGCTCGACCATCCATTCGATGCGGTCGCTCTGCGTGACGATGCGGCCATAGCTTTGCGTATCTTTGGGCTCGAAGCCAAGCACGATAACGGCGGGGTCATCGTCTTCGTGCAAGCGGTCGATCATCAACTGCATCGTGCTCGTAGGTACAAAGGGCACATCGCCATAAAGTATAAGCACATCGCCATCGAAACCCGCCAGCGCAGCCTCTGCCATTTGCACCGCATGGCCGGTGCCATGCTGCGGCTCTTGCACCGCAAGCTCTGCCGATCCCGCCAGCGCCGCCTCAAGCTGCTCCTTGCCGCTGCCGACAACCACGACCTTCTTCGCCGGGTGCAGTGCATCGACCGCATCCATCAGATGCATCAGCATCGGGCGGCCCGCAATCGGGTGCAGCACTTTGTGCAGGTCGGATTTCATGCGGGTGCCCTTGCCCGCGGCAAGGATGATGGCGGCGATTTGAGTCATGCCATGCGTCATGCCAGCAAATTGTTGCGGTTTCCACCACTTGCCGCCAATTGGAGGTGATATGACAAAATTTCCTTTCGACATCATCGGCTTCGACCTTGACGGCACTTTGGTCGATACCAGCGGCGACCTGACAGCCGCGGTCAATCATGTGCTTGGTAGCGTCGGCAGGCCGTTGCTGTCGTCCGAAACAGTGAAGCAGCATATCGGCGGCGGCGCGAAGCTGATGCTTCAGCAGGGGCTGGAGATCACCGGCGGCATTCCGGACGGCGACTTTAAGCCGCTCTATAAGGAGATGCTGGCTTATTACGAAGCCAATGTCTCGGTCTACAGCCGCCCGTTCGACGGCGCGCTGACGTTGCTGGATGAACTCGACGCAATGGGCGTGCGTTACGCGGTGGTCACCAACAAGTTCGAAAGCCTTGCGGTGAAACTGCTCACCGATCTCAACCTTGCACACCGAATGGGCTGCATTTTGGGCGCGGATACTTTGGGCAAGGAAAACGCCAAGCCTTCAGGTGCACCGATAATCGAGATGGTGAAGAGATGTGGCGGTGGCCGCGCAGCCTATGTCGGCGACTCAATCTACGACGTCATGGCGGCGAAAAATGCCGACGTGCCGAGTGTGGCGGTCAGCTTCGGATTTCTGCATGGGCCGGTGGAGGAATTGGGCGCGGATGCGGTGATTGACCATTTTGATGAACTTATATCGATGCTAAAGCAACTGGCCTAGCTCTTCCGCCACTTCACCCACAAATGCCGCAGAAGCATCAACGGCGGCATCCGCAGCCAGTGGGAGCGGATGTAGAATATCAGGCGGGTAAACTTGCGGGTACCTCTTCCCCAATTGTCGCGGGCCGTGAGACGGAGGACATACCATTTGTCTTTGCGATGCCAGCTTTGCCAGTCTTTCGGAATCTCGGTACGGTAGAGTTGACGTGCAAGACGAGCCGCGCGGTGTACGGCTGGCCATAGCTGGTTATGCTCCGCACGAGATTTAAGTGATAGCCAGAAAGCATCATCCGCAAATTCGGTGAGAAGACAATGAATGTCCCACAAATTGCGCAAACCGCCATCGAGCTCTCCGTCGGCGAACAAATGCGCGGCGCTGTGGATGACCATGTCGGTAGGGCTGAATACATATAGCCCGTTTTCCAATTCCACCGCATCCGCCAACATTGCCGCCGCATCGGGCTTCGGCCGCGCGGTCAGCGGTAGTATCGTGTGATGCACATCAATCATCCGGTCGCGCTCTTTGTGAATCAGCGGCGGCAGTTCGTGCATGTGGTCGCGGTAATAAGCGTCGTCGTATGCGTCGTCCTTGACCCATTCCCAACCCGCCGCGAGCAACGCCGCCTCGACTTGCGGCAAATCCGCATGCGCGACCATGATGTCGAGGTCGCCAATATGGCGGCCTTCGCTGGCTTTCAGCCCGGCAGCAGCATAAGCCGTGCCTTTCATCAGCACAACTTTGCCCGGATAATCGGCGAGCGCGCGGCGCGCGCAGTCGGCTTCCCACAAGGCGGAGCGACGCTGATATTCGGCGTTGATCCGCGCTTCCTCCAATATGCCCGCCACCGCGTCGGAGAGAGATAGACCTGAAAGACGGCGCGCCAGCGTGCCAATAAGTTGCTCCGCCCGCGCCATCGCCAGCAACGCGGTCCAGCCGTTAGCGTCCAGCGCGGCTGTACTTGCCGGATTGCGCAGCGCATCTACCAGCAACATCGCATCGCGCTTCATGCGAGCTCGCCCCAAAGCTGGCTCACCAATGCTTCGGCCTCTTCACCATTTCGGTAATCGATAGCGCGCGCGGGCACTGTGTTGATGAAGCGCGTGAGCGTCGTGAAACCGGCCTCGCCCATCGCAACATAATTGGTCGACGCTTGCGTTAGCCGCATGAAGACCTCGCTCGGCGAAATATCTCGCACAGTTGGCTCAAAACCAAAGCTTGGAAATAGCAACAATGCAGGCTTTGCAGGTTGATTCATTGCCTGAATCGCATCGCGCGCGGGCACCAGATGCCGGATGTCTCCCTTCGGAGTGCCGGTCATCAACGGCCCGAAACGCCCGTCCAGCGTCGTCACTTGCATCGCGCCGATAGCCTCGTTTTTTAGGCTGATAAGCCGTGGAAACGGTACCGCGTCGCCGGTGACCGGATCAAGCAGCACAAATTCGTCGCCCATGAAGCGCCAACCCTTGCAGCCCAGCATCGCCGCCAGAGTTGATTTGCCCGACCCTGACGCGCCGGTCATGATTAGCGCTTTGCCGTCTTTCTCGACCGCGCTCGCGTGCAGCAGCAAATGCCGCCGCCAGCCCAGCGCCATTTGCAGGTTCATCGCCATTTCTGCGGCGAGCAACGCCTGCGACAAAGGCAACGGCGCAGCGTCGGGTAGCATGTAATCGCCGCTTATAGCGACGGATGGCCTGAAGAAGCGGCGCGGTAAGCTCGCCGCCTCAAGCCGCACCGAATAGTCCGGAATGTCGGATGCAGGGTAGTCGCGATAAAGTTCGGCGAGCTGGTCGAGCGGTCGCTTCCATTCCGAGCCAATGCGGAATCCGACCGGACCGACCTTTACGCGGAATTCATGCACCGACGCACTCCACAAGGCCAATCATCGCCAATTCTTCCAAACGTGATGCGACTACTGCTTCAGCGTCCTCTGTTTCAAAATCGAACTGCGCGGCCAGACGCGCTGCAACGCCCGACGCATCCAGCACATCCACCCCCATTACTGCCAATATCTCGGGCACCGGCTCGGCAACGATATGCGTAATCCCCGATCGACGCTGATAAATGACGGTCATCGCGTCGAGCGGCACGGTCAGCAACTGGTCCGCCGGTTCGGCTTTATAAAATGGTGATTGCGGCCCCGCCATGCGCATGGCCTAAACCAGCCGCGCTTAATTTCAAGTTTAGCGCGACATCTGCAAGCTGGCGTAGCAGGTAAAACCGCTCTGCCCGCTTTGCAGGCGGCGGATATAATTTACATAGGCCTGGCTCTGGTCATAGCTGGTGCCGGGCAGGCTGCGGCCGCGCATTGCCGCTTTGACCTGCTCGCCTGTGAATTTCTGACCCGTAGTAGCAAATGAACCCGGCGTATCGCGCGGAACCAGCTTGCCATAGGTATCTATATTCATCCCAGCGCCATGCGGGCCGGGAACCGGAATTTCGCAGTTCATCACCGAGGCCGCCGATTGTGCCAAAGCGGGCCGAACCGATATAATCGCAGACGCCGTCACCGCGCCCAGCATCAGCGCCCTGCGCCGAGTCGTCGGGCCGGTCAGGCTGTCGTTCTTCGGATCCACACTTTCTTCCATGTCACGCGCCTAACAGAATATCGCCGGATATCCAGCCATTGGACTTGCGCCGGCAAAGGCCGTCTATATGTGGGACAATATCACCGGCAAAGCCTAACGATATATGTAACGAAGGGGGCAATTGTAAAAAGTGAACAGCTGGCTTTCCCCGAAAATCTTGTTTGCTGTCGCGCTGGCCCTTGGCGGCGCGCTGATTGCCGGACAGTTGGCAGGTAATGCCGAACGTGTATTGGTGGTACTGGTCTCAATGCTGGTTGCGCTGTTCGTGGCCGCCGATCCGCATGAACCCGAACCGGATTCCCAAATGCTGTTGGGCGACAGCGGACAAATCGACCCCGGTGCGATAACCAGCCATCCGCAGTTGCAATCGTTCATCGACGCATCGACCGATGCGATCCTTATCGTCGACAATTCGCGCGTTACTGCAGCAAATCAGGTTGCACGGCAATTGCTCGGCAGCAATACCGTCGGGCAGAATGTACGGGTGGCATTTCGCCATGCTGGCGCCATCGAACGCCTGTCTGATCCCGATGCCCAGCATACCGGCCACCCGATCCGCCTCACTGGCATCGGCCAGCAAAACCAGATGTGGGATATGCGAATCCAGTCGATCGGGCCGGGTCAAAAAATGGTCCATCTTGCCGACCGTAGCGGTGCGCAGGCCGCAGAAAAAATGCGGGTTGATTTTGTTGCCAACGCCAGCCACGAATTGCTGACACCTTTGGCAGCGGTGAAAGGTTTTATCGAGACGCTGGACGATCCTGAAGCAGGGGAAGACCCTGAAACACGCGGTCGCTTTCTTGGCATCATGGCCAAGGAAACCGACCGGATGCAGGCTCTCGTCCGCGACCTCATGTCGCTGAGCCGGATCGAAGCGGAGAAATATGATCCACCGCAAAATCCCGTCGATTTTTCTGCAATCGTCGTGGATACCATCGACCAGTTGCGCAGCAGCCAGAAAGAACGTGGCAGCGACATCAGCCTCGACATTACCGACAAACTGCCACCCGTTATGGGCGATCCTGGCCAGTTGCGGCAATTGGCCAGCAACATCGTCACTAACGCAATGAAATATGGCAAGGCGGGGGCACCGGTGCAGGTTGGCTTGTCACCGTCGCGCTCGGGCGCAATGCTGAATTTCTCCGTAACCGACAATGGCGACGGCATAGCGCCTGAGCATCTCCCCCGGCTGACCGAGCGGTTTTACCGCGTAGATTCAGGCCGCAGCCGGTCGATCGGCGGAACCGGACTTGGCCTTAGCCTTGTCAAACACATCGTCGATCGTCACCGGGGTCATTTGGAAATCCGAAGCACCGTAGGCGTTGGAACGACAGTGTCGGTTTTGTTACCGGTCGCGCCCGGTAAAGCCGTCACATAACTGTCATAGAAAAGTCACTTATCGTCCATCTGTAATCGCTAGTTGCGCGGTCGAGCACCGCGAGTGCCAGGATGATTCCATAACGGGGACGAAGCCAAAATGATGAAGAAAATCTCAGTTGTCGCCATCAGCGCGCTCGCGCTTACGGCTTGTAACGACCAGGCGAGCACTGGCGGTGCTTCGGGTGGTTCGCGTCAGGAAATCCGAATCGTCGGATCGTCGACTGTTTTCCCGTTTGCTAAGGCTGCATCCGAGGCATTTGCGAAAGCGGACGCTTCACGCAAATCGCCAGTGCTGGAATCGACAGGCACAGGCGGTGGTGTGGAACAATTCTGCAAAGGCGTGGGTGCGGAGACCCCTGATATTACCAATGCGTCGCGCCGAATAAAGAAAAGCGAGTTTGAAAATTGCCAGAAAAACGGCGTGAAGGACATCGTCGAAATCCAAGTCGGGATTGACGGCCTTGCGCTCGCACAGTCGAACAAAGGACAGAAATTCGCACTTTCCACCGCCGATGTTTACAAAGCGCTTGCCGCTAATCCGTTCGGCAAGCCGCAAACTGCAAAATTATGGTCGGACGTGAACCCTGCACTGCCCAAATTGCCGATTTCTGTATTCGGTCCACCAACGACCTCGGGCACGCGCGACTCGTTCCACGAGCTCATCATGGAAGCGGGATGCAAGACCGACGCTGCGACCAAGGCGCTAAAGGACAGCGATGAAGACAAGTATAAGGCTGTTTGCACCGAAATCCGTACGGATGGCGCATTCAAAGAGCAGGGTGAGAATGACAATTTGATCGTGCAGAAGCTGGACGCCAATCCGAACATGGTCGGCATTTTCGGCTACAGCTATATGGAAGAAAATGCCTCTAAGGTGCACGGCATCACGATGGATGGCGTTAGCCCGACAATCGCGACCATATCCGACGGTAGCTATCCGGGCGCTCGCAAGATGTTCATCTACGTTAAAAAGGCGCACATCGACAAGATTCCGGGCATCAAAGAATTTGTTCTGGAGTTCCTTAAAGGTGGAGCAGTTGGTGGATATCTCACCAAGTTAGGGATGATTGCCTCGACCGATGCCGATTATAAGACGGCCATGGGCGCGGCAAACGGCATGACCGCAATGACCGGCGCGGATTTGAAATAAAACTGCAACACACATCGCGTCTATGGGCATGGATCGAATCTGTTTCGGTTCATGCCCTTCGCACGTGGGCGTCTGGCTTAAGCGTATTTCCGGCCATTTGGCCAAGATGGGGGCAAGTATAGGGATATGACTGGAACGGCTCTGCTATTCCTCGTCCTTGGTCTCGGTCTGGTCGGGTGGATTTTCGGTCGCGCCCGCGCTGCGACGTTCGTGCGCGCAGCGAAGGGCGGACCGCGCGGCCAAGTCAACAGCCTGCCGTCCTATCATGGGTGGTTTGTGGCGGTATGCGCCTTAGTGCCGGCGTTGCTGTTCATGTCGATATGGCAGTCGATCTCGCCTGCACTGGTGACCGATATGGTCATTGCTTCGCCCGTGGCAGCCGACCTGCCGCAGGATGGATTCGCGCGTGCCGCAATATTGTCCGAGGCGCGCGCAATTGCGCAGGGGATGCAGGACAGCGGGTTTCAGGCGCAAAGCGAAAGGCTGGTCCCTCTCTACCGCGAAGCGTTATCTTTTTATCAAGGCATCGGGCTTGCAGGGACGTTACTGCTACTGTTTGCGGGCGGCGCATTTGCTTTCACCCGCCTAAAACCCGACTTCCGCGCGCGCAACAAAGTCGAGCGGTTGGTTATGTTCGGGTTGCTGCTTGCTTCGCTGATTGCGATTGTTACGACGCTCGGAATCTTTGCGTCACTAATTTTTGAAACATACCAGTTTTTCTCGATGGTATCGCCGGTCGAGTTTTTGTTCGGCACCAACTGGAATCCCAAAAACATTATCACGCCGGGCGCCGACAATGGCTACGGTGCTATTCCGTTGTTCTGGGGAACAATTTTCATTGGCGCGATTATCGCAATGATAGTCGCAATTCCGCTTGGTTTGATGAGCGCGATATTCCTCACGCAATATGCCTCGTCGAATGTGCGTAAATGGATGAAACCGATCCTCGAAATACTCGCTGGCGTACCCACTGTTGTTTACGGCTATTTTGCGGCCTTGACCGTGGCACCGGCGGTGCGCGACTTTGCCGTTATGCTAGGCGTCAGCAATGCCGCGTCGGACAATGCGCTCGCCGCGGGCGTGGTGATGGGTATCATGATTATCCCGCTCGTCTCCTCTATGTCCGACGACAGCATAGCCGCAGTTCCCAACTCGATGCGCGACGGCAGCCTTGCGATGGGAGCGACCAAGAGCGAAACAATCAAGCAGGTTTTGATACCTGCTGCGCTTCCTGGCGTTGTCGGCGGCATATTGCTCGCGGTCAGCCGCGCTATTGGAGAGACAATGATCGTCGTGATGGCGGCGGGCTATACCGCGAACCTTACGGCCAATCCGTTCGATACGATAACCACGGTGACTGTGCAAATCGTGGCTTTGTTGACTGGCGACCAGGATTTCGGCAGTCCGCATACGCTGGCCGCGTTCGCGCTCGGGCTGGCACTTTTCATCACGACATTTTTCTTGAATTACGTGGCGCTGCGTGTCGTCAAGCGGTACCGGGAGGCGTATGAATAAGGCTGCTCCCACCGACTGGAATGGCAGCTCGATGCAGAAGCGCATCGCGCGCCGCTACGCCGCCGAGCGCCGGTTCAAGACGATGGGCTTTATAGCCGTGGCGCTATCTACACTATTTCTGGTTTTCCTGCTTGTTACGATGCTCGGGCAAGGCGTGCGCGGGTTCCAGCGCACCGAACTCGCGGTCGATTTTGATTTTCCTGCTTTGACCTCGGGCGCGACCGCAGCATCGATAAGTGGTGCCAATACTGAGTCCGGGCTCAACTCGATGGACGTTCCGGGGATCGTCGACCTTGCAGTCAGTCAGCAATATGGCGAAGAAGGCAGCCAATTATTGACGAGTGCGGTCGCGGCCAACGTCCGGCAAATGCTGGTTGCCGATCCGGACCTCATAACCGCTAAACAGCGCCTATGGCTTCCCGCCGAGTCCAAAATCGACATTGCCTACAAATCTGCTGGTGATGCCGCAGCCGAAAAAACTGTAGCCGCTTTGGCCAGCAAGGAATCATTGCGGACCAGTTTCAACTGGACTTTCCTAACCGGCGCCGACGCAACCGACCCATCGGCGGTGGGCATTTGGGCCGCGTTCAAGGGCTCACTTATGACCATGGCGATTACACTAATTCTCGCCTTCCCCATCGGCGTGTTTGCAGCGCTTTACCTCGAAGAATATGCGCCGAAGAACAAGCTCACCGACATGATCGAGGTATCAATCAACAATCTTGCCGCGGTGCCATCCATTATCTTCGGGCTGCTCGGCCTTGCGGTGTTCCTTACATTGTTTGGGATGCCGCGTTCCTCAGCACTGGTCGGCGGGTTGACGCTGGCTTTGATGACGATGCCAGTCATCGTTATCGCCGGACGCAATGCCGTCAAATCGGTGCCGCCGTCGATCCGCGAAGCCGCCCTCGGTATCGGCGCTTCGCCCGTGCAGGTTGTGTTTCATCATGTCCTGCCGCTGGCGCTGCCGGGCATTCTTACGGGTACGATTATCGGCATGGCGCGGGCATTAGGCGAAACTGCTCCTTTGCTGATGATCGGGATGCGCGCGTTTATTCCGTCGGCACCAGGGGGCTTTACCGACGCCGCAACCGCCCTTCCCGTGCAAATCTATCTCTGGTCCGATGAGGTCAACCAAGGCTTCGTAGAAAAAACCAGTGCCGCAATCATCGTTCTGCTGATATTCCTGCTGGGGATGAACGCCCTTGCAATTTACCTTCGTAACCGTTTCGAAACGCGATGGTAGACATGACCGAAAAGGACCAACAAGTGGTTGCAACCACCGCAAATCCGAAAATTTCGACTCGCAACGTCAATGTTTTTTATGGCGACAAGCAGGCGATCCACAACGTCTCGATTGACGTCGATATGGATAACGTGACCGCTTTCATCGGCCCGTCGGGCTGCGGTAAATCGACCTTCCTTCGAACGCTCAACCGGATGAACGACACCGTGATTGGCGCACGTGTCGAGGGCGAAATTTTTCTTGATGGTCAGGATGTCTACGCCTCTTCGATGGACGTCGTGCAACTCCGCGCCCGTGTCGGGATGGTATTTCAAAAGCCGAACCCGTTCCCTAAGTCGATTTACGACAATGTCGCTTATGGCCCGCGCATTCACGGCCTCGCATCGGGCAAGGCTGAACTCGACCAAATCGTTGAAACCTCGCTCAGCCGCGCTGGCCTGTGGAATGAAGTCAAGGACCGACTTGCAGACAGCGGCACCGCTCTCTCCGGCGGTCAGCAGCAACGCCTCTGCATTGCTCGCGCCATCGCAGTGGACCCCGAAGTTATATTGATGGATGAACCCTGTTCGGCGCTCGACCCGATTGCAACCGCGCGTATCGAGGAATTGATCCACGATTTGCGCGGAAAATATGCTATCATCATCGTAACGCACAATATGCAGCAAGCGGCGCGCGTGTCGCAACGTACTGCCTTTTTCCATTTGGGCAATTTGATCGAATTTGGCGAAACGTCCGAAATCTTCACCAATCCACGTGAGGACCGGACCAAAGATTATATTACGGGCCGTTACGGCTAAGGGATCTGGAATGAGCACAGGCACAAAGCACACCGTCACCGCCTTTGACGACGATATGGACGAAATCCGCGGTCTGATAGCGGAGATGGGCGCGCGTGCGGAAACCGCCGTCGTTGCTGCGATGAAAGCGCTCAGCGGGCATGACTCTGATATGGCATTGGCCATCCGAGCCGACGACAAGACTATCGATCATCTGGAAACCGAGGTCGAAAAACTCGTGGTCCGCACTATCGCTTTGCGTGCGCCGATGGCCGACGATCTGCGCGAACTGATTGCTGCGCTTAAAATGTCTGCGGTCATTGAACGTATCGGCGATTATGCCAAAAATATCGCGAAACGAGTACCCTTGATGGAGGGCAAAATCCCGCCCGCAGCCACCGAACAGCTAGGCCGTATGGGCGAAATCGTTGTCGAGATGATCCGCACTGCAATGGACGCCTATGCCAAACGCGATGTGGACCTCGCCATGGCGGTGACGGTTCGTGACGATGATGTCGATCAGCTCAACAAAGACCTGTTTGTCGATTTCGTCGCCTATGTCGTAAAAAACCCCAAGAACGCCGCCGAAGTCGCGCATTTGCTATTCACTGCGAAAAATCTTGAGCGGATCGGCGATCATACTACGACCGTCGCACAAATGATTTACTTTACCGAAACCGGCGAAAATTTGCCGGACGCTTGATGGAAAGACATTAATATGCCCAAGGCTCAACTGCTTTTGGTCGAAGACGATAGCGCACTGGCTGAACTGGTCCGCTGGCATTTCGAACGCGAGGAATTCGACGTTCGCCATACCGGCGATGGCGAAGAAGCTTTGCTGATGGCCAAAGAGCGCACGCCCGACCTGGTTTTGCTAGACTGGATGCTTGAGAATCTGTCGGGCATAGAAGTCTGTCGCCAACTGCGCAAATCGGACAATACCGCCAATGTCCCGATTATCATGCTGACGGCACGCGGCGAGGAAGACGACCGGATCCGCGGCCTTGAAATCGGTGCCGATGATTATGTCACCAAGCCGTTTTCACCGCGCGAACTCGTGGCACGCGCGAAAGCAGTATTGCGCCGCGTCCGACCGGCGTTGGCGGGTGAGAATCTGCGCTTCGGCGATGTCGAAATGGATACCGTTGCCCACAAGGTAAAGCGTGCGGGCAAGCAAGTGCCGTTGGGCCCGACCGAATACCGCCTACTTAAGCATTTCTTGGAATATCCCGGCCACGTTTTTTCACGCGAGCGCCTGCTCGACAGTGTCTGGGGACATGACAGTGATATCGAAATCCGCACTGTCGACGTACATATCCGCCGTCTGCGCAAGGCGCTGAACGAAGGGTTTGAAAGCGATATCATCCGCACGGTGCGATCGGCAGGCTATTCGTTGGATCAGGAAGCGGTCTAAAAGCTGACCTGTCCGCGCATACCGACAACGTTGACCGAATAGTTTCGGTTTCCCGCAACCGCGATCACCGCATCACGGTAATCGAGTTGCGCGTAATTGATCATCAGCTTGAGATAATCGACTGGAGTCCATATCAGCGATGCGAGATAGCCGTCCTGCTTCCCGCCGGTCACGCCCGCACTGTTCAAATCTAGGTAGTCATAACGGAAATTGACCTGCACTGCGCCGATTCCCCCACTGCCGAGCGGCTTTTTCGGCTTGATGGTTCCAAATAGTCCGCCCTTCAGCGGCCTAATGTCATTGGTCAAGAAAACGCCAATTTCGCCGTAGCCGCCGAAAAACCGCGGGTCAGATAACCCTGGGCGGCTCGCCTTCAGCCAGTGCACTTCTGCGGCGGCATGAAAGCGCGTCAAGGCTGCGGCGGCTTCCAGCCCATATCTGTTTTCGTTGTCGACCAGTAAGCCGGGCGTGCCAATATACCGCGTGTCGGTTATCCGGACGAACGGACGCTGGCGATATCGTGTCGGAACTAAAGAAAAATCCTTCAGGTCGCGCCAGTGGTAGCTTCCGCCCAGATGTAGTCTCACGTCACCCAACTGCGGTGACCAGAAGCCTCGAAAATCAGCTGAGATACTGTTGCTCTTCACATCGTTCAACGCAATCAGCGGGTCTGTAAACACCCCGCCATAGACGCCGAAATCGTCCCTTTCATATCCAACCGATACACCGGTGCCACGGCCATAGTTAAAGGCGGTAATAAATGCGGGACGTTCCATGAAGCTGACGTTGAGATTGCTCGTATGGAGGTCAAACGGATTAAGCGCTTTATGCTGTCCCGCCGTCACGACGAACTGGTCCTTTTTCCAAGCAAAATAGGCATCGAGAAATATAATGGGGGCATCCTGGAACTCGGCGTCGATGCGGGCGTAAAAGCCTGCCGGCATATTGATATCGACACCTAATCGAGCGCGCCTGATGCTGTTGAGCGACTCTTGGCCGACAAGCCCTTCCGGGCCATCGATACTGGCAACATCATATTGCAAACGCCAGCGCGGTTTTATCTGCCATGATGACTCCCGTTCGTTGCCTTCCTCGCTGACGGGCAGGACTTGCGAAGCGGTTGGATCAGTTTCGCTGGATTGCTCATCCTGACTTTCGCTTGCCGATACCGGCTGCGCCATAGTGGCAGCAATCCACGCGGCTGCAATAATCGGAGCGCTGCTAAATTTCATCCGGAGTTCCTGTGCGGCGCGAAACGGGACAGGCTCCTACTGAGCGCAAAGACCGCCTTGGCGACCAAGATAGTTACTCTTTAACATGGTTCAATAGCGCATTTGCTTTACGCTTGCGTCAACGTAACCTTCATGCCAAGGCACCACAAAATTCGGCGCAACCTGCGTAGTCCTTAATCAATGGAGACAACCAATGACCATAAGCTTTAAAGACAAAGTCGCCATTGTGACCGGCGCAGGCGGCGGGCTGGGCCGTGCCTATGCGCTCGAGCTGGCGCGGCGCGGCGCAAAGGTTGTGGTCAACGATTTAGGTGGTGCGCGCGATGGCACCGGACATAGCGATTCCGCGCTTCAGGTCGTTGAAGAAATCAAAGCGGCTGGCGGCGAAGCGATGTCGAATGGTGGCAGCGTCACCGAATATGAGCAGATGGTCGAGATGGTTGCCAAGGCCAAGGAAGCCTGGGGCGGTGTCCACATCCTGATCAACAATGCCGGAATCCTGCGCGACAAGAGCTTTGCGAAGATGGACATGCCTGACTTCAATCTGGTGCTTCAGGTCCACGTCATGGGCAGCGCGAATTGCACCAAGGCGGTATGGGACATCATGCGCGAACAAGCCTATGGCCGCATCCTGATGACGACGTCCTCAACCGGGCTATACGGTAACTTCGGGCAGGCCAATTATGGCGCAGCGAAACTTGGCCTCGCCGGTTTCACCAAGACGCTTCACCTTGAAGGCGCGAAATATAATGTCCGCGTCAATTCGATTGCGCCGGTCGCAGGCACCCGCATGACCGAGGATATCTTCCCCGAGGGCCTGTTCGACCAGTTCACGCCCGAAAATGTCGTCCCCGCCGCGCTCTACCTCGTCAGCGAGGACGCACCGACCAACATGATCATCGGCGCTGGCGGCGGCGGATATCATGCTGCCTATGTCACCATGACTCCCGGAGTCGCGTTGCGTCAGGACGACCGCACGGTTGAAGGCTTTGCGGCGGCATGGGACAAGATTATCGACCGCACAGGCGAAACCGTGCCTCAGTCTGGCGGCGAGCAGTCGATTGCGGTGATGAAGGCGCTGCAAGCTTTGGGTTAAGCCCCCACCAGCTTCATCAATTTGCGCTCGACCGGTGCCAGCACCGGCCCCAGTTCGTGCCCGCGTTTCAGAATTGCGCCGCCTTCACCGACCAATGCCCACATGCCTTGGCGATTGCGCAAATCCGGGCGCTTTTCGATGCGATACTCGGGCCGCTCGGCGGCGCGGCGGAACGCGCTGAAGATTGCGGCGTCACGGCCCAAGTCAATGGCATAATCGCGCCAGTTGCCAGCCGCGACCATGCGGCCGTAAAGGTTCAATATCTGGGTGAGTTCGATGCGGTCGAAGCCGACCTGGTTTAGCCGGTGGGCAATCGGAAACGGCGTGATGACTGCGCTCAAGCGCTTTTTGCTCCCTTATTGGACCGGCGCTTTACTGGCGCAATTTTCGACGCAGCATCACGTTCCGCCAGCAGTTCTGCCATTTTCTTGCGCAATGTTTCGATTTCGCACTGCATGATTTCGAGACTTTGCGTCGCGGGGTCGAACATTTCGTGGCACGGTGTGCCATAAGGCATAAAATCCTTGGCATAGGTTTCGGCCTTCACCAAAGTCGAGCGCGCCTTTTGCCCAATCATCGTGGCGCCAGCGGGTACATCATCTGTAACCACTGCCGCGGCGCCGATGCGCGCACGTTCGCCGATGGTGATTGGCCCCAATATCTGTGCGCCCGAACCGATGATAACATTATCGAGGATGGTCGGATGGCGCTTGCCGCCCTGACCACTCGTAGGGTTAGTACCACCCAAGGTGACATTCTGGTACATGGTGACATTGTCGCCAATCTCGGCGGTTTCTCCGATCACGCTGAAGCCGTGATCGAGGAAGAAGTTGCTGCCAATCTTCGCGCCGGGGTGAATATCGATTCCGGTCAGGAAGCGGGCAAAATGATTGACCAAACGCGCGAGGAAAAACATGTGGCCGAGGAACAGCCAATGCGCAACGCGGTGATAGGCCACGGCCCAGACGCCAGGATAGGTAAGGACTTCCCAGCGCGAACGCGGCGCGGGATCACGTTCCTTGATTGAATCCAGATAATCTATGAGATTTGAAATGAACATCCGTTCCTGCCCTTCCCGGCATGTATCTCTATTCATGCAAGCTAAGCGATTGGTTACAGAAATACCAGTGGCGATTTGCAACTTATATCAAAAATGCTGGTTAAAATCGTATTTATCGATTAAATCTTCGATATTAAACATCGGAATCGATAAATGAGCACCTATCTCCCCACCCTTAAACAGCTGCAATATCTGGTCGCGCTCGAGGAGCATGGTCATTTCGGCAAAGCAGCCGATGCCTGTTTTGTCACGCAGTCGACGCTGTCTGCGGGCATCCGTGAACTGGAATCGCTGCTTGGGCTAATGCTGGTCGAACGCACGCGGCGGGTCGTGCGCTTCACGCCGCTGGGCAACAAGATGGTCGCAAAAGCGCATCGCATCCTACGTGAAGCAGAGGAGCTGGCGGAAATGGCACGCTCGGCAGGAAAGCCGCTCGCCGATGATTTACGAATGAGCGTGATCCCGACGATCGCACCGTTTCTTTTACCCAAACTGCTTCCAGCCCTTCGCAAGCAATATCCCGAACTCAAACTATACCTTCGCGAGGAAACCAGCGCCGCAGCCGTCGAAGCATTGCACCATGGCCAGGTCGATTGCGTGTTGCTTGCTTTGCCGTTTGCGGCAGGCGATGTCGAAAAGGCCAAGCTGTTCGACGATGGTCTGCTTGTCGCTTTCCCGAAGGATGACCCGCGCGATCCACCTGCGACCATACGGCCAGAACTGATCGATGAAAGCCGCCTGTTGCTGCTTGTCGATGGCCACTGCCTGAAGGACCACGCACTCGCCGCCTGCAATCGCCCCGAACTGCGCGCTTCGGCGATGATGCTGGGCACATCGCTGCACACGCTGATCCAGATGGTGGACAATGGCCTGGGCCTCACGCTGGTGCCTGAAATGGCAGTTGAAGCCGGTCTGCTGAATGGCACCAACGTGCAGGCGCGACCACTGAACGCCGATCATGCAAGTCGCGAAATCGCACTCATCTGGCGCACGAACAGCCCGCGGCGCGAAGAATTCGAAATGCTGGCAGAAGCGATACGCCAGTTGCGGGCGGCTTAGGCCGCGGAGCTTGGCCTTGCCGAGACCCGATTATGCCAACTGCGCAAGGCGGGCAAATCGTCCGGCATCGCAATGCCGATAAAAGTGGCAAAGTCGATTGTGGTGAGCAAAACGATATCCGCCATCGAGTAGGTATCACCGGCAATAAATTCCGTGACCTGCAATGCCTCGTCCATCCGCTTCATCGCCGCCAACGCCTTGGGCCGGTTGCTTTCGCCGAACTCAGTGTACTGGGGAATAACGACGCGCGCGGTGAATGGATGGGTGTGCGCCCAAACCTGGCCGATGGGGTGCATCAGCGTGAATTCGACGCGGCGGATCCACATATCGATTTCCGCGATAGATAGCGCGTCGCTGCCGAATAGTGACGGCTCGGGATGCAGAGCTTCGAAATAACGGCATATGGCGATGCTTTCCCCGATCACGCGGCCATCGTCGAGCTCGAGAACCGGCAACTGCCCTTGCGGGTATCTGGCCGTGAATTCAGGCGATTTGTGCTCGCCTTTGATAATTGACAATTCCTTGGTGGGAACCTCTATGCCCTTTTCTGCTAGAAATATCCGCACCCGGCGCGGGTTGGGTGCAGGGTTGGGCGCATCGTAGAATAAAGGCATCAGTCTCTCCATTTGTCGGCCCGAGCATTGTCACTCATTTTGGCTTCCACCCATTTTGCAGAGCCGTCGGCGCGATGTTCCTTTTTCCAGAATGGTGCGTCGGTCTTGAGCCGGTCGATGAGGAACGCGCAGGCTTCGAGCGCCTCGACACGGTGGCTGGCAGCTGTACCGACGAGGACAATGGGTTCGCCGACGTTGATGATATCTACACGGTGAATAAGGACTGCGCCGAGTAACGGCCAACGCGCTATGGCGTCGTCCACCAGCGCGGCCAAACTTGCCTCGGTCATAGCTGGATAATGTTCGAGTTCGATTGCAGTTACGCCGTTATCATCACGTGCGATACCGGTGAAGCTTGCCACCGCTCCGCCGCCGAGCAACGCCAGCGGCGCAAGTTCGATCGTGCTGTCGATTGGATCGCTGCTGATCTTGACGACTTTCATCCGCCAGTGACTGGCGGGAATATCGCCAATTCGGTCGCGCCGTCGAACAAAGCGTCTTCACCAACCATCTGATGGTCGAGCGCAAATCTAAGACGCGACGGGTCGGCAAAGGCGGTTGCATAATCCTCGTTTTGCGCCGCGAGCCAAATCAGGCAATCGCCAACGGTCTGGATATCCGCAGGCAAATCGCGCTCTTCGGCGTCAAACCCGACAGCCTCTCGCACCCGCGCAAAATAAACGAGCTTCAAAACGTCAATCCATATGCTTGACGCCGACGCGGAGATAATCCCAGCCGGTAATCATTGTCAGGATTGCGGCGATCCACAACAGCGCCAAGGCGGCTTGTTTGAGCAACAGCCAGTCGGGAAGCGCGCCAGCCAATATGACGCCGCCCAGCGCAACCAGTTGCGCCGTGGTCTTCCATTTTGCGAGCGCCGAAACCGGCACAGACACCTGAAGCCCGGCCAGAAATTCGCGCAGGCCCGACACGATCATCTCGCGCAGTAATATGATGAGCGCGGCGATGACGTGCCAGCCATCGACATCGCGGGTGAACACGAGCATCAATATTACCGCCGCGACCATGATCTTGTCGGCGATGGGATCGAGGAAAACGCCGAGCTTTGATACCGTCCCCTGCGCCCGCGCCAGATAGCCATCGAAGTAATCGGTGATACCCATCAGGCAATAGAGACCAAAGGCGAACCAGTAATCGAGCGGCACCGGCTGCACACCTAAATGCTTCGCCCCCGGCCAGAGCAGGAATACCAATATCGGCACCGCCAATATGCGCGAAAGGGTCAATAGGTTGGGAAGGCTGAGCATCATTCACCGATAGCGTCCTAATCTCACAAAATCACGCGGCTATTTGCGGTAGACGAGAAAAGCACTTTGCCATGCCGGAACGGGACAGCTAAGGCACAGCGAAACGAGAGAGGGGTTCCGCACCTAATGTCGACATCATTGTCGTTGCTGAACAAGCGACGCTTCCTGCCGCTGTTCGTGACCCAGCTCCTCGGCGCATTCAACGACAATCTGTTCAAGAACGCGATGGTGCTGTTCGTGGTTTACGGCGTCTACAATGACGAAAAGGCCGAGGCATTGTTTAGCGCGGTCGCGACTGCCGTGTTCATCATTCCTTTTTTCCTGATGTCAGCACTTGCCGGGCAATTGGCCGATACGCGCGACAAGGCAGCAATCATCCGCATTGTGAAGTTCTGCGAGATCCTGATTATGCTCGTGGGCGGGCTGGGCTTATTGCTGGCGTGGCTCGGTTTCGGCATCAACCTGATTGCGATCCCGCTGATGATGCTCGCCTTATTCGCGATGGGTGTCCATTCGACGTTTTTTGGCCCCATCAAATATGCGATTTTGCCGCAGCATCTGGAAGAGGACGAAGTGCTCGGCGGCACCGGCTTGGTCGAGGCCGGAACCTATATCGCGATTCTGCTGGGCACGATATTGGCGGGGATCATCGAAGTCGAATGGGCCGCGCTTGGCGTCGTTATCGTTGCTGTCATTGGCTATATCACCGGTCGCCAGGTGCCGCCTGCCCCACCAGAGCATGAAGAAACCGGTATCGACTGGCACATTATCCGCTCGTCGATTAATCTCGTCAAAAGCACGATGCATATCCGCAAGCTTTACCTCGCCATCGCCTCCATCAGTTTTTTCTGGACCATCGGCGCGGTGCTGTTCATCCAATTTCCTCCGCTGGCAAAAAATGTCCTCGGAGCAGATAAGGAAGTGGCCAGCCTGTTCCTTGCGATATTTTCTATCGGCATTGCGATAGGGTCTGTGGCCATCAACCGCCTACTCAAGGGGCAAGTATCCGCGCGTTATGCGCCAGCCAGCGTCATCGTTATGGGACTGTTCGTCATCGCCTTCTTCTTTGTCTGCCGCAACTGGCATGTCATCGGAGCGGGCGAGCTTTATAATATCGCTAGCTTCGTAAAACATCCCGACGCGATTCCGTTATTACTAAGCTTGCTCGGCATTGCAGTTTCAGGCGGGATGTTCGTCGTGCCGCTTTACGCGTTCCTGACCACCACCGTTCCGAAGGACCAGACTGCACGCACCGTTGCAGCGAACAATATCGTGAATTCCGGCGCGATGGTTGTCGGGTCGCTGATTGCACTGGGGCTCAGTGCCGCAGGTGTGACTATCGTCAACCAGTTGCTGTTGGGAGCAGCGATGTGTCTTGTTTCAGCATGGCTGGCGCAGCAACTTCACCGCGCCTGCGACTAATCACATTATAAAGCCGGTTATCGCGACAAAGAAGGCGCTGAAGCTTAACATGAACAAATGCGTGTCTTCCTTGCGCCACCAACTTGCCTTGGGCGGCAACGCCAGCGCGGCGTCAAGCGTGGGCGGGGGAAGCATCCGGCGGAAAGGATGGCGGGCAGCTTCGTTGCGACAGACGAGTTTTCTTTTCATGATGCGACGTTAACGATTTGTTAGGCATGATGGCTACGTGCAAAAATGGTTAATGCGTTCGTACAATCGCACTGTCCCGAACTGTGACAGATGTTAAGATATATTAACGATGTTCGAGGAGGATGAGCGATGCAGGTAAATGGCAAGACAGCGTTGGTTACGGGCGGAACCGACGGCATCGGACTGGAAATTGCACGGTTGCTTAAAGCTAAGGGCGCTGGCGTAATTGTCTGCGGACGGCGCGAAGATTATCTGGCGTCAGCGACGGCAGAAGGCTTCGACGCAATTAAAGCCGATCTGTCGACAGCTGAGGGTTGCGCTGCATTGCTCAAGGCTCTTGGCGACAGACAGCTTGATATCCTCATCAACAATGCGGGGATGAGCGGAAATTTCGGCTCGGGCGATCCTCTCGACCTTGCGCTTACCGATCAGGCAATTTTCCTGAACCTCAATGCACCGATGCACCTGATTGGCCATTTACTCCCGGGATTACTCGCCCGCCCTGAAGCAGCGGTCGTCAACGTCACCTCGGGCCTCGCCATTGCGCCGCGTGCTGGTGGGCCCGTTTATTGTGCAACGAAGGCAGGTCTACGCAGTTTCACCCAATCGCTGCGCCACAATCTGCGTGACAGCAATGTGCATGTCATCGAGGCACTCCCTCCCGTGGTCGATACCGCCATGACTCGCGGCCGCATTGGCGGCAGCAAAATGTCACCCGCCGAGTGCGCCGCGCAAATTGTCGACGCCATCGAAAGCAACAGGGCCGAAGCCAATGTCGGAATCGTCAAACTGTTGCAGCTGGTGCATTCGATCTCGCCTGCATTGGCGCGGCGGGTGATGATCAGATTCTAAAGAGACTTGCGAAACGGAACGGTGCTAGCCGCGCTGTCGCTTGGCAGTTTTTCGGAATAATGTCCCCCGGACATTCTTCTAATCCAAAAAACTGGTGCCCCAGGCCGGACTCGAACCGGCACTCCTTTCAGAACAGGATTTTGAAT
>JANNQI010000039.1:0-40646 GCA_031400695.1 Sphingomonadales bacterium | reverse complement strand
CGGGATTAGTCGACAATAGCCTTCGCAATTGCCCGGATCGCATCGGGGCGGGCGACAAAGGCCATATGCGTGCAGTCGAGTTCGATCCGATTATCGGACTCGTGTCGCTGCCCGCGGGCCGAATGCGGTGCGACTACGCCGTCGTTCGACGACCAGAAAGCACAGGTCGATACCGGCGGCTTTTCTGAAAGCGTTACATCGATCGGGGGGGCATCGACCTTGTGGCCTGCGACAAATTCGTAGATCCGCCAAGCATTGTTGGAGCGCGGGTCACCCGAAAAGGGGCTGCCTAGCGTAACCACCTTGGCCACGCGATGCGGCGCATATTTAGCATATTCACGCGCAATCAGGCCACCGAGGCTCCAGCCAACCAGGGTCAGCGGGGCATCGCATCCCAAGGCCTCGACTCGCTCGTCGAGCCGTTCGAAGATGTCGGCCTTGATGCCTTTGTTGCGGCCAAGGCCCCAGCCGTGCGCTTCGAAGCCGGCATGTTGCAGCGAACGGCGCAGCCGTGATGTGGTCTGGTCGGATGCCATGAAGCCGGGGAGAACCATCACATGACGGCCATCACCTGCGACATCGACTTGCACCGTTGAAGCGAAAGCCGCGCTGGTGCGCATATAGGCAAATGAAAACGCCTCGCGCGCCAGCAATGGAAGTGCAGGTGCAGCGGGCGTTGCCGGTGCAACGCCGGACAGTCCGGGAATCGAGGAGAATCGGGTTGCCATAGCCGCCCTTATATGGCGGTCGGTGATTTATGAAAGATTTATGACGCTATCATTCCTGAATTATTATTTGCTGCGCCTCCGGCGCTGGCGGCATCTCGGCAGGTGCGGGGGGAGCTTCCATTATTGGCGGCGCGGCCAAGGCGCCGCGTTCCAGCGTATCGAGTGCTTTGCGCGTCTGTTCATAGCTTCGCGCGCGGCCAAGCCAGTTTCGCACCGCCGGAGTCCCAGCGCCTGGCATGGCGGATATCTCGGCAATGGCGCCGGCTATGTTCCCCGATTCGACAAAAGCATGCGCGCGCAGCATCCGTTGCGTTGGTGCAGGCGAAGGCGAGTCTGATTTGCGCAACACGAAAAGCTCCGAAAATTCACGTTGGACTGTGGCCCAAAGCGTCTCTTCGCGGGTGCCTGTTACCAGCAGATTTTCAATTCCGGTCAATTCGGACTGCAATGCAGCAACCGTTACTGGCGCTTGCGAAGCCTGCAAAACCGTAATCACCGCTTGTGGCTGGCTGCTTCCAAAACGCAGACGCAACTGGTCGGCCAAATAGCCGAGCGGCGTGCCATTATCGATTGCGCGACGTGCGGCGATGGCGACAAGCAGTCCCTCGGCCCGCGCCGCGTTACTGGCATTTACTGAGCGATCTGCAGCCGCTGCGGTAAGCGGAGCGATCAGCGACTCGGTAGCAGCAGCAGGCAACGGTCCGACCTTCGTAAGCGCAGGAGCCGCGCTGGCCACGGGCGTATCCGACCCTAGCCAGCCACGGCTGTCGGCCAGCCACCAGCTCGCGCCAATTCCGCCACCAAAGGCGATAACCGCCAACAGCAATATGTGCTTGAGCCTCATGCCGCCGCGTGGTGGCGCGGCGTTGGTCCCAAAATCGGTCATTCTATCCCCTTATTCCCGGGCATTAGTTAGGGGTCGATAATGCCTTATGTAAAGCGCCATCAAAGGCAAGACAAGAGAGCGGCGTCATTCGGCTGCGCGGCAACATGCACCGACTTCCAGCCATCACCTGTTGTAGTCGCGATGTTTTCCGAAAGCGCAGCAATCGAAATGGTCGCGCGATCAAGCCGTTGCTCGTCGACAAGTGTCGCAAAACGCTCTGCAGCCCGAGCCGAATGAAGCAGGACATGGTCGGCCTGCAATGTCACCTGGTGAAAGTTGTGCGGGACTGGCAGAGCCGCGCTTCGGTAAACTATCCGCAGATCGATTTCGATGGAGGCGTCAGCACTAAATGTGCTGTGATCTTCGCCCGCCAGCCAAAGCAAACGGGAATTCCGGAGGTCACGTAGCAGTTCGTCCGCACCAATATTGCCAATATGGCCGACGCGAAGTCCCGCTTGCTCGGCTGCCGCACCTGTGACCTTGCCAACGGCATGTGCAGGCAGATCGGCAAACGCGGCGAGTTGCGGACCGGCCTGGCGAACCGCATTTGCGCTCGTCAACAATATGCCGTCATAATTATCCGCACAAGGCGCGTCCCAAGCTACAGCTTGCATCGCAAAAAGTGGCATCAACAAGGGATCGTGTCCAGCGGCACCGATCCGCGCCGCCGTTGCGTCCGCCCCCGGCTGCGGACGGACGACGAGCAGTTTCATGCCGCGAAAAGAGCGCGTAATTTCCCGCTGGCCTTGCCGATCAATTCGGTTGCCAGTCGCGCCGGTCCAGCGGTATCCGATAAAGCGAAAATCGAAGATCCGGCGTACCGCTCCGCCCCATCCTCGCTCAATATCTCGCCGTGAAGCGTGATTTCCCCGCCATCGACGACGGCGTGGGCGGCGACCGGCGAATGGCAGTTACCACCCAACGCTTCGAGGAAAGCCCGCTCGGCCATAACCGCCGTGAAGGTGGCTTGGTCGTTTATCGCCGAGAGGAAAGTTGCCAATTCGCCCCGCGCCGAAAGATGGTCGATACCGATAGCCCCCTGCGCCGAGGCGGGCAGCATAGTTTCTATTGGAAGGCTTGACCCGATATCGCCCATGCCAAGCCGGTCAAGCCCAGCCGCCGCAAGCATCGTTGCGTCGAAATCGCCTGCTTCGATTTGTGCGAGCCGCGTTGCGACATTGCCCCTGATGGCTGAAATCCTCAGATCGGGGCGCATAGCCTTCAATTGAGCCGCACGGCGCGGGCTGGAGGTACCGACATGCGCATTTTGCGGCAGCGCCTCAATACCCGAAGCACCCACCAGCCGGTCGCGGACATCGGCGCGGGGCAGCATTGCCGATAAAACAAATTCCGGCGCGCGGACAGTTTCGACGTCTTTCATCGAATGGACGCCGATGTCGATCTCGTCCTCGATCAGTGCGCGTTCGAGCTCCTTGGTCCATAACGCCTTACCGCCGATTTCGGCGAGCGGGCGATCCTGGGTCTTGTCTCCGCTTGAAAGCATGAGGACAAGAACGACGGCTTCTTCGGCGAGCCCATATGCTGCCCGAATCGCCGCAGCTGTCATCTCCGCCTGTACCAGAGCAAGCGGCGAACGGCGCGTGCCGAGGCGGAGCGGTTTGAGGTGAGTGAAATGCGGAACGGTCATGCGGCTTGTCCATAACGTGGCAGACACCTAAGGGAAGCGCAATGGCGATAATATTGGGTCTGGAATCGAGCTGCGACGAAACCGCAGCCGCGATCGTACGCAGCGACCGTACCGTTTTGAGCCATGCTCTGGCGGGGCAGGAGGACCACCACCGCGCCTTTGGCGGCGTCGTACCCGAAATTGCCGCGCGCGCGCACAGCGAATTGATGATGCCGCTCGTTGAAACCGCTCTCGCTGACGCAGGAATGTCATTGGATGATGTCGATGCGATAGCTGCAACCGCTGGACCGGGACTTATCGGCGGGGTGATGGTCGGGCTCGTCACCGCCAAGGCCCTAGCGATGGCGTCAGGCAAGCCGTTGATTGCGGTCAACCATCTCGAAGGCCATGCGCTATCGCCGCGACTGGTCGATCCCGAACTCGATTTTCCCTATCTGTTGCTCCTTGTCTCGGGCGGACATTGCCAGTTGCTTCGCGTCAATGGGGTAGGCAACTATGACCGGCTGGCAACCACAATCGACGATGCAGTCGGCGAGGCATTTGACAAGACCGCCAAGATATTGGGCCTGGGCTTTCCTGGCGGCCCGGCGGTCGAACGTGCGGCGCAAAACGGCAATGCGGACGCTGTGCCTCTGCCACGTCCGCTCAAGGGTGCGGACGAACCGCATTTTTCGTTCGCTGGTCTGAAAAGCGCGGTGGTGCGTGCCCATGATTCTGGACTTTACAAGGTCGAAGACATCGCTGCGTCCTTCCAACAGGCAGTGGTCGAATGCCTTTCCGACCGTCTGGTCTACACACTTGACCGCATCGACCAGCCCAATGCACTCGTCGTGGCGGGCGGGGTTGCAGCAAATATGTCGATTCGCGCCATGCTGGAGCAGCTTGCCGTAGCGCGCGGCATGCGTTTCGTCGCGCCACCATTGTGGCTCTGTACCGACAATGGCGCGATGATCGCTTGGGCAGGCGTTGAGCGTTTTGCTGCCGGGCTGACCGACGGCCTTGATTTTGTGGCCCGTCCGCGCTGGCCGCTCGACCCACACGCGGCCCCGGCACGCGGTGCAGGAGTGAAGGCATGAGCAATCCCAAATATCCGGTCGGCATTGTAGGCGGCGGTGCTTGGGGCACCGCGCTGGCCACCGTTATGGCGCAAATCCATGACGATGTACTGATTTGGGCGCGCGAGGAAGAGGTCGTTTCCGGAATAAACGACAGCCGCGAAAATGCCGCATTTCTTGCCGGCTTGAAGCTGTCGCCGAAAATCATTGCAACTGGCGATTTGAATCGAATGGTCGACTGCGGTGCGTTGCTGATTGTCACGCCTGCGCAACATGTCCGCGCCACGCTTGCTGCTTTGCCGAACACCCATGCACCGCTTTTATTGTGCGCAAAGGGCATCGAGGCTGACACGCAAATGCTTGTTTCCGATATCGCTGCCGAGGTCCGGCCGGACAGTCCGCTCGCAGTTCTGTCTGGCCCGACCTTTGCGCATGAGGTGGCAGCCGGAAAACCCACGGCGATCACGCTGGCGACGGCAAACCAGGCCTTGGGTTCGGTGCTGATGCGCCTTATCGCTGCTCCGCATTTCCGGCCTTATTGGTCGGACGATGTTATTGGCGCAGAGATCGGTGGCGCGGTCAAGAATGTGCTCGCCATCGGCTGCGGCGTTGTCGATGGGGCCGGCCTGGGCCTCAACGCCCGCGCGGCACTGATTGCGCGCGGCTTTGCCGAGATGCAACGTTATGGGCTGGCGCGCGGCGGCAGGGCTGAAACATTGGCCGGACTATCCGGACTTGGCGATCTCGTACTGACCTGCTCCTCTGAAAATTCTCGCAATTTCTCGCTTGGGCGAGGCTTAGGTCGAGGGGTAACGGCCACCGAAATGCTCGCCGACCGCCGGACAGTGGCCGAAGGCGCTTTTACCGCGCCGGTGTTGCTCCAATCGGCACAGAAGCTCGGTGTTGATATGCCGATAGTCGCAGCGGTTTGCGCGTTGCTCGACGGTAGTGCCACTGTCGGCGAAGTAACGGCAGCGTTACTCGCCCGTCCGCTGAAACCCGAAAGCTGGTAAGCGCGCTCCGATTGCGCTAGCTTTTCTAAATAGGGGTGTGGATTTGACGGCAGCCAGAACCGACGAAGAAGATATTCAGGCGCTGGCCAAGGGCGGGCGCACAAATGTCTTCGGATTTTTATTGCGTCTGGCTGCGCGCATACCATTTTTGTTCATCGCCGGAAGGCTGTACGGGCCGGAGGCATTAGGGCGCTTTGCGTACGCGCTGTTGATCGTTGAATTTGTCGCCCAGTTGGCATCATTGGGCCTGCGGCGCGGACTTGCCGAATTGCTATCGCGTGATGACCGCCCGCATGCACAACTAGTTGCTGATGCGATGCTGGCCGCGATGGTGGCAGCAGCTTCGGGAGCTGGCGTTTTGATTGCTTTCCCGCATATCATGTTTCCCAACAGCGGAATTAATGGACTCGACCGGTTTCTGCCGTTGGTGATCTTTGCCATCGTTGCCACCGATATTGCGCTAGCGGCGCTCGCCTATCGCTTCGATATCGTGTCGACCGTGCGCGCCCGTGCCATTGTCGAACCATGGACTATCAGTATCGCCGCTGGCGCTTTCTATTTCTATTCCGCGCGCGACGGATTGATTATCGCCTATGTGGTGTCGTTACTGGCGGCTTTGCTGTTTGCCCTTTGGCCATTGTGGCGGAGCTATGGTATGCCCTGGGGCTGGATGCCCAGCCTGTCGCGGTCTTATGCTATTGCGCGGCGCAACCTGCCGCTGGCGGCGGCCGATGCCGCTGAATGGGGAAGCAGGCGCCTCGACCTTGCCATTCTCGGCCTTTTTGCTTCGCCTGCTGTGGTTGGAATCTATTATGTGGCGCAGCAAGTCGCCAGTCTGCCGCAAAAGCTGAAGACCAGTTTTGACCCGATATTGGGGCCGGTAATCACGCGCAACCTGCAGTCAAAAAACTATGCTGAAATCGCAAAGCAAGTCGGGCAGGTGGGCTTTTGGATCATCGCAGCGCAAGCGGGTATTGCGCTTGCACTCGGAATTCCCGGCGAGGCTGTGATGGGTCTGGTCGGGCCGGAATTTGTTGGTGGCACCGGAGCGCTCGCCTTTCTGCTCGCTGCCGAAGTTGCGGCCGCTACCGCCGTGGTCAGTGAATCGGCACTGGTCTATATGGCGAGGCACCGCAATCTGCTAATCTCGATCGGAATGCTGGCAGTTCAGGCGCTGGTCAGCCTCGGGCTTATCATGCTGATCCCTTATTTCCCGATCAAGCCGGCCTATGTTGGTCTTTACCAAGCTGCGGCCGTTGCCTGCGGATTGATGCTTTCGCTAGGCATAGGTTCGATAATCAAGGCCCGCCTCCTGAGCCGCTTGCTTGTCGCTCCGATCAGTATTTGGCGAATCGCATTGGCATTCGCGGTGACTGCCGCAGCCATGCTTGGCGTCATCATAGTCAGCGTGCCTGCCCGTTTCGAATGGGTTGAGCTGGCCATTGGCGTGCCAGCGATCCTCGGCCTTTATGGCTGGATTATCTGGCGTTGGGGCTTTGGTCCCGAAGACCGCGTGCTATTCAGGAAAACGCCTAACCCAGACGAGCCTTAACCAACGCGGCAATATCGGCCTCGGGCCGGGCGCCATAATGCGAGATAACTTCGGCGGCACAAACCGCACCTATGGTGAGGCAGTCTGCCATATTGCGGCCTTGCGCTATCCCGGCAAGCACGCCTGAAGCAAACAGGTCGCCCGCGCCGGTTGTATCAACCAGGCGCGATACCGGTTCGGCCTGCACCTCAGTTCGAACACCGCGTTCGATGGCAATCGCGCCATGTTCGCCGCGGGTACAGACCAGCAGGGGCACCTTAGCGGCGATCGTCGCCACAGCCGCCTCGAAATCATCGGCGCCGCTGAGCGCGCAAATCTCGACTTCGTTGGCGAACAGTATGTCGATGCGTCCTGCTTCCATTTCGGCGAGGAAATCGGGGCCATGCCGCGAAATCACGAACGCATCCGACAAAGTCAGGGCTACTTTTCGCCCTGCCGCACGGGCAACATCAATAGCGGTTCGCATGGCAGCCCGCGGCTCCTCGGGATCCCAGAGATAGCCTTCGAGATAGAGAATCGCGGCGCTTTCAATCAGCGCCTTGTCGATCAAACGTGCAGGCAAATATTGCGATGCTCCAAGGAAGGTATTCATCGTCCGCTGTGCATCGGGGGTGACGAGGATATAGCAGCACGCGGTTGCCGGCGCGCCTTCACGGGCGGGGACATCGAAATGGATACCGCCTGCGCGAATGTCATGCGCAAATACGCCGCCCAACTGATCATCGGCGACCTGACCGATGAACGCTGTATTGTGGCCAAGCCGCGCCAGCCCGGCCAAAGTGTTCGCTGCGGAGCCTCCGCTGATTTCCCGTGCCGGGCCCATATGATCGTAAAGCGCCTTGGCCCGATCTTCGTCGATTAGCTGCATGCTGCCTTTGGTCAGGCCTTCGCTGGCGATGAACGCGTCGTCGGTGTCGGCGATGATGTCTACAATAGCATTGCCGATGGCGAGGACGTCAAAACGGGTGTCGGTCATGGAATTTCCTGTAAAAAGTTTCGCGCGCCCTAGTCGGCGAGCGCAGCAGGAGCAAGTCAATTAGGTGATTGACATGACTAACACACCTCCTATTTTAACCGCATGATCCAAGCGATTATCATGGCCTTCCAAAGCCTCGCCGACCGCCGTGTGCAACGGCTGCTCATCCGCGTGATACTGCTGACCTTGCTGGCATTTCTCATCTTAGGATTTGCCTTATGGTTGCTGATGGGATGGGGCATGGGCTGGATCGGCCTCGACCGGTTTGGTGTCAGTGCGGATAATGCTTCGGTTTTTGGTGCGTTTCTTGCGGCGGCGACGACTATATTTTCGACATTACTGTTGTTTCGGATTGTCGCGGTGGCAATCACCTGGATTTTCGCCGATGACATTATCGATGCAGTCGAAGACCGGCATTATCCCAAACATGCCATGACAGGTAGACGGCCAGGATTGGTGAACGGTGCATGGATGGCGCTTCGCTCGATAGCGCGAGTGATTGGCTATAATTTGTTAGCGCTGCCGGTTTATTTACTGCTGCTGTTCACCGGTATCGGCACCGCAATTGCCTTCCTGCTCGTCAACGCGCTGCTGCTCGGCCGCGATCTCGAGGATATGTTGGTTGCCCGCCACGGCAAGGAACATGGCACGATGCGCAAGCTGCCGCGGCTTTTGCTCGGGCTAACCGGAACCGTCGGAATGATGGTTCCCTTTTTCAACCTGATCGTGCCAGTGCTCGCGACTGCAACGGCGGTGCATATGGCGCATTCGGGGGTCAGCAAGTTATGAGAATTCCGCTTTTACTGGCGACGCTGCTGCTGGCGGGCTGCGCATCGACACCCGCGCCTGCACTGCGCTCCGCTGCCCCACCCGAACGCACCGCTGCAGCCTATCCGGTCCGGCCCGTCCTCGACAAACGCGGTTTGGAGGCGGTGATGGGCAAAGACATCGGCACGCTCAAACGGCTATTCGGCGAACCCCGGATCGATGTGGTCGAGGTCTATGGCCGCAAGCTGCAATTCACCGGCAAGGCCTGTGTGCTTGATGCCTTTCTATACCTTGATGGCAAAGGTGGGACCGAAATCGTGACTTATGTCGATGCGCGTCGGAGCGACGGCGCCGCGGTCGACCGCGCATCCTGCGTTGACGCGTTGCAACGCCGTTAGGCCAAAGCCAGCTCATCAATCGCCCATTGCGCAGTCTCACGAACGGTCTCGCAACGATCTTCGAGCAAAGCCGTCAGGGACGGCTGTAACGTCTTGTCGCCGCTGTTCCCCGCCGCAATCGCGACATTGCGGATGAACCGGTCGCGGCCAATTCGCTTTATCGGCGAGCCCGAAAACAGGGCCCGGAAAGCCGCGTCATCCAAAGTAAGAAAGTCGGCCAAACGCGGCGCGACCAGTTCTGCGCGCGGAAGGAAGGCCTTGTTGGCGGCGGCGCTTTTGGCAAATTTATTCCACGGACAGACCGCGAGGCAGTCATCGCAGCCATAAATATGATTACCGATCAGCGGTCGCAGTGCAAGGTCGATTGGACCTTTATGCTCGATCGTGAGGTACGAAATACAGAGGCGCGCGTCGACCTGGTAAGGCGCAGGAAAGGCGTCCGTTGGACAGATGTCCTGACACGCCCGGCAAGACCCACAATTGTCGCTAGCCGCAACGTCGGGACCCAATTCGGCGGTGGTGTAAATCGCGCCCAAGAATAGCCAGCTGCCATGCTCCCGGCTGACGACATTGCTGTGCTTGCCTTGCCAGCCCAGCCCTGCTGCTTCGGCCAAAGCCTTTTCCATCACCGGCGCGGTATCGACGAAAACTTTCACGTCCGCGCCTGCCTCATGCGCCAACCAGCCCGCCAACCGTTTGAGCGCGCCTTTGACGACATCATGGTAATCGCGCCCTTGCGCATAGACCGAAATCCGCGCCCGGTCGGGATGTTCAGCGAGCGTCATTGGGTCATGCGATGGAGCATAGCTCATACCGAGCATGACCACCGATTTCACCTCGGGCCAAAGCACATCAGGGCTTGCACGCTGGTCAGCGCGGCTTTCCATCCAGAGCATATCGCCGTGACAGCCTGCGGCCAGCCATTGCCGCAACCGTTCACCTGTCAAGGGTGCGAGGCTGCCGGGCGCAACACCGAACGCAACAAAACCTTCGGCGGCCGCCCGTTCTTTCAGCATGTTAACCAAATTTGTCTTGTGTCTTTTCACACGCCAACCCTATTCAGCACCATATCGTTTCGGGGCGCAATTCTTCATGTACGCAATAGAGGCAAAAGGTCTGGTAAAGCAATTCGACGGCTTTCGTGCGGTCGATGGCGTCGACCTGAAAGTTCCGCGTGGGAGCATTTACGGCATATTGGGACCGAATGGCGCGGGCAAGACGACGATGCTGCGGACCTTGCTGGGTATCATCGACCCGGACGAGGGCGAACGGGTGCTGCTCGGTTCGGACCGTCCGATTACGCAGTCGCGCAATGTCGGCTATCTGCCCGAAGAGCGCGGGTTGTACCAGTCGATGCGCGCGGTCGACACCATTGCTTTCATGGGTGCATTGCGCGGGCTATCGTTGAAGGACGGCGCAGAAAAGGGTCGGGCACTGCTAGAAGAGGCAGGCCTCGGCTATGCCGCCGACCGACAGATACGGCAGCTTTCCAAGGGCATGGCGCAAACCGTGCAGTTGATGGGTACGATTGTGCACGACCCGAAATTGATCGTACTCGACGAACCCTTTTCCGGACTTGATGCACTCAATCAGGCCAAGCTGGAAAAGATGATCCGCGCACAAGCGGCAAAAGGCGTCACAATCATTTTCTCGACGCATGTCATCGCCCATGCCGAGCGATTGTGCGAGCGCATCGCGATTATCGCCAAGGGCAAGATCAGCTTCGACGGGCTGGTTTCCGAGGCGCGAGACCGGCTGCGCCCGCAAGTGCATCTCGAAACCGAAACGCTTGATGGGCCTTGGCGCAGCGCGCTTCCCGCCGACACCAAGGCGGAGGGCAATTGGTGGCACTTTACATTGCCTGAAACCGGCGTTGAGCCGCTTTTAATTGCCTTGGTCGAAGGCAAGGCGGGCATCAAGTCACTCTCTATCGAGCGACCTGGCCTGCACGACGCCTTTGTGGCAATTGCCGGAGAAAGCGTAGCTGCCGAAATGGACGAGCCGGTCGCGGGAGAATTGCTGTGAAAGAAATAATCCGCGCCGCCTTCGTGATCGCCCGCCGCGATTTTACGGCGATCATCTATTCGAAGGCCTTCATCTTCTTCCTGCTTGGCCCGTTCTTCCCGGTGCTGGTCGGCATCGCTGCGGGCAGCCTCGGCGGGCAGATTGCGCGCGAGGCGGCACAGCCCGTCGTCGGACTGGCTATGACTCAGGCTGATTCGCAGAAGTTGATTGCAGCGCGCGATACGCTCGCGGTGAATATGGGCGACCGCTATTTTACCGAGATGAAAATTGTCGGCGATCCGGCAAAAGACGGAGCCAAAAACCCACAAAATTATCTCAAGAAGAAAGAGGATAATCTGAGCGTGGTCGTGACCGGAACGCTAGCTAGGCCAGTTGTAACTGGAACCAAGCGTTCAGTGGATCGCGAGCGAGCTAACATTGAGCTTCTTGCAGCCAGCGCGCTCAATCCGAATGCACTTAAGTTGCCTGATGCAACCGCAGATATAGTTGCCGAAACCGCGAATAATGACAAGCAATTGCGCACCGTGACCGCGCAGGGCGGACAGATATTGGTATTCTTCCTCACAATGCTGCTTGCAGGGATGGTGCTCTCTAATCTCGTCGAGGAAAAAGCAAACAAGATTATCGAAATCCTCGCGGCTTCAATCCCCATGGAATCGGTGTTCCTTGGAAAACTGCTCGCAATGCTCGGTATGGCGCTGCTTGGCATCGCGGTGTGGACCAGCGTTGCGCTGATCGGCATTGCAATTCTCGGCCCCAATTTGCCAAGCTTTCCTACCCCCGCCGTCGGTTGGCCGGTATTTGTCGGACTGTGCTTCACCTATTTCATCATGGCCTATCTGATGCTCGGCGCGCTGTTCCTCGGAATCGGTGCCATGGCGGCGACTGTGCGCGAGGTGCAGACGATCTCGATGCCGGTGACGATGGCGCAGCTGATCAACTTCTTCTTTGCCTCTTATGCGCTTACCAAGACGGGACAACCAATAGAGGTTTTTGCCACTGTTTTTCCTTTCAGCTCGCCATTCGCGATGATCGGTCGCGCCGCACTCGAGCCCACATTATGGCATCATGGCGTGGCAATCATCGGCCAGATTTTCTTTGCGATATTGCTGCTCCGCGTGGGCGTTTACCTGTTCAAGAAAAATGTGATGAAATCGGGCAGTGCAGGCCGCGTCAAGGACAACGGCAAACGAAAGCTGTTTGGGCTGATTGCTGTCAAAGGCTAGGCAATCCAGTTGCATATCGAAACGGGATTGACATATCTGTAAGTAGTGGCAATTTCAGGTCTGAGAGGAGTCTATAAAATGGCCACTGCCCCCGTTTTCGAAAGCGATGCCCTGCCGTGGGAAATCAACCAAGCACCACATCGCTGGGATGTGACGAAGCCCGAAATCTACCTTGAGGATCGCTGGCATCCCATATTCAAGGAAATGCGCGAAAAGGCACCGATCAACAAGATCGAGGGATCCGATTTTGGCAGCTACTGGAACATCACCACGCTGAAAGCCATTCAGCATGTCGAGGCGCTGCCGGACATTTATTCGTCTTCGTTCGAGCATGGCGGCATCACGCTTATCGACGACAACGCGCTCGAAGAGCCCATCCCCGAGGACCAACGGATTGTCATGCCCATGTTCATTGCGATGGACCGGCCAAAGCATACCGAGGAACGCCGGGTCATTGCACCTGCCTTTACGCCAGGCGAAATGGAGCGCATGTCGCACGATATTCGCCGCCGCACGGGAGAGCTGCTCGACTCACTTCCTGTCGGCAAGGCGTTCGACTGGGTCGATCTGGTGTCCATCGAATTGACCACACAAATGCTCGCGTTGATTTTCGACTTCCCGTGGGAAGACCGGCGCAAGCTGACCGAATGGTCGGACTGGGCGGGCGATGTCGAACTGTTCCGTACCGAAGAAACACGCAAGGCGCGGCTCGAAAAAATGTTCGAAATGGGCGCCTATTTCCAACGGCTCTGGGAAGAGCGCAAGGATCGGGGCGAAGCGCCGGACCTGATCAGCCGGATGATCCATTCACCGATGAAGGACATGAACCAGTTCGAATATATGGGCAATCTCATCCTGCTAATCGTCGGCGGCAATGATACCACGCGCAATTCGATGTCGGGCTATGCCTATGGCTTGCACAGCTTTCAGGACGAGCGCGAGAAGCTGGAAAAGAACCCCGAATTCATTCCCAATGCGGTCAGCGAAATCATCCGCTGGCAGACCCCACTCGCACATATGCGCCGCACCGCAACGCAGGATCACGACCTGTTCGGTGCGCCGATTAAGGCAGGCGACAAGATCGGGATGTGGTATTTGTCGGCCAATCGCGATGAAAGCGTCTTCCAAAATCCCGATAAGCTGATCGTCGACCGCGAAAATGCGCGCCGACACCTAGCTTTCGGCTATGGAATCCACCGCTGTGTGGGCGCGCGGCTGGCGGAACTGCAGATTCGAATTCTGCTCGAAGAAATGGCAAAACGGCGTTTGCGGCCCAACGTGGTCGCCGAACCTGAGCGGGTCGCCGGTTGCTTTGTCCATGGCTACAAGAAAATGCAGGTCGAGCTCTCGCAATATTGAGGTGAAACCTTTTGGCTGCAGGCTGCGTATTTATAACTGACAATAGTTAGAGGACGTACGCCATGCAGTTTTCCAAACGCCAGTTTCTGTCATTGACCAGCATAGGGGCCGCTGCCTTTGTGTTCGGTTGCGGCAAGGATGCAAATGCCAAAACACGTTTTGAGGTGACTCTCAGCGACACTGAATGGAAAAAGCGTCTTTCGCCAGCTGCCTATCGCGTACTTCGGCAGGAAGACACCGAGCGACCGTACACGAGCGCATTGAACAAGGAAAAGCGCAAAGGCATATTTGTCTGCGCGGGATGCGACAAACGGCTGTTTTCGTCGACGACAAAATATGACAGCGGCACCGGCTGGCCAAGTTTCTACCAGCCTTTGGCAGGCGGCGTCGGGACAAAGACCGATTACAAGATCGGCTTGCCCCGCAACGAAGTGCATTGCGCGCGCTGCGGCGGGCATCTGGGTCATGTGTTCGACGACGGGCCGAAGCCGACAGGCAAGCGTTATTGCATGAACGGTGTGGCGATGAAATTTGTAGCTGGGTGAGTATAGAAAAACCGTAGTCCTGAGCAGCAGTCGCGCAGCGGCTGCGAACGTCGAAGGACGCTTCCCCACCGAGCGCCATGCTTAACTAACAAGCGCCCTTCGACTTTCGCCAGCGCTTGCGCGCTGACGGCTTAGGGCTGCGGTTACAAAGCTAATTCTTTTTCTCGCCGATGCCCGAAAAATCAAGATCCGCAGGCTTTTTAGCTGCGTCGGTTTTACCGTGATTCTCAATGATCGAGGTTATCGCACCTGCCCGGCCATCCTGCTTGGCATAGTCGCGTGCCGAATAGCCTGCGCGGCTGTCCTTCTTGTCGGGGTTCGCACCTGCCTTGAGCAGCGCGCGAACCGCTTCGGCATTGCGTAGCTGCACCGCAAGAATCAGCGCGGTTTCGCCGGAACGGTTGGTCTGGTCGACTGTCGCCTTTTTCCGGACCAGCGTATCGATGCCCTCGACATAGCCCAATTGCGTTGCCAGCATTAGTGGCGTTGTGCCCTTCTTGTCGGCAAGATTGGGGTTTGCGCCCTTTTGCAGCAAATAGCCGAGCCAGGTCGAATCGCGGCGCTGGATGACGATGTGCAGCGCGGTTTCGCCGGTCGTGCCGTCGCGGGTGTTGACGATCACTGTGCCGGGTTCGGCGAGGAATTTCTCGGCCTCTTCACCCTTGCGTTCCTTGACGGCTTTCAGGAAGTTGTAGCTGTCGGAAAACTGCGCCGCGACCGGCGATGTCGCCAGAATCGCGGCGGCGACGCCTGCGAGGATAAACTTCGATTTCACTGAAAATTGCCCCATTTTTCAACCTAAGCTGCTTGATATCAGAGCAATAGCAGACCATGTCTGGCCCCGCTATGAACAAAAATCTCCTCAATGCTCTATCCGCCGCGTTTTTACTGGTTTCTTGCTCGGGCGAACCGGCCCAGCCTTCATTCGCCGAAGCTCCGCTCGCCGGTGCCGCAATCGGCGGCGATTTCAGTCTGACCGATCAGGATGGCAACAAGCGGACCTGGAACGAATTCGTCGGTAAATACCGCATCGTCTATTTCGGCTACACCAGTTGTCCCGATATCTGTACGCCCGATATGCAGAATTTGATGGCCGGGCTGAAGGCGTTCGAAAAGGCCAACCCAGACCTCGCCGCGAAAATCCAGCCCATATTCATCACCATCGATCCGAAGCGCGATACGCCCGCGGTTCTCAAACAATTTGTCAGCGCCTTTCATCCGCGCGCCATTGGTCTGACCGGCACCGATGCCGAAATTGCCGATGCGACCAAAAAATTTGCGGTCTATGCAAGCCGCGTCGAGGGATCGACGCCCGAAAGCTATCTGATGAGCCACAGCCAGACGCCGTATCTCATGGGACCCGACGGCAAGCCGCTGGCGATCATGCCAGCCGACCAGCCCAACACCGATGCCAATGAAGGCGCACCGAAGCTGGTTGAGGCCGAACTCGCCAAATGGGTGCGGTGACCGACCAAGCGAAATTCTGGGAAGCCCCGATAGAATCCCTCGACCGCGCGCAGTGGGAAGCCTTGTGTGATGGCTGCGGTAAATGCTGCCTCAACAAAGTCGAGGATGAGGATACCGGGCGCATTTATCCCACCAACGTCGCGTGCAAATTGCTCGACGTCCAGACGTGCCGGTGCGCCGACTATCGTAACCGCAAGGCGATTGTGCCGGAGTGTTTGCGACTGACCCCGCGCAAGATAGACGACTATGTCTGGTTGCCCAAAACCTGCGCTTATGTGTTGCGCGCGGCAGGCGAACCTCTGCCCGAATGGCATTATTTGGTGAGTGGCAGCCGCGAGACGATTCATGAGGCTGGCATGTCGGTCAAAGGTCGGGCAATATCCGAGCTCCATGCTGGGCCACTTGAAAACCATATTGTCGACCAACCTCTTTGATAATGGCCTCTCTGATCCTGAAGTGGATATAGAGGGCGAGAGCGTACCGGTGCGTATCCGGCGCAACCCGCGCGCGCGGCGGATTTCGATGCGCGCCGATGCAGTGAGCCGCGAGATCCGGATCACCATGCCCAGTTACACGCCCACCAATGTCGCGCTCGATTTTGTCGCCAAAAAGCGCGAATGGATAGCTGCCCGCCTGCAAAGCGCGCCTGATGCGGCCCCGATTGCGCCGGGAAGCGAAATTGCGGTTGAAGGTGAGGCACATCTCATCGAATGGCGCGAAGACTGGCCGCGAAGTATCCGCTGCGGTGAAGGCATGTTGCGCTTGGGTGGACCTGAAGCCTCTGTAGAAGCGCGCGTCCTGCGTTGGCTAAAATCCGAAGCACGTCGCATCTACACAAACGAAATCCGATATTATTGCGAAAAGGCAGGCGAACTGGTCCCGCGCCTGTCACTCGGCGATCCGCGTAGCCGCTGGGGCAGTTGCTCCAGCCGCGGCACCATATCATTGAGCTGGCGGCTCATCATGGCCCCCGCCCATGTTCGTCGCTCGGTTATCGCGCACGAAGTCGCGCATATGCGCCACATGGACCACAGCCGCGATTTCTATGCCTGGCTCGACGCTTTATATGAAGGCGACCGCAAAGCCGCCGACCGCTGGCTGAAAATGCACGGCACCGGATTGCAACGCGTCGGCAGATAAGGAGAGCGATATGTTGGAAATGCGCGATAAATGCGAACGCTGTGCAGCGCCGCTACCAATGGATAGTAGCGACGCGATGATTTGCAGTTATGAATGCACATTCTGCAGCCCGTGCGTCGATGGGCCGCTTGCAGGCCGCTGCCCCAATTGCAAAGGCGAATTGCAAGTGAGACCAAAGCGGATTTTGAAGTCGGTTTAACTTCACCCCCTCCCGCAAGCGGGAGGGAAATGAAAACTCAGCCTTTGGCGACTTCGCTACCCAGAGCGCCATATTTCTTTTCGAAACCGGCGACGTCGCCTGCGACCAGCAGCTTGGCCTGATCGACCCAATTGTCGCGGGCGATGCGACCGGCGAATGTGCCGAGCTTGGAGTCGATTTCGGTTATGTCCGCAGGGCTCCAGTTGGCAACTTGGTCGAAGCTGGTGATGCCCAAAGATTTGAGCAACGTGTTGAGTTTCGGTCCAACACCCTTGAGCAGTTCGAGATTGTCAGGGATTACGGGCTTGGCAACTGCCTTGGGTTTTGGCGCGGGCTTGGCCTTGGGAGCCGCCTTTGGCGCAGCGGCTTTGGCTGCAACCTTGGGGGCAGCCTTTGCCTTTGGTTGAGCTGCGACTTTAGGTTTGGCTGCGGCCTTCGCCGGTGCTTTAGGAGCCGCGACCTTGGCCACGGCAACTTTGGGCGCGGCGGCTTTCGGTGTTGCGACCTTCGGTGCGGCGGCCTTTGCTGGCGCTTTTGCAGCCATCTTGGTCGGAGCGGCTTTGGTCGCGGCAGCTTTGAGCGGCGCTTGCGCCTTGGGCGGTGCGGTTTTCGACGCCGGTTTCGGATCGTCCATCAACTTCGCGGTGGTGACCTTTTTGGTAACTTTGGGCGCTGCAGGCGGTGGTGCGGCAGCGACAGGCGGCGCTGGAACAGCCTTGGGAGGGGTCACATCTTTGGACGCATCGCTTTTCTTGACCGAACCCGATGAAAGCAACCACCAGGTCAGAGCGGTGAAAATAATTATAGCGATGATGAATATCGGCAAATAATTGGACATGAATTTCTCCCCAGAAAAGTCCTCAACTTATCGGTTGCACTAGGGAAATTTTGCACACCATGAAAGCGCTAATCGGGGTTAACCGCATCGCGCTTTCGCTTAATCACGCAGTGGCTTCGCGTTCGACCTCGCGCCAGCCGATGTCGTGGCGGCAAAAGCCGGTCGGGAAGTCGATAGCGTCGACTGCCGCATAGGCAGCCTTTTGTGCTTCGGTGACCGTCGCACCGCGCGCAGTGACGTTGAGGACGCGGCCGCCGCTGGCGATCAGTTGGCCGTCCTTTTCCGCGGTACCAGCATGAAAGATCTTGGCTCCGGTTACATTGTCGAGCCCAATCGCACCGCCCTTTTCGGGCGTGCCTGGATAGCCATTGGCGGCCATCACCACGGTCAAAGCAGCTTCAGTCGCGAAGGTTGGAATATCGGCTTCAGCCAGTCTGCCCATGGCAACCGCGAGCATCAGCGCAGCAAGATCGCCTGTGAAACGCGTCATAAGCACCTGACATTCGGGGTCGCCGAAGCGCGCATTATATTCGATCAGCTTCGGGCCTTCGCTGGTCAGCATCAGACCCGCGAACAGCACGCCCGAATAGGGCATATTCTGCGCTGCCATATATGCCACGGTCGGCTTGATGATCCGCGCCATCACTTCGGCCTGAAGCGCTGCGGTCAGCACGGGTGCTGGCGAATATGCCCCCATGCCGCCCGTGTTGGGGCCGGTGTCGCCATCGCCGACGCGTTTGTGGTCCTGTGCCGAACCGAAGGCCACAACATAGCCGCCATCGGTCAACGCGAAGAAACTCGCCTCCTCGCCGGTCATGAATTCTTCGATGACAACTGAAGCGCCGGCATCGCCAAAACCGCGGCCAAACATGTCCTCGATTGCGGCCTCAGCGTCTTGAAGCGTTTCGGCGATGATCACGCCCTTGCCCGCCGCAAGCCCGTCGGCCTTTATGACATAAGGTGGTTTGAAATCTGCGAGGCCGGCGATTGCAGACGCCTTGCTGTCGTGCCGTTTGTATCCGGCAGTCGGGATATTCGCCGCTGCGCACATATCTTTGGTGAAGCCCTTCGATCCTTCGAGTTGCGCGGCATTTTGATTGGGACCGAACACCGGAATGCCTGAGTCGCGCAACGAATCGCCTAGGCCATCGACCAAAGGCGCTTCCGGGCCGACCACCACTAGGCCGATGTCGTGGCCAGCGCAAAAGGAGATGACTGCTGCATGGTCGGTGACGTTCAGTTCGACCAGCTCGGCCTCTTCGGCAATCCCGGGGTTGCCGGGCGCGGCGAACAATGTATCGCATAAAGGCGATTGCGCGAGCTTCCATGCCAGCGCATGTTCGCGTCCGCCCGATCCGATGAGCAAGATATTCATGTCCGACGACTACCCCTATGAAGACCCGCGCGTCCTAGCGAACGAACGCCCCGGCGACAATGCCCAGGCCATGAGCGTGTCGGAATTGTCATCCGCGCTGAAACGGACGGTCGAAGATCGCTTCGGCCATGTCCGAGTGCGCGGCGAAATCTCGGGCTTCAAGCGCGCGGCGTCAGGGCATATCTATTTCAGCCTGAAGGACGAAAATGCGCGGCTCGACGCGGTGATGTGGAAGGGCGGTGCGGCGCGACTGCCCTTCGCGCCCGAGGACGGGCTTGAGGTTGTCGCGACCGGCAAGCTTACGACGTATGCGGGCCGCTCGAACTACCAGATTGTCGTCGAGAGCCTTGAGGTCGCGGGCGAGGGCGCGATGATGTTGCTGTTCGAGAAACTGAAAGCGCGGCTGGCGGCGGAGGGTCTGTTCGCGCCCGAGCGCAAGAAGGCGATGCCGTCATTGCCGCGCGTTATTGGCGTCGTCACATCGCCCACGGGCGCAGTCATCCGCGATATCCTCCACCGCCTCGCTGATCGTTTCCCCAGCCATGTCATCGTCTGGCCGGTGCTGGTGCAAGGTGAAGGCGCGGCGGCGCAGATTGCGCAGGCCGTGAATGGCTTTTCCACTATGTCGGGTGAATCGCGCCCGGACCTCGTTATCGTTGCGCGCGGTGGCGGCTCGATCGAAGATCTGTGGGCCTTCAACGAAGAAGCCGTGGTCCGCGCCGTCGCCGATTGCAGCATCCCGATCATCTCCGCTGTGGGGCATGAGACGGATACTACCTTGTGCGACTTCGCCGCTGATTTGCGTGCACCGACACCCACAGCCGCCGCCGAAATTGCGGTGCCGGTGCGCAGCGAGCTGTTGCAGCGACTGGGGCAGATTAATCTGCGCATGTCGGGCGCGGTCCGGCGCCATATCGACCGTGCGGCTGAGCGGCTCGAGGCGCAGCGGCGCCTGATGCCTAAATTGTCCGACCTTTCCGCGCCGCACCAGCAACGCACCGACGAGCTGGCCGAACGGCTGCGGCAGTCGCTGCGTACACGCGTCGGCAAGGCCGAACTGGCATTTTCCGGTCCGGCGCAAATGCTACATCCGCGCCTGCTGGTCCGGCGGGTTGAGCAAGGACAACAGCGTTTGGATGCACTGGCGAGACTGGCGGGTAGCCTGCATCCCGAAGCGCCGCTGAAGCGTGGTTTCGCTCGTGTAACCGATGCCAATGGCAAGACCATCCTATCGCGCGATGCTGCGATCAAGGCGGGTGAGGTTAGCCTGCGTTTCGCCGATGGTGCGGTTGGTGCAACGGTGCAAGGGAGCGCGCCGACGCCACGCATGCCGTCACCCAAGCCTCCAAGACCGGCCCCAAATCAGGGCAGCCTGTTTGGTGAATAGAAGCGACCATTGCCCGTTCGCCGGCTTTGCGGCATAATGCGCGCATGTTGATGATGAACAAGAACAAGATTGCCCGCGTCCATTATATGGCCAATGGCTTCCGCTTGCTGTCCCCCGGCGATCATGTGTTGTGCGCCGTAACGGGGCAAGCCATCCCGCTCGACGAACTGCGTTATTGGAGCGTAATCAAGCAGGAGCCTTACGCCAGCGCCGAAATCTCCACCCGGGCGGCGCTCGGTAAGGGTTGATGCGATTGCGGGGTCGGGGGTCGGTATTGGCATTGACGCTGGCCGCTATTGCCAGCTGTACCGCCACGCCGCCAATGGCTGCTGCGCCTGCCAGACCAACGCAGCTTCCGGTCGAATCCGCGACGCGCCTGATTGTCGACATCTCTGCCGAAACCCGCCCGGCCGATTTCTGGTTTTCAGGCCAACCGGTGCAAGGCGGACTGATTACCGGCCAAGCCCCGCGCGGAGCACGTTCGGTCATACTCAACGGCAGCGAACTTCCACTTACACCCGACGGCTTTTTCCTGATGGGCTTCGACCGCGATGCCGAAAATAGTGCAAGTCTTGTTGCGCTCTTTTCCGACGGTCGTCGCACCGAGCGCTACTTACCGGTATCCCCCGGCAACTGGCGGATCGAGAATGTCGCGGCAAATCCAACCGGTGGGGCGGCAACGACCGCCGAATTTCAGGCTCGGCGTGGCCCAGAACTGGCGCGCATAAACGCCGCGCGCGCCATCCAAAGCAGCAGCAATGGCTGGCGGCAGGAATTTGTCCGTCCGGTCGCGGGCCGCATTTCCGGCCTGTTCGGCGCGCAGCGGATCTATAATGGCACGCCTGGCAGCTACCATAGCGGCATGGATATCGCTGCACCGAGCGGCGCTATATTTGTTGCCCCCGCCGATGGGGTCGTGACACTTTCAGCATCCGACACATTCACGCTTGAAGGTCATTTGTTGATGATCGACCATGGCATGGGGTTGAACAGCGCGTTCCTGCACAGCTCCGAACTGCTGGTGAAGGAAGGTGATGCCGTCAAACAGGGTCAGCCCATCGGCAAGGTCGGAATGACCGGCCGTGCCAGCGGCCCGCACCTTCATTGGGGTATGAAATGGAATTCTGCCCGGATCGACCCGAAACTGCTGATTCCTCCTAGTTGACCCGCCGCATGCTTACCCGCCATGCATCGTGCACTCACCATCGCATTCCAGCCGATTTTTCACAACACAAGGACGTGTTTATCCCTGATCCGCATGACGTCAACTTAGTCGGCTTTCCAGTCGACCATCGTGCTGAACGCGGGAAGGCTTTTAGGCAGCTGATCGCGGTCAATATTGGTGTAATAGCCCGGAGGAAGGCTAGCGATCGGCATCCCCGCCGCCGCCATCAAATAAGGTGAAATCCGGCGGCTGGTGCACAGTCCGCCATTGCCGTCATTAACCAGCCGCTCTTCAAATTCCAGTCCTTGCTGGTGCCCCATCGAGCGAACGACGGTTGACACTGCGAGTTGTCCGTCGCCGAAATCGAGAACGAACTTGGTGCCTTTTGGCACGCCGACAATGCCTTCAATCAACGCGCCGGTCACCGACAGGTTGCGGAGCACCACATTATAGCGGTGGTTTTCATGAACCGCACCGACCTTTCGGTACATCGACAGGCGGTCGCCGCGTGTTACCGCCGGACCAGAGGGTGTGATGCTCCAGTCGCCCGCCTCACACCGCTCCAGCAAAACGTCGTTGGCAACAGCCTGGCTGTAAACATAGCCTTGCACATGACTGACATTCAGACTGCGGATCAGATCGAGCTGGTCGAGTGATTCAATACCTTCTGCGGTGGTTTCCATATCCAGCGCCGCGGCGAGCGCAACGATAGCGGCAATAATCGCGCCGTTTCGAGATTCGGGCTCGGTCGCGCCGCGAACGAAGCTCTGGTCGATCTTGATTTTGTCGAAAGGCGCCGTCTTCAAATAGCTGAGCGACGAATATCCCGTCCCGAAGTCGTCAAGCGCCAGACGGACACCAACTTTTTTCAACGCCTTGAACATACCGTCGGTATCAGCGGTTTCCTGCAGGAACACACCTTCGGTTATTTCAAGTTCCAGTCGTTCGGGCGGCAAGCCGGAACTTGAAAGTGCACTTTCGACGATTTTCGGCAGCAGATCATTCGCAAACTGGATGGGTGAAACGTTGACGGCCACCTTCATCTTGCCCGGCCATTGGACGGCTTGCTCGCACGCTTTGCGTAACGCCCATTCGCCGAGGTCACCAATTAGATTGGCCTCTTCGGCTATGGGAATGAAAACCGCCGGTGAAATCGCCCCGCGCTCGGGGTGGTTCCAGCGGATCAATGCCTCAAAGCCGGTAACAACGTTGGTTTTGGCGCTCACCACCGGCTGGTAGGCGAGCCAAATCTCGTTTTTGCCCAGTGCATCGCGCAAATCTTCCTCGAGCACGCGGCGGTCTTCGGCGGCCTGCAACAGGTCGCTCGAGTAAAACCGGAAACGCCCGCGACCGCCAGCTTTTGCGGCATAAAGTGCGAGGTCGGCGTTGCGGATCAGGTCTTCGCTGGTTTGGCCGTCGAACGGGCTGACAGCTACACCGACGGACGCGCCGATGATGCACCGGCTGCCATCGACCATGTAGGGATGCGACAGGCTCTTGATTATCCGTTCGGCCATTTCGCCCAAAGCGCCCCGGTCATCGACATCCTGCTGGATAATCTGGAATTCGTCGCCACCCAGGCGGCTAATCTTTTCGCTATCGCCAACCACTTTTATCAGTCGCTCGGCCACCTGTTTGAGCAAGGCGTCGCCTGCAGGATGTCCCAACGTATCATTGACATGTTTGAACCGGTCGAGATCGATGAGCATCACCGAGCAAGCCCGCTTTTGCGTGCTAAACGCTGCCAGCGTTGTGTCCAGCAGTTTCGACATCCGGAACCGGTTCAAAAGCCCGGTCAGTGAGTCATAAGTTGCGAGCCGCGAAGTGTCTTTGGCGGTACGGCGTTGCGCGGTGATATCGGTCCCGCTGCCGCGATAGCCGGCAAATTGCTTGTCGGCCTGGAAGTAAGGCCTGCCTGAAACGGCCCACCAGATTTCGTCCTCACCCTCTGTCGCTGCCTGCAGTGGCAAATCATCGAACTTTGACTGTTTGGTAAGTATAAAAGGCAGGGTCCGTTGATGGCTCGCAGCTTCTTCACCCTGGCAAAATAGATCGGCGAACTGGGTCCCTATCATCTCGACGGGCGGTCGCCCGAGCAAATCGCATACCGAGTCGCTTAAATAGCTGATCCGACCCTTGGCATCGGTCGACCAGAACCAGCCACGGCCGCTCTCCTCGAAATTCTGCAGCAACAAAACTGCGTCTTTTGACGACGTGTTCGACGATGCCGGCGGGGAATTGAGGTGCGTCGGCGCCGGACGACCGGAAATCTTGCCAAAAAAGCCGCGTGCATCGACAGAGGACGATGGATCATCCCCCGAAGCACCCCACGAAAACTTTTTTGTGGTCATTATCCTGTCAAATCCATCTGGCCTATCGTCCGGCATAACGGGAGGCCGTTTCGGAATGGTAAATATTCCGGATATCGGGCAATTTAACCTGTCGTTGGCTCAGCCGAAACTGCGCTCTACAAACCAGAATCCCGCGGTGATGCCTATCGCATAAGTTGCTGTTTTTACGATCTGCGATTGGAGTTCGGGTGACCGGGTGCGCAGGATAGCCAACAATCCGGTCGTCACCATGACAATAGCCAATTGACCCGCTTCCACGCCAAGGTTGAATGTCAGGAGCGCGGTCGGTACGTCGCTTTCCGGCAGGCCTATTTCTTTCAGAGCCCCGGCAAATCCGAAACCGTGCAACAGACCGAAGCCGAACGCGACGACCCAGGGAATCCGTTCGGACAGTCGTTGCTGGCCCGGTTTCCTTTTTAAGATCTCGACCGCAAGGAACATGATCGACAGCGCAATCACAATTTCCACAGGCTGTTGTGGTAGGCCAATAAGGCCAAGCGTTGTGCCGATCAGCGTCAGCGAATGCGCGAGCGTAAACGCAGTTACAGCCTTGAAAACGGTCCACATGCCAGACAGCAGCAAGACAAGCGCCACCACGAACAGCAGATGGTCAAAACCGAAAATGATATGGTCGATACCCGTCACGAAATAGGTGCGGGCCACCTGCCATCGGTCGGGCTTTGCAGCGATTACATTGCGCGGTTGGGCAGGCGTCAACCGTATCGTCTGAACCGGCCGTCGAAGTGGTGCGACGCGCACCAAAACGTCGGATTGCGCGGTATCAAAATTTTTGAGACCGATAAACCCGCCCCCGATCTGGCCGTCGCAAGTTACGGTCGAAATCGTAACCATCGATCCGTTCGCAATTGCGCGCGAGGGGAGTCCTCGAACCGCACAATTGAGTGGCAGTTCGGGCTTTGTATATGGCGTAAATCCGCCTGTCATCGGCGATTTCCAGACGAGCGTCCAATCCTGCTCCGAATTTTGCGTGAATTCGATATAACCGGGCCGCAGTTCGTCGGCGCTGGCGGACCCCGCCATGAGCAACAGCAATAGCGCCAACGCATACCGGATCATGGCTTTTCGATCCGTATCGAATATCCGTCCAGCAGTGCCTGATAGGCCTTGGCCTCGCGCGCCTGATAGGTTGCGGCGCGCCAGTCATTCTCCACCGCCTGCCGGACATCGGAGAGTATCGGTTTGGCTGGCATCTGCAGTTCGCGCAATCGAACGAGGTGTCGGCCAAACCCTGATTCCACCGGCCCAGTCCATTTACCCGGCACCAGATTTGCGAGCGCATTTGCAAAACCGGGCCCGAATTGCCGATCTATCCCGCTACGTGGCGCACGTTCCAACGATTTCGGCAAGTCTATCGCGTCGCCTTGACGCCGCCAATCCGCTCCGGCCGAAATGGTTTTCAGTATATTCAAAGCATCGCCCGAACCGACATATATCTGGTCGAAGCTGTAAACAGCATCGGGCGCAAAACGGCTGGGGTGCTTTTTCAGCCAGGCTTCCAATATGGCGTCGTCGGGCCGGGCACTTTCGACCTCGGCGCGAACCAGAAACTCCATTTTGGAGCGCAGGCGGCGGCGGATGATGGCATCGTCCTCGTCGAGGCCCAGCCGCCTTGCCTCGCGGTAATAGATTTCTTCTTTGATGTAATCGCGAATGAGCGCGTCGATTTCGTTCGCGTCGGGTTGTCGCCGCCACATTTGCTCCCATCCGGCCGATAGGCGGGCAGCCTGCTCTTCGGTAATGTCGATACTCCGGTTGGCAGGATCGACGTCAGGGCCCCGCCACATCGATAAAAGGAATATCGCCAGCCCGCCTATAAAAAAATGCACCAGCGGTTCGCGCCCCAAAACGCGCGCCTTTCCGCGCAACCAGCCTCCCTCATTCATAGCAGCGCGATATAGGCCGGAATGCCGTCATGCAAGCGCGGCGATGGCCCTAGCTGACCTGCCCATAATCGCATAAAAGTTTGGAGGCCCGAGCCGGAATCGAACCGGCGTGCAAGGATTTGCAGTCCTCTGCGTCACCACTCCGCCATCGGGCCTCTCGAAACAGCGACGCTGTTTGTGGTGGAGGCGGGCATCTAGCGAACAGCGCCATTCTTTGCAACCGGCAATCGGAAACTTGTGCTTGGGCGGCCACAAGTCACGGGAAAAGTTGCTGTTTGCCACTCAAAATCAGGCTTTTGTCTGAATCCCGCTTGGCGTTTCCCGGAACGCTGGCTAGAAACGGAATCAAAGGCTGTATTGTCATCGCAATACAGTTATGCCAAAGGGCGTCCAAGTTACTGGAAGTGTTTAGATGCAATCAGCCGATTTCAACAATATGCGCCGTGCGATGGTCGAAAGCCAGTTGCGCACCAGCGGTGTCAACGAGGCTTGGGTATTGGCCGCGATGGGTTCGCTGCCCCGTGAACAATTCGTGCCTGACGCGTTGCGTGAAATTGCCTATATGGACCGCTCGATTCGCCTTACCGACGGTACGATGCTCAATCCGCCGGTGGCAACCGCGTTGATGCTACAGGCGGCCGAAGTTAAGCAGGGCGATACTGTCCTGTTGATCGGCGCCGCTGACAGCTACGCCGCAAGCCTGCTTGCGACACGCGCCAAGGTGACCGCTGCGAGCGGATCCGATGGGGCGATTGCCGGTTCGTTTTCGTTGGTCTTTATTGACGGTGCAGTGGAAGAGTTACCCGACGATCTTGTCACTGCGGCCCAGGACGGCGGACGTATCGTTACCGGTGTAATCAAACATGGTGTCACTTCGCTGGCATCCGGCATCGTTCGCGGTGGCAAGGTCGCGCTGCGGCAATTTGTCGATAGCGAGATTGCGCCGCTTGCCGCCTATGCGAGCAAGCCGGAGTTCGTGTTTTGAGCCCGCGTCGTTCGTTCATCGCAGCGTTATTTGGATCCGCAGTGCTAGTTGCCCCTGCCAGTGCCGACACGCTGCGCGATGCGTTGGTATCAGCCTATGAAACCAACCCGAGCCTGACTGCTGCCCGCGAAGGTCAGAAGGCGACTAATGAGGGCGTGCCGCTGGCGAAGGCCAACGGTCGCCCGGACGTCACTGTTCAGCCGACCTATTTCGAAAACATCATGCAGGATGGCGGGGCATCGGTAACCCAGGCTCGCGGTGTAAGCGTAAGTGGAACAATATCGGCTCCATTATATGCTGGAGGCGGAATTAGAAACGCAATTCGTGCTGCCGAAAACCGGGTGGAGGCAGGCTTTGCCAATTTGCGCGGCACCGAAAGCGCGATTTTTTCGGCCGTAGTCGGCGCCTATATGGATGTGATCCGTGACGAAGCGATTGTCGAGCTTAGCCGCGCCCAGGTCGGTGTATTGTCGGTCAATCTCGAAGCGACCCGCGACCGTTTCGAAATCGGCGACCTGACCCGCACCGACGTCGCGCAATCCGAAGCGCGGCTGGCGTTGCAGACCAGCAGTCTTGAACAGGCCCGGGCGAACCTCATCCGATCGAAGGAAGTCTATATCCAGTTGGTCGGGCGCGAACCGGGGCAACTCGAAGCGCCTCCGCCGCTGCCAAACCTGCCCGAAACGCCGGATAATGCCGTTAATGTTGCGCTTGATAGCAACCCCGACCTGATTGCCGCACGCGAAAATCGTGAAGCCGCAGGATTTGATAGGCGGGCTGCCAATGCGTCGCGTCTGCCGACAGTGAGCGTTTTTACCTCGCCATCTTATAGTAACGCGCTGAAATCCATTTCATCGAACATTCCCGGATTTCAGGCTGATAATAGCTCGTTCACGGCACAGGCCGGGGTGCGCGCCACGGTTCCGCTCTATCAGGGCGGACAGCCCGCCGCGCAAATCCGGCAGGCGCAGGCGCGCCTTGGCCAGGCGCAGGAGCTCGAAATAGCTGCCGAGCGGGAGGCAATTGCCCAGACCCGCGCGTCTTACGCGAGCTGGAAAGCAGCGAACGACGTGATCGTCGCGTCGGAGCGTGCAGTATCTGCGAACGAGCTGTCGTTGGAAGGCACGCGCGCCGAAAACAGCGTCGGCAACCGCACGATACTCGACATATTGAATGCCGAGCAGGAACTGCTCAATTCCAAGGTGCAGTTGGTGACCGCGCGGCGCAATGCCTATGTTGCAGGGTTCACATTGCTGGCCGCAATGGGCAAAGCCGAGGCCCGCGATCTGGGGCTTGAAGGCGGCGCACTATATGACGCAGTCGCCGAGTATGAGAAGGTCGACAACGCCTGGAATGACTGGTCGTCGCAACCCGATCCGACCACCAAATCGACGCGAACCGTTGACACGCAAGCGCAAAAAGCAGACATAGAGCCGCTTCCGGACCGCACTCCGGGCAAGTGATGACTCCAACAGCGGGGGCTGGGATTATGGCAGAGGGCCGGAACGAACCATCGATGGACGAGATTCTCTCCTCGATCAAACGCATCATCGCCGATGACGAACGCATTCGCCCGGCGGCCAAGCGCGCACCCAAGGCTACGCCAGTGCAGCACGAGGACGAAGACGAAGTTCTCGAATTGACTGAAACCGCTACCGATGACGAGGCCGAAGAAGTCCTCCTTGACGACAGCAAGGCGCAAAGCCTGCGCCACAGCTTTTCCGCATTGCAGACGTTGTCCGAACCCGGCGTTGCCCCGCAAATCGTGCGTTCGGGCGAGACATCCTTGGAAGGCCTGACCCGTGACCTTCTCAAGCCGATGCTGAAGGACTGGCTCGATAATAATCTGCCACCGATTGTCGAGGCAATGGTCGAGCGCGAAATTACCCGCATCACCAAGAAAGGGTGATGCGCAGCGGCCTTTTCGCCGTAATAATGCTGGCATCCGCGCCAGCGCCGCTCATCGCCAAAAATCTCTATGTCGAAACCGGCACGATTGTCGATGTCGTAGCTGGCAAATTGCTGACCGGCCAGTGCGTCAGCATAAACGATGACAAGATAACCGCAGTCGCCTCTTGCGGACCGACGCCTTTTGGGGCGGAGCGTCTCGACTGGTCGGCTTACACCGTTCTGCCCGGCCTGATTGATCTGCACACACACCTCGCCGATGCGGGGCAAAGCGCAGACCTTGCCTTGCCGCTCAAAACCTCGCCAGCGGCCACTGCGCTGATCGGCGCGCACAATGCCAAAGTCACGCTCGAGGCTGGATTTACGACGGTACGCGATGTCGGCACCTATCGCGGGTTGACCGACGTTGCGCTAAAAAATGCCATCAACGCAGGCCACGTCCCCGGCCCGCGCATGTTTGTGGCGGGAGCCTATATCACTATACCCAAGGGCGGCGGCGAGTTGAACGGCGTGGTGCCGAACGAACAACTTCCTGCGGATATGCGACTGGGCGTAAGCAGCACGCCTGAAGAAGCGGCGGCCAAAACCGCGTTTCTCATCGAACAGGGCGCCGATTTCATCAAGACAATAGCTACGGGCGCGGTACTTGCGATCGGCACCGAACCCGGCGAGCCAGAACTGACCGAAGCGCAGGTGCGGGCCGTGGTCGAAACCGCCAAAGCGAAAGGTATTTTCGTTACTGCCCACGCCCACGGAGCCATCGGCATCAAGAACGCGATCCGCGCAGGCGTACGCTCGATCGAACATGCCAGCCTGATTGACGATGAAGCGCTTGCTATGGCCAAGGCGAGCGGAACCTGGCTGGTCATGGATATCTATAATGGCGATTATATCGACGATGTCGGCACGAAAGAAAAATGGCCCGAGGAATATCTGCGCAAGAACCGCGAGACCACCGACGTCCAGCGCGAAGGCTTTGCCAAGGCGGTTAAGATGGGCGTCAAACTCGCCTACGGCACCGACAGCGGCGTCTATCCGCATGGCGATAACGCGAAGCAGTTCGCCTATATGGTCCGCTATGGCATGACCCCGATGCAGGCGATCCAAAGCGCCACGATCCGGGCAGCGGAATTATTGGGCAAGGAACGCGAGATCGGCAGTATCATCCCCGGGCAATTTGCCGATCTGGTGGCGGTGGAGGGAAATCCGTTGGCGGACGTGCGCGTGCTGGAAAATGTCGGGCATGTGATGAAGGGGGGAGGTTTAATCAAATAGCCCAGATAAACAAAAGGGCGGGGAAATACCCGCCCGTTCGTTGAATGTTTTAAGAGCAGTTTTTCTCAGACCCCAGTTACACAATCGTGACCGAGAAAAGCAGGCTGCTAAGCGCGATTGCGCCGATGAAGCTGGCCAGTTTCTGCATGTTTCATTCCTTCTACTTTGCCGCACAGCCGTGAAGGCCGGGTCGTCCCATTGAAGGCATCCTCTATATTTTCGTTATGGCGCCCAGATAGGTGTTTTACACTAAATCTCAATTATATTAGTAGAGAATATAGTTGCAAAAAACGCAACTGGATGTTGGTCGGCGCGCGCAATCTTCTTGCGCGACCTCCGAACGCTGACTAGCCTGCGATCATGACCAAAACCTTCCTGTTCGCCGCGCTTGTCGGCACTTCCGCGCTTTCCTCCCTCGCATTTGCCCGTCCGATGACCGAGACCGATCTCGCGACGATGAAGCGGCTTTCAGGTGCAACAGCTTCGCCCGACGGAACGATGATTGCCTATCAGTTGCGCGAAACCGATCTGGAGGCGAACAAGGGCAAAACCGATTTGTATATGCTCAAACTCGGGACGCTCAATGCGCAGCCCGTGCGCTTCGCATCAAAGCCCGACAAGAACGAGCATGACGCCGCCTTCGCTCCAGACGGCAAGAGCATTTTCTACATCAGCAATGAAAGCGGATCCGACCAGATCTGGCGCTATGATGTAGCCACCGGCAGCGCATCGCAGGCCAGCAATTTCAAGACCGACGTTAGCGGCTTCAAAATCTCCCCCGACGGCAAGAAGTTCGCGGTCTGGGGCGATATCGCGCGCGACTGCATGGAATTCGGCTGCGAAAAGGACGGCGATACATCGAAACCCGGCCCCGGTACCGGCCGCGAATATGACCAGCTGATGGTTCGCCATTGGGACCAATGGGAAACACCGGGAAACTATAGCCGCATTTTCACCGTTGTGCTTGGCGCCGCTGGCAAGCTTGGCACCCTCGGCAAGGCGATGGACGGCAATCTGGTGGGCGACGCGCCGTCGAAGCCCTTTGGTGGCGGCGAGGAAGTCAGCTGGACCGCAGACAGCAGCGCGGTGCTATTCGCATTGCGCGCCGCAGATGCGAATGAAGCGAAGTCGACCAATCTCGATATTTACCGCTCTTCATTATCGGCGAACGAAGTCGTCAACCTGACCGCGGAAAATCTGGGTACCGACACCACCCCCGCCGCTTCACCCGACGGCAAATGGCTTGCATGGACCACTATGGCGCGTGCGACTTACGAGGCCGACCGGCTTGTCCTGAAACTGATGGACGTCAAAACCGGCAAGGTCACCGCGCTGACCGACAAATGGGACCGCTCGGTCGGCTCGCTCACCTGGGCGGCGGATAGCAGGAGCCTGCTCGTCACCGCGCAAGATACGCTCGAAACGCCGATGTTCCGCGTCGACCTGAAAGGCAAGGTTACGCGCCTGACCGAGCGCGGGCATATCGGCGAAGTCGTCCCGCTCAAAAATGGCGGGATTGCCTATTCGATAGACAGCTTCGCCGGGCCTGCCGACCTCATGCTGATGGATGCCAAGGGCAAGACTACGCGGCTGACCAACGTCAATGCCGATGCGCTGGCGACGCTCGACCCCGTAAACTACCAGAAATTCGATTTTGCCGGAGCCAATGGCGAACAGGTGTTCGGGCAGGTGGTGAAGCCGCAGGGCGCAACCGGCAAATTGCCCGTGTTGCTGCTGGCCCACGGCGGCCCGCAGGGGACGTTCAACAACGGCTGGTCTTACCGCTGGAACCCCGCCGTCATGGCGTCGCAAGGCTATGCCGTGGTCACCATCGATTTCCACGGGAGCACCGGCTACGGTCAGAAATTCACCGACAGCATCAACAAGAATTGGGGCGGCTGGCCGCTCGTAGACTTGCAAAAGGGCATGGAAGCGGTCGCGAGAATCGATACGCAGCTTGATACCGCCAATTCCTGCGCGCTTGGTGGGTCGTATGGCGGTTATATGATGAACTGGATTGCGGGCAACTGGCCCGACCGTTTCAAATGCCTCGTCACCCATGCAGGGATTTTTGACCTGCGCGCGATGGCATATGAGACCGAAGAATTATGGTTCGACCAATGGGACAATGGTGGCCCGTGGACGACGCGGACTGATGCGGAGAAATGGAACCCGGTCAACCATGTCGCCAAATGGAAAACACCGAATTTGGTCATCCACGGCGAGAAGGATTACCGCATCCCCTATTCGCAAAGCCTCGCGGCGTTCACCGCATTGCAGCAGCAGGGCGTTGAATCGAAACTGCTAGTCTTCCCCGACGAGAATCACTGGATATTGAAGCCGAAGAATTCGATTCAGTGGCACCAGACGGTGTTCGAATGGGTGGGCAAGCATCTGAAGAAATGATGGCGGCGTAACACCGCCCCAAAAGCTTGCTGAATCGCTTGGCCGCTGGCATGGGCAACCCCATGACTATCGATAAGACCTTCGACCCCGCCGCGATTGAGGCGAAATGGTATGCCCATTGGGAAAGCACCGGCGCGTTCCGCCCGGAGCGTCCGGATGCCGAGCCCTATACGATCGTCAACCCGCCGCCGAATGTGACGGGCAGTCTCCATATCGGCCACGCGCTCGACAACACGTTGCAGGACATATTGATCCGCCATGCGCGGATGCAGGGCAAGGATGCCTTGTGGGTCGTCGGCATGGACCATGCCGGTATCGCCACACAGATGGTGGTCGAACGGCAGATGGCCTCCGCCCAACAGAAGCGCACCGATTTCACCCGCGACGAATTTGTCGCCAAGGTGTGGGAATGGAAAGAGGAAAGCGGTGGTGAAATCACCCGCCAACTGCGCCGTCTCGGCTGCTCGATGGACTGGGAGAATGAACGCTTCACGATGGATGAAGGCTTTTCAAAGGCCGTCATCAAGGTGTTCGTCGATCTCTACAATCAGGGCCTGCTCTACCGCGACAAACGCCTCGTCAACTGGGACCCGCATTTCAAATCGGCGATCTCCGATCTCGAAGTCGAAACCCGCGAAGTGCAGGGCCATATGTGGCACTTCAAATATCCGCTCGCGGGCGGCGAGACCTACACCTATGTCGAGCGCGACGCCGACGGCAATGTCACGCTCGAAGAGCAGCGCGACTATATCTCCATCGCCACCACGCGTCCCGAAACGATGCTCGGCGACGGCGCGGTTGCGGTGCATCCGGGCGATGAACGCTATAAACCCATTATCGGTAAGCTCTGCGAAATCCCCGTCGGCCCGAAAGAACATCGCCGCCTGATCCCGATCATCACCGACGAATATCCCGACCCCGATTTCGGCTCGGGCGCGGTCAAGATTACCGGCGCGCACGACCAGAATGACTATGGCGTGGCGCAGCGCAACAATATCCCGATGTACCGCCTGATGGACGAAGTCGCAGCGATGCGCAGCGACGGCGCGCCTTATGCGGAGGACGCCGCGCAGGCGAAAGCCATTGCCGCGGGAGGGCAATGGACCGCCGCCGACATCGACGCGCTGAACCTCGTTCCCGACGCCTATCGCGGACTCGATCGCTATGAAGCGCGCAAGCGCGTCGTCGCTGATATCGATGCCGACGGCCTGATGATTGCGGTCGAAAGCAAGACCATCCAGCAACCCTTTGGCGACCGTTCGGGAGTTGTCATCGAGCCGATGCTGACCGATCAATGGTATGTCGATGCGGCGACTTTGGCAAAGCCAGCGATCGAGGCGGCGCGAAACGGCGCGGCGAATGGCGGTTTCGACATCGTGCCCAAGTCGTGGGAAAAAACCTATTTCAACTGGATGGAAAATATCCAGCCCTGGTGCGTATCACGGCAGTTGTGGTGGGGGCATAGGATACCGGCCTGGTTTGACGCCGACGGCAATATCTTCGTTGCTGAAGACGAAGCGGGCGCTCAGGCGCTCGCTGGCGAGGGTGTTACCATAACGCAGGACGAAGACGTCCTCGATACATGGTTCTCCTCCGCGCTCTGGCCGTTTGGCACTTTGGGCTGGCCGGACCAGACCAGCGAACTTGACCGCCATTACCCCAATGACGTGCTCGTATCGGGCTTCGACATTCTCTTCTTCTGGGATGCCCGCATGGCGATGCAGGGCTTGCACTTCATGAAGGAAGTGCCGTGGAAGACGCTGTATCTCCACGGCCTCGTCCGCGCCGCCGATGGCAGCAAGATGTCGAAGTCGAAGGGCAATACCGTCGACCCGCTCGGCCTCATCGACCAGTACGGTGCCGACGCACTGCGCTTCTTCATGGCGGCGATGGAGAGCCAGGGCCGCGACATCAAGATGGACGAAAGCCGCGTAGCCGGATACCGCAATTTCGCGACCAAGCTGTGGAACGCGGCGCGCTTTGCGCAGTCGAACGGCATTGGTGGATCGCATTCGATTAGCGCCCCCAAAGCCGAACTCGCGGTCAACCGCTGGATTATCGGCGAGGTCGTCGAGACCGTCGAGAAACTCAACAAGGCGTTTGCCGAATTCCGCTTCGACGGCATGGCCGACGCCATCTACCATTTCGTCTGGGACCAGTTCTGCGACTGGTATCTGGAACTGATTAAACCCGCCTTTGTCGATGGCGAAAAGCAGGAGATGGACGCAGAGTCCAAGCTCGTCGCCGGTTGGGTGCTCGACCAGATATTGGTAATGCTGCACCCGTTCATGCCGTTTATTACCGAGGAGTTGTGGCATTCGATGGGTGATGCCGAACGCCCACGCCTATATGACCTGATTCATGCCAAATGGCCGCAGACGAAGGCGTCCGCTAATCCCATTGTTGCCGCCGTCAATAACCAAGCGGTTGATGCACAAGTCTACATGGACTGGCTGATCAAAACCATTATTGCCGTGCGTTCAGCGCGAAATGAGATGGGGATTAGTCCCGGATTACCCTTGTCAGCATTTCTTGAGGACGTAACCTCAGATTTGTGGGGGATGCTTCCAGACGTCCATTCGGTCTTTCAGAAGGTCGGTAGAATAAACATCCAGCGCGTTAACAATGTGCCCACTGATGGCGTGTTGCGAATTGCAGCCCCCGGCGCGACGTTGGTGGTTTCTCTCGAAGGCGTCATCGACCTAGACGCCGAACGCACCCGCATCACCAAAGCCATCGAAGCCGCAGTCAAGGAACGCGATGCGCTCGCAGGTCGCCTATCCAACGCCGCCTTTGTCGAAAAGGCCAAGCCCGAAGCCGTCGAAAAAGCCCGCGCGGACCATGCCGAAAAGGCCGCCGAGGCGGAGCGGTTGACGGCTGCGCTGGCGCGGTTGGGGTAAACCTCATCCTCCCCAGAATGGGGAGGGGGACCATGCATCGCATGGTGGAGGGGCACAGGCAGAGTCGCTGGACGGGAAGGGAGGGCTATTCCGAAAGTGCCCCTCCACCAGCCTTTGGCTGGTCCCCCTCCCCGTGCCGAGGAGGAATAAAAAAGCGCTGTCCTACTGACCCCCAAGTCCGGTAAGTGCAGCGCCATGAAAATACGTGCTTTTGCCCTGCTCCTGATTGCTCTGGTCCTTATCCCGTCAGCCCACGCGCAACTGCCCGGCGCGCCGCAGAATATCCGCGCTTCCATTGAAGCCGAAACCGATACCCCGGCCCCCGGTGACACCGTCACTGTTGCGATCATCATGGACCCCAAGCCCGGCTGGCATGATTACTGGCTGAACCCCGGCGATGCGGGGACGCCGCTTGAACTCGCATGGCAGCTTCCCGTCGGCGTCACCGCTGGCCCAATTCGCGCGCCGGTGCCCGAGACGCTGATCGTCAGCGGGTTCATGAACCATATCTACAAGGAAAAGCATGCTTTTCTGATAGATCTGAAAATACCCGGCACTGCGCGCGCAGGTCAAAAGCTGGACATCAAAGTCGATGCCCGCTGGTCGGCCTGCACCGACATCGTCTGTGTGCCGGAGGGCGGCGCGCTGTCGATACCGCTTATAGTCGGTGACGGTGCAATCGCTGCAGGCCAGCGCACGCGCTTCGATGTCTGGCGTGCCGCCCTCCCGGCGCCGCTCGACCGGCAGGCAGTGTATGAAATAGATGGCAAGCGGGTCGCTTTTGCGATCCCCTATCCAAAAAGCGCCGCCGCGGAGAATGTCTGGTTCTTTGCGCGATCAGAAAATGTCTTGCGTTACGCCGCCACGCAATCGGCGCGGCGAACGGGCGATTGGCTGGTCGTCACCAGCGAGATCGATAAAAGCTTCAACGGTCAGATTGACGGCCTGCTTCGCTTTGGCGATGGGCAAGGGCTGGAGGTGCGCGCAATGCCCGGGGCGGTGCCGACAGGCGGCGATGAGGTCACTGTGCTGGGCCAATCGGCCGCAGCGACTAACCCCGAATCCATTTTGAGTTTCGGCTGGATTCTGGGCTTTTCGATCCTCGGCGGGTTGCTGCTCAACCTGATGCCGTGCGTGTTCCCGATCCTCGGTTTGAAGGCGCTGGCCATTGCCAAAGCGGGCGGCGATGAGCGTCAGGCGCGGCGCGATGCGCTGGCCTATACCGCCGGAATCATCTTGAGCTGCCTTGCACTCGGCGCGGTAATGCTGGCCTTGCGCGCTGGCGGTGAGGAAATCGGCTGGGCGTTCCAGTTGCAGGACCCAGCGATTGTTCTGCTGCTCTTGCTGCTGATGGTCGCGGTCACCGCCAATCTTGCTGGACTGTTTGAAGTTGGCGGCATTGGTGCGGGTGACCGGCTCACGCGCAAAGGCGGCGCGGCAGGATCGTTCTGGACCGGCGTGCTGGCAGCGGTTGTCGCAACGCCGTGCACCGGCCCGTTCATGGCGGCGGCAATGGGCGCGGCCTTGTTGCTGCCTGTCGCGCAGGCGTTGCTGATTTTCGTAGGACTTGGGTTTGGACTGGCGCTGCCCTTCCTCGCCATTGCCTATTTCCCCGCATTGCGAAACCGGATGCCAAAGCCCGGTCCGTGGATGGATAAATTCCGCAAGTTCATGGCTGTGCCAATGGCGGTGACCGCGCTTGCGTTGCTGTGGCTGCTGGCGCAGCTGGTCGGTGGCGGTGGCTGGTTGATAGGCGGCTTGGCGGCGGCGTTCTTGCTCGCCGGGATAATCATCGTCGGCCGCCGCACGGCACCTATTTGGTCAATTCTCGGTCTGTCTATCGCACTGTGGGCAGTGGGCTATTTTGCCCTTGGCCGCTTGCCTGAAGTGGCGCACGGCGTGGCCGCCGAAGGAAAGATCGGCGGTGAGGCTTTCTCGGAACAGCGGCTTTCGGAATTGCGTGCGGACGGGCGTCCGATCTTCCTGTATTTTACCGCTGACTGGTGCGTCACCTGCAAGGTGAACGAGGCGGTCGCTATCGACCGTGACGAGACGGCGCGGGCATTTGCAAAGGCAGGCATAAAAACGATGGTGGGCGATTACACCCGGCGTGATCCGGCGATCACCCGCTTCCTTGCCAGACATGGCCGGTCAGGCGTGCCTCTGTATCTATATTATCCAAAGGGCGGCGAGGCGCAAATATTGCCGCAGGTTCTGACGGTAGATACGCTGTCGGCATTGGCGAAATGATAGGTTGAAAACGAGTACGGGGACAGGCGATTTCTCAGCCTGTCCCCGACCCTACCGACAAGTTGCGACCCTCTTCAGGACTCGCCGGTAATTTCGATCCGCTTCACCTGATTGGCACCAATCACGGCGATCCCCCGAACACCGGTGATACCAGTCAGTGGAACAGACCGTTCGAAAACGAGCTTAGTGTCCGCGCCGTCAACATCGTTCGCCGGTTCTGGCGCCTGGATGACCGCCACTTCGATGCCCCAAAATTCCGGGAGGTGATGATATATTCGGGGGGCCAGTCTGGCTTCGAAACCGGTCCCTGGGAGGCTCCCCCTCACCCAGAGATACAAGCCGCCCTGAAAAGGCAGCTTACGCAATTCGGCATGTTCGAAGTCGATTATCCGCCCGTTTGGCACGCTCGAAAGCGAACCGCTGGAGGAGTTGTTCATTTAAATCCTTAGTATTGCGAAATATTATGGCTCAAATGAGTTTTAATAAACCACATTTAGCTAACTATATGTCGCACTATACAGGAATTTACCTGCACGTAAAGTGAACGGAGGTGTAAAAGCATGTACTGGGACATTATAGCGCTGAAAGTGGGGCGATATTTTATCATACATACGTATGCGCTACTTTTTCTCGTTTGGCGTTGCACCAACAGCACGCCCTTCCCATATTCGGTGACGCTGCCTGCCAAAGCTCTTTATTTTTCGCGCATTTGGCGGTAAGGGCAGCGCCATCATAACTTCAGGAGTATCGACTATCGCAACCCCGCCGACCCGGCGCGCAATGACCCCACCTGTTAAAAGTGGACCGCGCTACAATAATCTTATCACTGCGGAAAAAGTCCGCGTCATCGATGACGATGGCGAAAATCTTGGGGTACTCTACACCCGCGAAGCGATAGCGCAAGCCGCCGAAGTCGGCCTTGATCTGGTCGAAGTGTCCCCGAACGCGGACCCGCCAGTTTGCAAATTCCTAGACATCGGTAAGTTCAAATACGAGGCTCAGAAAAAGGCCAACCTTGCCCGCAAGAGCCAGAAGACGCAGGAGATCAAAGAGATCAAGATGCGCCCGAATATCGATGACCATGATTATATGGTGAAAATGAAAAAGATCGCCGAATTCATCGACGAGGGCGACAAGGTCAAGGTCACACTGCGTTTTCGCGGCCGTGAGCTTGCGCATCAGCAACTCGGTATGCACCTGTTACAGCGCGTTCAGGCCGATACAGCTGAAACCGCAAAAGTCGAGGCGCACCCGCGCATGGAAGGCCGCCAGATGCTGATGGTGATCTCGCCGAAATAGGCGTCACGCCGCCAGCAGGCCGTTCCATAAAAGCTTTATACCAACCGCGATCATCAACAGGTTGATTGCCAGCAAAAAGCGCTCGGCCGAAATCCGACGGACGAGCCAGACGCCGGCGACAGTGCTGGCAATGGCAAGCGGCAGGAAGATACCAGTCAGCGCAGCATTGCGCTCCGTAAACTGGCCTAGCGCGGCAAAGGCCGGAACTTTTAGCCAGTTTGATGCGGCGAAGAATAGCGCATTGGTACCGACAAACATGTTGCGCGGCAGGTTGCGGCTCATCGCCCATATCTGGAACGGCGGTCCGCCGGCCAGCGCAATCTGGCTGGTGAAGCCAGACACGCCGCCCCAAAAAAGGCCGACCGCATCGGGTTGCCGCTTTTTAAGCGATACGCCTGCGCCGCGCCTTGCCGCGAGTTGGTTCAATCCGAACAGCACGGCAATGGCCCCAACCGCCGCCTCGACAGCCCAGACAGGCACGCTTGCCGTAAGCGACCACCCAAGGAAGATGCCAACCACGGCCCCCGGCAGCGCCCACGCCAGAAGCTGCCAATCGACAGTGCGGCGGAACGCCCAGACGCCAACCAGATCTTGCACGATAAAAAGCGGCAGCAGGATGGCGGCGGCGCTGATCGGGTCGATAGCGAGGGTCATCACTGGCATCGCCGCTGAGCCAAGTCCTGAAAATCCCCCCTTGCCTAGCCCGACCAAAATGACAGCTATGCCGGCCAAAACATAGAAAAGCGGATCGGCAGGCAGGCTCAATCGGTCTGTTGCCTCCGGCGCACGGCCAATACGTATATGATGGCGGCCGCGCTGGCAAAGATGAACCACTGGATAGCATATAGGAAGTGGTTGTTGGGAATCTGTTCGGGCGATGGCGCTGCTAATTTTTGCAATCCCGGGGCCGCGTCACTTGACACCAGCTTGATGAGCTGCGGCTTGTCAGGCGCGATTGTTCCGCTGACGGCGCCGCCTTGCCATTCAGGCGTCTCAGGGCGCGGCGACCAACCGATGGCGACCTTCGCACCCGGACCCTCCATACCGCCGGTCTGGCAGGATGCTACATGGGCAAACCCGGCGTCCCCGGCAATATTCGTCCCGGAAACCGCCTGCCATCCTGTGACTTTGATGCACATCAGCGATGATTTACGGAACAATGGCAGATTGTCAGGATCGGGCACGGCAGGCCAAGCAACAGGCGGCAAGCCGGCGGATGCCTCATAGCGGGCCAGCAACGCCTCCTTTTCGCCTTTGCGCTGCAACTGCCACACACCAAGGGCGATCATTGTTGCTACGGCGGCCACCACCAATATCGTCGGAACAACCGGCCATGTCTTCATTGCAAGTCATCCCTTCCGGCTTCTCCCGCCTTATTGCGGTATTCCGCCGCCAGCAGCGCTGCCTTGGCCATGCGTACCGACAATATGGTCGCGACGACCGTGAACGGAACCCAAATCAGCGCCTGAACCCAAAAGGGCGGATCGAATGCAACATCGACAATCATCGCCAATATGATGACGAGCGCTCCGATGAAAAGCGTCAGCAGCGCCGCAGGCCCATCGCCGACGTTGAACGCGCTATAGTCGAGACCGCATTTCGAACATTGGCCTGCAAA
>JANNQI010000038.1:0-15094 GCA_031400695.1 Sphingomonadales bacterium | reverse complement strand
CTGGGATACCGCAGATTCGCACAGTGAGCGTCTACTTTCCACATACGGAGCCGAAATGAGCATCCTCGTCGACAAGAATACCAAGGTCATCACGCAAGGGATGACCGGCAAGACCGGTGAGTTCCACACGCTGGCCGCGCTCGAATATGGGTCGCAGATGGTCGGCGGGGTCACGCCGGGCAAGGGCGGGACGACGCATATCGACCTGCCGGTGTTCGACACGGTGGCGGAAGCCGTTGCCAAGACCGGTGCGACCGCGAGCGTCGTCTATGTCCCGCCGCCCTTCGCGGCTGACTCGATTCTCGAGGCGATCGACGCGGAAGTGCCGCTGATCGTCTGTATCACCGAAGGCATTCCGGTGCTCGACATGGTCAAGGTCAAGCGCGCGCTGTCGGGCAGCAAGTCACGCCTGATCGGCCCGAATTGCCCCGGCGTGCTGACGCCGGGCGAATGCAAGATCGGCATCATGCCCGGCAGCATCTTTTCGAAGGGGTCGGTCGGCGTCGTGTCGCGGTCGGGCACGCTGACCTATGAGGCGGTGTTCCAGACGACGGCGGAAGGCCTCGGCCAGACGACCGCCGTCGGCATCGGTGGCGATCCGGTCAACGGGACCAACTTCATCGACGTGCTCGAGCTGTTCCTCGCCGACGACGCGACCCAGTCGATCATCATGATCGGCGAAATCGGCGGCAGTGCCGAAGAAGAAGCAGCGCAATTCCTGATCGACGAAGCCAAGAAGGGCCGCAAGAAGCCGATGGCCGGCTTTATCGCCGGACGCTCGGCCCCTCCCGGGCGCCGTATGGGTCATGCCGGAGCGATCGTGTCGGGCGGCAAGGGTGACGCAGAAAGCAAGATCGCGGCGATGGAGGCTGCAGGCATCCGTATGTCGGCCTCACCATCATTGCTCGGCAAGACATTGGTCGAGGTGTTGAAGGGATAAATCCCGCCATTCCCCTCCCCCGGAAGGCAAAGAAAATGGGTATCGAAAACCAGGATTTCGAAATTGAGCGCGGCCCGAGCTGGGAACGGGCGAACTGGCCATTGTCGGTTACCGACGATTTGACCGCGTCGCTTGACCCGACGCAGATGGCGGTCGAGGTGAAGGCGGCGGCAAAGGCGGCAGGCAAGCCCATAACCGACGGCGACGCGGTTGCGGCGGCAAGTGATTCGATCCGGGCGATGATGCTGGTGCGCACCTACCGCGTGCGCGGGCATCTGGCTGCAAATCTCGATCCATTGGGCCTATCGAAGCAGGAAATCCCTGCCGACCTGACGCCCGAATATCATGGCTTCTCCGGCGCAGACCTTGAAAAGCGCGTCTATGTCGGCGGTACGCTTGGCCTCGAATGGACCGCCGTGCGCGAATTGGTAGAGACGCTACGAGCCAATTATTGCGGCCCTGTCGGGCTTGAATATATGCACATCGCCGATGTCGAAGAACGCCGGTTCTTGCAGGAACGGATGGAAGGCAAAGACGCCGCGATCCAGTTCACGCCTGAGGGCAAGAAGGCCATTCTCGCCAAGGTCATCGAAGCCGAGCAATATGAGAAATTCCTGGGCCGCAAATATGTCGGCACCAAGCGCTTCGGCCTTGACGGCGGCGAGTCGATGATCCCCGCATTGGAAGCCGTCATCAAATATGGCGGCCAGCTTGGCGTGCGTGAAATCGTCTACGGCATGCCGCATCGCGGCCGCCTGAACGTGCTCGCGAATGTGATGGCTAAACCCTATCGCGTCATCTTCCATGAATTTTCGGGCGGCTCTTCCAACCCCGACGATGTTGGTGGCTCGGGCGATGTTAAATATCATTTGGGCACAAGCACGGACCGCGAGTTCGACGGCATCAAGGTGCATATGAGCCTGGTGCCCAACCCGTCTCATCTTGAAGCAGTGAACCCTGTTGTTCTCGGTAAGGTCCGCGCCAACCAGACGGCGCGCGACGACCTTGGCAAGCACGAGCAGGTGCTCCCCGTATTGCTTCACGGCGACGCCGCCTTTGCAGGGCAAGGCATCGTCTGGGAATGCCTCGGCTTCTCCGGTATCCGCGGCTATAATACCGGCGGCTGCCTACATTTCATCGTCAACAATCAGGTGGGCTTTACCACCAGCCCGCAATTTGCGCGTAGTTCGCCCTACCCGTCGGATGTTGCCAAAGGCGTTCAGGCCCCAATATTTCACGTCAACGGCGACGACCCCGAAGCGGTGACATTCGCCAGCAAGATCGCCATCGAATTCCGCCAGACCTTCCACCGCGACATTGTCATCGACATGTGGTGCTACCGACGGTTCGGCCACAATGAAGGCGATGAACCCAGTTTCACCCAGCCGCTGATGTACAAGGTCATCAAGACCCATCCCGGTGTGGGCGAACTATACGCTAAAAGGTTGCAGACCGAGGGTGTCATCGACGGCAACTGGGCCAACGAACATACCATGCGCTTTGTCGCGCTGCTCGAACAGGAGTTTGCTGGCGCTGCCGATTACAAGGCAAATGAAGCAGACTGGTTCGGTGGCCGCTGGTCAGGCCTTTCCAAACCCGCCGATCCGGAAAGCGCGCGGCGCAATGTCGAAACCGGCGTGGCGAAAAAGCTGTTCGACAGCCTAGGCCGCACGCTCACCAATGTGCCGGAGGGCCTGAACGTCCACCCGACCTTGGGCCGCGTACTCGAAGCCAAGAAAGCGATGTTCGCAAGCGGCGAGAATATCGACTGGGCAACCGGCGAGGCATTGGCCTTCGGCGCGCTGCTGTCTGAGGGCTATGGCGTTCGACTTTCGGGGCAGGATTCGGGACGCGGAACCTTTAGCCAGCGCCACGGCGTCTGGGTCGATCAAACTAACGAAGAGAAGTATATCCCGCTGTCGACATTGCCACATGGCCGGTTCGAAATTCTCGACAGCCCGCTGTCCGAATTCGGCGTGCTCGGTTTCGAATATGGATTTGCCGGGGCTGAACCGAAGACTTTGGTGCTTTGGGAAGCCCAGTTCGGTGATTTCGTCAACGGCGCGCAGGTCATCATTGACCAGTTTATCGCAGCGGGCGAGGCCAAATGGCTTCGCGCCAACGGTCTGGTGATGCTGTTGCCGCATGGTTATGAAGGTCAGGGGCCAGAGCATTCATCCGCGCGGCTCGAACGCTTCCTGCAATTATGCGCCGAAGACAATATTCAGGTCGCCAACTGCACCACGCCCGCCAATTTTTTCCACCTGCTCCGCCGTCAAATGGCCCGGCCTTTCCGGAAGCCTTTGATAGTAATGACACCCAAGTCGTTGCTGCGGCACAAAATGGCGGTATCTAAGGCGGCGGATTTTCAAGGCGAAAGCCACTTCATGCGGATATTGTCGGACCCTAATGCGCCCGCCGATTCGGACGTGAAACGGCTAGTATTGTGTTCGGGCAAGGTCGCTTATGACCTCATCGAAGCGCGCAATGCGGCGGGCGATACCGGCACCGCGATTGTCCGGCTGGAGCAGCTTTATCCCTTCCCCGGCGAGCCTTTGGTTGTCCGCCTGAAACGCATGACGAACCTCGAAGAGGTCGTTTGGGCACAGGAAGAACCAAAGAACGCCGGCAGCTGGTCGTTTGTCGATCCGTTCATTGAGGAATGTCTCGCCGCCGCCAAAACCGCACCCACCCGCGCACGGTATGCAGGCCGAAAACCCGCCGCCGCGACCGCAACCGGCCTCGCCAAACGCCATCAGGCCGAGCAGGCGGCCTTGGTCGCCGATGCGCTCGGTCATAATGTCCGCGCCGAAATCCGCCGCCAAAGAAAAGGCTGATACGATATGAGCACCGAAGTCAAAGTCCCCGTATTGGGCGAATCCATCACCGAAGCAACGCTTGGCCAATGGCTGAAAAAGCCGGGCGAAGCGGTGGCCGCCGACGAGCCCATCGCCAGCCTTGAGACCGACAAGGTCGCGATCGAAGTGCCTTCGCCGGTAGCTGGTGTGATGGGTGCTTATGCGGTCGCAGAAGGCGCGACGGTCAACGTCGGTGCGGTGATTGCGTCGATCGAAGCAGGTTCGGGAGCTCCAGCTGCAGCAGCCCCCACAACGCCAGCGCAACCTGCCGCTGCGCCACAACCTGTTGCAATAGCACCCGCGCCAGCGCCTGAACCAGTCACTCCAGCAGAAGCCAACGACCTGCCACTTTCGCCGTCGGTCCGCCGTCTGGTACTCGAACTCGGTATCGATCCGTCCAAAATCAAAGGTACCGGCAAGGATGGCCGCCTCACCAAGGAAGATGTCGTGGCCGCTGCCAAAGGCGCGCCTGCTGCTGCGCCTGCACCCGCCACTGCGGTTGCTGCCCCGGCCGTTGCTGGCCGTCAGGAAGAACGCGTCCGCATGACCCGTCTGCGCCAAACCGTCGCCAAGCGGCTGAAGTCGGCACAGGAAACAGCCGCGCTCCTGACTACGTTCAACGATTGTGACATGAGCGAAGTCATTTCCGCGCGCGATAAGTACAAAGAACTTTTCGAGAAGAAGCACGGCGTGAAATTGGGCTTCATGAGCTTCTTCACAAAAGCGGTGGCGCTGGCCGTACATGACATTCCGGCAGTCAATGCGCAAATCGACGGCGACGAAATCGTCTACCACAATTATCTCGACGTATCGGTCGCGGTTAGCGCGCCCAACGGGCTGGTCGTGCCTGTCGTGCGCAACGCCGACAAATTGTCCTTCGCCGATATCGAAAAGGCCATCGGCGATTTTGGCGCGCGCGCGAAGGCGGGCACGCTGACGATGGAAGACATGGCAGGCGGCACCTTCACCATTTCCAATGGCGGCGTGTTCGGAGGCCTGATGTCGACGCCAATCATTAACCCGCCGCAGTCGGCTGTGCTCGGGCTTCACCGTATCGAAGATCGACCGGTCGTTCGGAACGGCGAAATCGTTATCCGTCCGATGATGTATCTTGCGCTCAGCTATGACCACCGCCTGATCGACGGGCGTGAAGCAGTGACCGCATTGAAAACAATCAAGGAAGCGATTGAGGATCCCACCCGCATCCTCATCGACCTTTAAGGAGCCGACATATGGCAGAGCAAGATTATGACCTGATCGTCATCGGCGCTGGCCCTGGCGGCTATGTCGCTGCGATACGCGCGGCACAATTGGGGCTAAAAACCGCGTGCGTTGAAAGCCGTGAGACGCTCGGCGGGACTTGCCTGAACGTCGGGTGCATTCCGTCGAAGGCGATGTTGCATGCGTCAGAGATGTATCATGAGGCACATTCGGGTGCGCTCGCCAAATTCGGTATCGACTTCAAGGGCGTGGTGTTAAATCTCGACCAAATGCAGGCGGAGAAGACCAAGGCAGTTGGCGAACTGACCGGCGGCATCGAGTTTCTGTTCAAGAAAAACAAGGTGGATTGGCTGAAAGGCCATGCGGCGTTCACCTCTGCGAGCAGCATTGACGTGGCGGGTAAAAGCTACACCGCGAAGAATATCATGATCGCGACGGGTTCAAGCGTAACTCCGCTCCCCGGCGTCGAGATTGACCAAAAGGTGATCGTCGATTCAACCGGCGCGCTGGCGCTACCCAAGGTGCCGAAGAAAATGGTTGTCATTGGCGGCGGGGTGATCGGCATGGAACTCGGCAGCGTGTGGCTGCGGCTTGGCGCAGAAGTAACCGTGGTCGAATATCTCGACCAGATCCTGCCCGGCTATGACGGCGAAGTCCGCAAGGAAGCGGCGAAGATTTTCAAGAAACAGGGCTTCAACATCCGCACCGGCACCAAAGTTACTGGCGCAAGCGTGAAGACCGGCAAGGTAACTCTCACAGTCGAACCGGCCGCCGGTGGCGCGTCCGAGAACATCGAAGCCGATTGCGTGCTTGTTTCGATTGGCCGCCGCCCCAACACCGAAAGCTTGGCTCTAGATAAGGCAGGGTTGACAGTAAACAAACGCGGCCAGATTGAAATCGGCCATGATTTCCAGACCAATGTCCCCGGCATCTATGCCGTCGGCGATGTTGTCCCCGGCCCGATGCTCGCGCACAAGGCGGAAGACGAAGGCCTCGCTGCCGCTGACTTCATCGCGGGCGGTACCGGCATTGTGAACCATGACGTCATTCCGGGCGTGGTTTACACTTACCCCGAAATAGCCAGCGTCGGCCTGACCGAAGAAGAAGCCAAGGAACGTCTTTCAGCTTCGGGGGGCGAAATCAAAGTCGGCAAGTTCCCGATGATGGCGAACAGCCGTGCCAAGACCAACCGCGACACGGACGGCTTCGTCAAGGTCGTCGCCGACGCGAAAACCGACCGCGTTCTTGGCGTCCACATCATTGCCTCAATCGCCGGCAGCATGATTGCCGAAGCAGCTGTCGCAATGGAATTCGGTGCTACGTCCGAAGACATCGCCTATACCTGCCACGCCCACCCGACCCATGCCGAGGCTCTGAAAGAAGCGGCGATGGCGGTAACGGGCAAGCCGATCCATATGTAACAGGAGGATAAGCGATGTTTACGGCTGCATTACTTATGGCTGCACTGGCGACCAGTCCGTCAAGCACAGCATCGCAAATTCCACCTGCTATTTATACCGACCCGGAAAAGAACACGGCGCACCCCGCACGTATGGAAGTGCTGCATATTCCAAGCGGCGACGTGCAGATTAACGGCGTGGCCTATCTTGCGGCGGGGGCAGGCCCGCATCCGACGATCATCATCTGTCATGGCCTTCCCGGTAACGAGAAGAATCTCGACCTTGCCCAAGCCCTGCGCCGGGCTGGCTGGAATGCCATCACTTTCAACTATCGTGGTTCGTGGGGCAGCCCCGGCAGCTTCCGCTTTGCCCAGAATCCTGAAGATGCAAGTGCGGTGCTCGCTTATATACGCGTGCCAGCAAACGCACAAAAGCTTGGCATCGATACATCGCGCGTAGTTATCGCCGGCCACAGCATGGGCGGTTGGGCTGCTGCCATGTCCGCCGCGAGCGACCATGACCTTGACGGCATCATCCTGATTTCTGCCGCGAATATTGGCGCTGTCGGGCGCTTACCTACCGGTGCAGTAGCAGCGGTAATGGCAGACAGCATGGAGTCGCTGGCTGGAACGAGGCCGTCTAAATTGAGCGAGGAAGTCCGGACCAACGCCGAAGCATATGACTTCGTGAATAAGGCAGCTTCACTGGCTAAAATACCGCTACTGGTTTTGAGTTCCGACGACGGGCTGGCGCCGCATACCGATGCGCTGGCTAAGGCGATAGGCCAGTCGGGTGGTAAGCAGGTCACCTCTGTGCATGTCGCTACTGACCATAGCTGGTCAGACCGCCGTATCCGGTTGCAAACCGAGATATGGGGCTGGCTGGCGAAGCTGAAATAGTCTTGCTGGCTTGGCTCGACCTTTTTGGCATAGCGGTGTTTGCGGCATCGGGCGCGCTGGCTGCGGCGAAGTTAAAGCAGACGCTCGTTACCTTCTCCTTTTTCGCGCTAATTACTGGGGTCGGCGGCGGCACCGTTCGTGACCTGTTAATCGGTGCGCCGGTTTTCTGGGTGCAGGAATGGCGATTTGCGGCGACCTGTCTGGTGACCGCAGGCCTCGTTTGGGTAACACCCAAAAATTTCTGGAATCCTCGCGCACTCGACTGGTTCGATGCGGTGGGCATTGCAATCTATGCAGTGTTCGGCACGTGGAAATCGCTGACGCTGGGTGTACCTTTGCTGCCTGCGATGATGATGGGCGTGATCACCGCCTGCGTCGGCGGTATCATCCGCGATGTCTTGGCAGGCGAGCCGTCGATCCTGCTCAAGCCCGAGATTTATGTGACCGCTGCTGCGCTGGCATCGGGAATGTTCGGCTTGCTTCTATGGTTCGGCCTGCCTGTTCTACCCGCCGCCGTCATCAGTGCCGCCGCCGGTTTTGCCTTGCGCGCAATGGCGATACTCAAAGGCTGGGCAATCCCCGCTTACAAGCCCTAAGCTCGCTCGTCCTTAGGCGAATCCATCACGATATAGGACATGATGCTCGACACCTGTGGCACTGTGCCCAGCACTTCGGTGTGGAAATATTTATACGCCGCCAGATCGCGCGCCTCGATGCGCAACAGATATTCCACGGTGCCGGTGATGTTGTGGCACTCGCGCACTTCGGCCGCCGAGGCAATCGCCTGCTCGAAACCGAGCTGTGATTCTTTGGTATGGCTGGATAGGCCGACCAGCACATAAGCGATAAAATTCATGCCCATCGCCTGCGGGCTGAGCACCGCGCGGTAACCGCTAATCACGCCCTTTCGCTCAAGCTCTTGCACCCGCCTCAAACAGGCAGACGGGGACAATCCGACTTTATCCGCCAAATCGACGTTGCTGAGCCGGCCATCAACCGTCAGCGCGCGCAATATTTTGAGGTTTATTGGGTCAACTACGCTCATTTATTGTATATATTTGCCAATTCTTCGCAACAACGCAAGCACATTCGGCAAGATTTACTCTATTCTGACCATCATGATGACAACCGAACTTTTTGCCGCGCTTGCCGTATTTGCCTTTGTGTCCTCGATCACGCCGGGGCCGAACAATTTGATGTTGATGACATCCGGCATCAATTTCGGGATGCGCCGGACGGTGCCGCATATGCTGGGGGTGTCGCTCGGCTTCACGCTGATGATCGGGCTGATCGGGCTTGGCGTCATGAAGGTAATCGAGGCGGTGCCAGGTTCCATGCTGTTCATCACGATCGCGAGCGGGTTTTATCTGTTGTATATGGCGTGGAAGATTGCGACGACCAGCACATCGCCAGCCGAAAACGGCGCAGCTGCGGCAAAGTCGAAACCCTTCACCTTTTTGCAGGCGGCATTGTTTCAATGGGTGAACCCGAAGGCGTGGACAATGGCGCTAACCGCAATCTCGGCCTATGCGCCAAAATCCCAAGGCTGGGTCGGTGTGTTTATCGTCGCAGGGGTTTTCGGTATTATCAATCTGCCGAGCACCGGGGCATGGGCCGTGATGGGCGCAAAAATGCGCCAATTTTTGAGTAATCCGATCCGACTGAAAACGTTCAATGTAATCGCGGCGTTGCTCCTCGTCGCTTCGCTTTACCCGATGATGGCTGGGTTGGTCATGCCCTGATCACCGGTAGCGGTTCGGAAACAGCTTTTTGAGATTGGCAACCTTTGGTTTGTCCCACGCGACAATATAGCCATGGTTCGGGTTTTTAGCCATGAAGTCCTGATGATAGGTTTCGGCCGGGAAGAAGCTATATGTCTCGATTTTGGTCACAATCGGCTTTTTCCAATACCGTGCCTTGCCGAGCTGCGCGATATAGGCGGTAGCGGCCTTTTTCTGCGCGAGCGTCGCGGGGAATATTGCGGTGCGATATTGGCTGCCGCTATCCGGACCTTGGCGGTTGAGCTGGGTCGGATCGTGTGTCACCGAAAAGAAAATGTGCAGCAGATCGTTGTAGCTGACGAGCGCCGGGTTGTAGCGGATGCGGACGGATTCGGCATGGCCGGTGACCCCGGCACTTACCTTATCATAATCGGCGCTTGCCTTGGTGCCGCCCGAATAGCCTGATTCGACGCTGGCCACACCTTTGACCCGTTCGAACACGCCTTCGATGCCCCAGAAACAACCGCCTGCGAAAACCGCGGTTTGTGTGCCTTTGGGTTCAATGATGGGCGTAGCGGGGGCAGCAATGCGAATGCCTTCGGCCGCTTCGGCGGTACCGATCAAAGATGTGGCTCCGGTGCCGCAAGCACCCGTGAAAGCAAGCGCCGCGGCAAGTGGCAGCAGGCGAAGGGCAAACTTATTGGGGTGGTATAATTTCTTCATGGATAGGCGCTCCGACCGATATCGACTTGGCTGCACCCGAACGGCCGATGTCGGCGCTTGCAGGCTGGATCACCGCCAAACCCGCAACACCAAGGGCGAAGCCGCCCGCAAGGCTGAGGAAAAGATCTGATCGCACGAAGTTGAAAATACGGTTCATTTTGTTTCTCGGTTCTTGCTGCCTATTCGGTAGCTGCGATAGATACGTTACCGCGCCACAGAAGGTTTCAAGCAGATGCCAAGTTAAGTCCTGCTTAACGCGCCGTTTTTCTATGTTCATCTGCGCTCAAATGAGCGCTGCGCACGCTGACTGGATGCGCGTGCACGCTTCCCTCAGCAATTCCTCCGATGTCGCGTAGGAAATGCGGAAGCCCGGCGAGAGGCCGAACGCTGCGCCATGCACTGCAGCGACGCGATAATCGTCGAGGAAATAGTCGATCAGATCGGCATCGGTTTCGATTTTTTTGCCCTTTGGTGTGGTCTTGCCGATCACGCCGCTGGCGTCGGGATAGACGTAAAACGCGCCTTCCGGCGTCGGACAATTCAACCCCGGAGCGTCGTTGAGCATGGCCACGACAAGATCGCGACGCTCCTTAAAAGCAGCGTTACGTTCGCGCAGAAAATCCTGCGGTCCGTTGAGCGCAGCCAGCACCGCATATTGCGAAATCGAGCACGGATTACTTGTCGACTGCGACTGAAGGTCGGCCATCGCTTTGATCAGCCATTCGGGGCCACCCGCATAGCCGATGCGCCAGCCGGTCATTGCATAGGCTTTGGACGCGCCGTTCATCGTCAATGTTCGATCGTACAAATCGGGGCAAACCTGAAGCATCGTCGCAAAAGGCGACTGCGCATACCAGATATGCTCGTACATATCGTCGGTCAGCAGCATAACATGGGAGTGCTTGAGCAACACCTGACCCAAAGCCTCCAGCTCGACCGCGTTATAAGCAGCGCCAGTTGGGTTTGACGGCGAGTTCAGGATTAGCCAGCGGGTCTTGGGCGTGATTGCGGCGTCGAGTTGTTTAGGCGTGATTTTATAATTTTGCGCGGCGGTCGCCATAATGACAACCGGCGTGCCGCCTGCGAATTGCACGATATCGGGATAGCTTACCCAATAAGGCGCGGGAATGATAACCTCGTCACCTTTGTCGATTGTTGCGACCAAAGCGTTGAACAAGGTGTGCTTGCCACCCGAGTTTACAGTGATCTGCTTGGGCGAATAATCGATTCCATTGTCGCGTTTGAACTTGGAGATAATCGCCTGTTTCAAGGGTGCGATGCCGTCAACGGCTGTATATTTGGTCATGCCATCGCGTATTGCTTGAATGGCCGCCTCTTTCACGAAATCAGGCGTGTCGAAATCAGGCTCCCCGGCCGACAGGCCAATGACGTCAATGCCCTGTGCCTTCAGGTCGATCACCCGCCCCGACATGGCAAGTGTAGCCGAAGGAGCGATCCGGCCGAGGGCTGCGGACAGGTGGTCGATCATGATATGTCTTTCGTGAGCTTTTTGAACGCAAATTGCGTGGCCGCCCCTAATGCGTCGCTTAAAATTACGCAACCCTGTTGGCACGGATCAGGCCGCGCACGCTGTTGCCGACAAAGAAGCCCGCAGACAAATCTTCAATTTCAATATCGGCCTCCTCGGCCCTCCCTGCCTCGATTAACTCACGCCGCAGCACGGAAGGAAGCAGGCCGGTTTCCAGCCTAGGGGTGAGCAGCTTTCCGCCGCGTTCGACAAATAGTGCGCTGATACTGCCCTCCGTCAGCCGACCGTCCTTGCCGACAAAGATGACTTCATCGCAATCGCTCCGCGCCTTGCGGGCGTCGTCATAGAAGTCCCGATCGGTTATCTTGTGCCGCAACCGGAAGTCTTGGGGGTCGGCGGGCAGTGGTACTACCGCGACCCGGCAATCTTCATATTCAACCAAGGGGCGTATTTCGATTGCGAGGGCGCCATGGCACGACGCCAGCAACCTGATTTTCGACAACGCATCCAGATGGAAGGTCGCGGCATGTAATTTGTTGCGCGCGTCATGCCGGTCGAATTCGAACCCGAAAGTACGCGCGCTTTCCTTCATCCGTTCAAGATGCAATTCCAGCCGCAGGATTCCCTGCGCCGGTTCGAAACGCATCGTTTCGATCAGGTCAAATCCATAACCGTCCAATTTGGCAAAATCCCCCTTCGCCAGACACTCGGCCCACTCATCGTCTTCTTGCGAGTCTGACACTATCCCTGAGCCCAGCCCCAATGAAACGCTCTTCGCTTCGTCGCACAAGGTAAAAGTGCGGATGGCTACGTTAAACGCCGCATCGCCATTGGCATCAATGCGGCCGATCGAGCCGCAATAGATTCCACGTGGGGATTGCTCGACCTCCTCGATGATTTGCATTGCCCGTATTTTAGGTGCGCCCGTAATCGATCCGCATGGAAATAGCGCGCTTATGACGTCGATCGCATCGCTGCCTTGATTCAGAGTCCCGGTGACAGTTGAGGTCATCTGGTGAACCGTTGGATAGCTTTCGATATGGAAAAGGTCGGGTACCGCGACGGACCCGGCCTCGCACACCCGTGACAAGTCGTTGCGCAAAAGATCGACTATCATCAGGTTTTCGGCGCGCTGCTTTGGATCGGTTCGGAGGTGCCCAGCCTCTGCCGCATCGGCTTGAGGATCGGAGTGTCGTTCGGCCGTCCCCTTCATGGGCCTGGTCGTCACGCGCCGGTCTTGCAACGCAAAGAAAAGCTCTGGAGAAAAAGACAGATAATATCGCTCTCCAGTCCAGATCATGCCACCATAGCCCGCCGCTGCACGCGGACGGAGCGCAGAATATAACGCCAACGGGCTACCTCCGTAATCAGCGGACAACGGAAAGGTCAGATTGGCCTGATATATGTCTCCAGCCCGAATGTAATCCTGCACAGTTTGGAAGGCATTGTGGTATTCACTACGCGATATTGTTGGCCGTAGCGAGGACAGCCATGCACCCGACGGGTCAGGCAGTATCGACGGCATGGCGTCTGTACTAATCGTTTCAAATTGTTCGAATAATCCGAACCACGCTAGCGGCAAAGCAGTGGCTGGGGTCAAGTGCGGAAGTAACGTAGTGCCCGCGTCAAAGGCCAAATATCCTGCAGCATGCAGACCTTGCATTTGCGCGGCCCTCAACTCCTCCAGCAGCGGTTCGACTTGTTCAGAAGCAAGAGCCGATAATATGCGAACGGGGTTCGAATACAGCCGCGCGGGCGATGCACCTGAACTGCGTGCGTCATCCAGCAATACGAAAGGGTTATCGGCCGAAATCATACTTCGCCGATTAACGGGAATATTGGAGCGGGTGAGGGGAATCGAACCCCCGTATTCAGCTTGGGAAGCTGCTGCTCTACCATTGAGCTACACCCGCTTGTCATGCGCTTCACTATCGCTGCTCGAGCCAATAAGCTAGACCTTCAAACGTTCGGCGTGCCAAGCGAGGTGTTGGGCCATGAAGGTCGAGATGAAATAATAGCTGTGGTCATAGCCAGGTTGCATCCGGATTGTTGCTGCCTGCCCCGCTGCCTCACATGCTTCGACCAACAAATGCGTTTTGAGTTGTTCGATCAGGAAATTATCCGCCTCTCCCTGGTCGACCAGCAGGTCGGGTAGCCGCGCACCGTTCCGGATGAGAGTGCATGCATCATATTCTTCCCACAAAGACCGGTCGTCACCCAGATATCTACCCAGCGCCTTTTCGCCCCAAGGGCAATTCATCGGCGACACTATCGGCGCGAATGCAGAGGTTGATGTATAATGGCCGGGGTTCCGCAAACTGATTGTCAGTGCGCCATGCCCACCCATTGAGTGGCCCATGATACCCTGCCGTTCCGGATTTACAGGGAAATGTTCGGCAACAAGCTTGGGAAGTTCACCCTCTATATAGCCGCGCATCCGATAATGCTCGGCGTATGGCTCGACCAGCGCGTCGACATAGAAGCCTGCACCCAGCCCAAAATCATACGCGCCATCCGGGTCGTCCGGGACGCCTTCGCCACGCGGGCTTGTGTCAGGCGCAACGAAGATTAGGCCCAGTTCGGAACAAGCGCGGCGAAACTCGCCCTTTTCAGTGACATTAGCATGTGTGCAGGTGAGGCCCGAGAGATACCAGATTACGGGCAACTTCGCTCCGGGAGCATGCGGTGGGACGTAGACCGCGAAAGTCATATCGGTACCTGTCGCGATCGAATGATGTTTGTAAACGCCCTGCACCCCGCCAAATGCGGTGTTGGTCGAAATCGTTTCAAGGGTCATATCGGTTCCAATACAGGGATAGCGGCAATCAAAGGTGCATGGTGCCAGTGAGTCAATGCACGGACCAGATCATTTGGCACGAGGCTGAGCGTCGCGCTGTTACGCAGCGGATGACAGTTAACAATTTCCTCTCTCGCCAGTCCGGCATCGAGCACGAACGTCACCAGACCTTCAACATCGTTGATCGCGGCCAGAGCGGTAACCGACCCCGGGGAAATACCGAGCAATCGCTCCATATCCTCTGCCTTACCGAAACTGACGCGACCGCAACCGATGGCAACTGGTAATGCCTTCAAATCGACGCGCGCATCGTCAGGAACCGTCACCAAAAAGAATGCGCCGTTCTTGTCTTTCAGGAACAGGTTCTTGGTATGCCCGCCCTTGATATGCCGGGTATATTGGCTGCTTTCCTCGACCGTGAACACGGGCGCATGCTCGTGCACCTCATAAGCGATGCCGAGCGCGGCCAGATCGGCGTAAACCCGCGCTTCGGCCTCGGTCATGGCGTCAGTCGGTGACGCGGTGCAGCGCGCAAAGCTTGTTGCCATCGGGATCGCGCAAATAGGCAAGATAGAGTTTCATGCCATTGCCTTCGCGTACGCCGGGCGGATCCTCGATCGCGGTGCCACCGTTTTCGATGCCTGCTTGATGCCAAGCATTGGCCTGCTCCGGCGTCATCGCAAAACCAATAGTGCAGCCATTGCCATGAGTGGCCGGCCCGCCGTCGATTGGCGGTGTGACCAGAAACATCGCGCTATTGTGTATATAAATCAGGCGTCCCTTGGGATCCTGCATGCCTTCCTTGCCGCCCATTGCGGCAAAGGTCGCGTCGTAGAATTTCTTCGAACGGGCAATGTCGTTACTGCCCACCATCATATGACTGTACATATTCTCTCTCCTTGCAAATTCAGTAGACCACGACGCTTCTGATGCTTTTGCCTGCGTGCATGAGGTCGAACGCCTTGTTGATATCCTCAAGTCCCATGACATGGGTAATCATCGGGTCGATTTCGATCTTGCCGGTCATATACATGTCCACAATCTTG
>JANNQI010000037.1:0-35270 GCA_031400695.1 Sphingomonadales bacterium | reverse complement strand
AGCGGCGATAATGCCACCGCCAATATGATCGAACCATTGACCAATATGGCGGCCCCCATGGTGGCCGGGTTGGCGCGCTGGTTTTCGCTTACATAACTCATATCGGGTCTCCTCTCTCCCGTTAGTGAAGAGGAGGCGGCGAACAGCTAACGCCGAGAACTCCTCGGGAGTTATGATATATTATCACTTACAGAAGTCAATCGGTATAGTAGAGAAGGCATATCAGCCGCTGCGGAAGGCGTTGGTGATCGGATATCGCCGGTCGCGGCCAAAATTGCGCGTGCCGAGCTTTACCCCCGGGGGGGCCTGCCGCCTTTTATATTCGGCGATGTACAGCAGCCGCTCAATGCGGGTAACCTCTGCGCGGTCGAACCCACGGGCCACCACTTCGTCGACCGACAATTCTCCCTCGACCAGCGCATGCAGCATCTTATCGAGCACCGGATAAGCAGGCAGCGAGTCGCTGTCTTTTTGGTCGGGGCGCAGCTCGGCGCTCGGCGGCTTGGAGATAATTTGCTGCGGAATGACTGGTCCGTCAGGTCCAAGACCGATGCGCGGGCGGTGCTTGTTGCGCCATTCCGAAATCGCAAACACCGTCATCTTATAGGCGTCTTTCAGCGGATTATAGCCGCCCGCCATATCGCCGTAGATCGTGGCATAGCCGACGCTCATCTCGCTCTTGTTACCCGTCGTCATCAGCATATGGCCGAACTTGTTCGACAGCGCCATCAACGTCACGCCGCGTATCCGGCTTTGTACATTTTCCTCAGTGATATCCACTTCGCGGTCAGCGAAACTGCCAGACAGCATGACGTCAAATGCCTCGACCGCTGGCGAAATCGGGATAGTATCAAGCCTGCAGCCGATCATCGCCGCGCATTCCGCAGCGTCGTCGAGGCTGGATTGGCTGGTGTAGCGGCTCGGCAACATTACGCACCAGACCCGGTCCGGCCCAAGCGCGTCGGCAGCAATCGCTGCACAGATCGCGCTGTCGATACCGCCCGACATTCCCAGCACAACGCCGGGAAACCGGTTAGTATCGACATAATCGCGCAGGCCAACGACCATCGCGCTGTAGATGTCGGCGGGGTGATCCTCCCATAGCGCGAGTTCGCCGATATCGCAGGCCCAGCCAGACGAACCCCGCTTCCACTGCGTAACGCGCAATTCTTCGGTCCAGTCGGGAAGCCGGTGCGCTGCGCCGCCGTCAGCATTGAGCACAAAAGAACTGCCGTCAAAGACCAGCTCGTCCTGCCCGCCGACGCGGTTGAGGAACAGCAATGGCAGGCCGGTTTCGGCAACGCGCGCGGCGAAGACCTGATCCAGGCGCCGGTCATCCTTGTCGATCTCGTAGGGGCTGCCATTGACCGAAATCAGGATTTCCGCGCCGCGTTCCGCCAGATGCTTGGACACCGGTGCCAGCCAGCCGTCCTCGCAAATAGGCAGGCCGAGCTTCACACCGCGAAACTCGACAGGCTCAGGCAAAGGTCCAGCGGCAAAAATCCGCTTTTCATCGAAAGTGCCGTAATTGGGCAGTTCATGCTTGTAGCGAACGGCCGTGACCCGGCCGCCATCAAGCAACGCGACCCCGTTATACAGCGCGCCGCCGTCGGCAAAAATCGAGCCTACCAGCATCGCAGGGCCGCCGTCGCCAGTTGCTTTGGCAAGCTCCGCCAGTTCTGCCGCCGCCCGGGCCGCGAAAACCGGCTTTAGCACGAGATCTTCTGCCGGATATCCAATCAACTGCTGTTCAGGAAAAACGATCAGGTCAGCGCCCGGCGCCTTGGCTCGCCATTCGAGCATCGCGTTGGCATTGCCGGCAAGGTCGCCGACACGCTGGTTGAGTTGTGCCATGGCAATAGTCAGTTGGTCGGTCATGACACTATCTGTATTGTCCACAATCTACCGCCGCAAGCCGATTGTCAGGCTGGGTCTGCGTCGCTAGAGCCACTGGCGAATCCGGTGGTGGGATTATTCGGGAAACGCGCACATGAAATTGATGACTGGCAATGGCAACCTTCCGCTGGCGAAGGGCATCGCCGATTATATGGGCGTGCCGCTCACCGATGCCAGCGTCCGGCGCTTTGCCGACAATGAAATATTCGTCGAAATCCACGAAAATGTGCGCGGCGAGGATATGTTTGTCATCCAGTCGACCAGCCATCCCGCGAACGACAATCTGATGGAGCTACTCATCATGATCGATGCGCTGCGCCGCGCGTCGGCCAAGCGCATTACCGCCGTTCTTCCCTATTTCGGCTATGCACGGCAGGACCGCAAACCTGGACCGCGCACCCCGATTTCGGCCAAGCTGGTCGCCAATCTGATTACCGAGGCCGGGGCTGACCGGGTTTTAACCGTCGATTTGCATGCCGGACAAATTCAGGGCTTTTTCGATATCCCGACTGACAATCTTTACGGTGCGCCGGTGATGAGCGCGGATATACTGTCGCGCCATCCCGACAAGAATATCACTGTAGTGTCACCCGACGTCGGCGGCGTCGTGCGGGCGCGGGCAATTGCCAAGCGCCTGGATGACGCTCCGCTCGCCATCGTCGACAAACGCCGCGAAAAGGCTGGCGTGTCGGAAGTGATGAACATCATCGGCGACGTGAAAGACCGTTTCTGCATCCTGATCGATGACATCGCCGACAGCGCCGGAACGCTGTGTAATGCTGCCGACGCATTGAAGGCGGCGGGCGCGTCGGACGTGGTCGCTTACATCACCCACGGCGTGTTGTCGGGCGAAGCGGTGAACCGGGTCAACGCATCAAGCCTGCGCAAACTGGTTATTACCGATTCAATTCAGGCATCGGACGCCGCGATGGATAGCGCAAAAATACGGCAAATTCCGATCGCGCCGTTGCTGGGCGAAGCGATCAAGCGGATTGCCGACGAAAGCTCGGTCAGTTCGCTCTTCGACTGATGCGCACGCAGGATATTCCGCTCGCCAACCGTCTCGCCGACGCGGCTGGGGCCGCGATACGTCCGTTTTTTCGGTCGAACTTTTCCCACGAAAGCAAAGCCGACGCGTCGCCGGTGACCGAAGCGGACCGGGCGGCGGAGGCCGCAATCCGGGCGATCCTCGATACCGAATGCCCTCATGACGCCATTATCGGTGAAGAATATGGCGAGAAACCCGGGACATCGGGGCGAACCTGGGTGCTCGACCCCATCGATGGCACGGTCAGCTTCATGGCCGGGCGCCCGATATTCGGCACGTTGATCGCACTGCTTGATAAAGGTTGGCCCGTGCTTGGTGTCATCGATCAGTGCATCAGCGGCGAACGCTGGGTCGGCGCGGCGGGCCGGGAGACGACGCTGAACGGCAAACCTGTCCGTACCCGCCCCTGCCGATTGCTTGCCGACGCAACATTGGCCAGCACCGGTCCGCAATATTTTGGCGAGCATGACGCAGAGCATTTCATGGCGCTGGCAGCCAAGACGGCGCATAAAAGGATGGTGTGGGGCGGCGATTGTTACAATTACGGCCTGCTTGCCGCCGGGCAAATCGACCTAGTCGTTGAAGCAGGATTGAAACTATATGATTTTGCTGCTTTAGTTCCGATAATAGAAGGGTCGGGTGGCATAATGTGTGACTGGACGGGTGAACCCCTGCACGCAGAATCGGATGGGCATGTAATTGCGCTGGGCGACGCTGCACGACTTGATGACGTGCTTGAGTCTCTGGCATGTCACCACTAGCGCCAAACAGCCCGGTCCACTTCATAATGCCAGCGCAGCCACTGCTGCGTTACGTGTCGACGTATTATTTTTTCCAGATCGAAACCGATCAGGACGAAGAACAGGAAGATCTGCTGCATCCTGAATGGGGCAGTGCGCATTTTACTCTGTCCGGCAGCTCGCGAGGCAATATCGTCACGGAGCCGCCGCTGCATACGCCGCCTGCCAATGTCACTGGCCCAACCGGAAAGGCATCGCGGATATTCTGCAAATCTATGTTTCTGGCAGGCATCGGGATATTGCCATTGGGCTGGCACCGACTGATCCAATCGCCTGCTGATCGGTGGGCCAACCGGGCCGGCGACCTCGACCACCCGGAATTTAGCCTGTTCAGGGAAATATGGGTCAAGTTACAGGGGGTGTCCGATCCAGAAGAAATGGCGGCTTTGTTCGACGGGATGCTGATCCAGGCGGTTAGTCGGCACGATCCGCGCGAAACGGAAATCGAGGATATTCACCAGGCGCTGGCAGACCCGAACATCAGCAGCGTCGCCGACCTCGCCAATGCAACCGGCATAGTTCAACAAAGGCTTGAGCGCCTATGCCGCCGTGTGTTCGGCTTTCCGCCCAAACGCTTGCTGCGGCGGCAGCGCTTCTTGCGAACGCTGGGCAGCGTCATGCTTGACCCCGATCTAAAATGGTCAGCGGCGCTGGATGACCAATATTTCGATCAGGCGCACTTTAACCGTGACTTTCAGGAATTCATGGGAATGTCGCCAAGCCAGTATCTGGCGATGCCGCGCCCGATCAGCATTCCGTCTACGCTCGCCCGTGCATCGCAGGTCGGCCATCCGTTGCAAGCTTTGCAAGGCCCGGGCCTTTCGGACTGACAATCGGCGCTTCTGTACTTGCTTTCGGGTGCGAATCCCGCTAGGCGCGCGCCTTCCGAATAAGCAGGCTGGCCAATAGGGCTGCCATGTCGGCTTGATACGGACTCATCAAAGGAGACCAAAATGCCCAAGCTCAAGACCAAAAGTGGTGTGAAGAAGCGATTCAAAATCACCGCAACCGGCAAGATCAAGCACGGCGTCGTTGGAAAACGGCACCGTTTGAGCAGCCATAATGCGAAATATATCCGCCAAAACCGCGGCACCAGCGTGATCTCTGATCCCGATGCCAAGACAATCAAGAAATGGGCGCCATACGGTCTTTAAGGCCCGCGCATATTTTTCAGATATAAGGATATAGATTATGGCACGCGTCAAACGGGGTGTTACCACACACGCCAAACACAAAAGAATATTAGAGCAGGCGAAGGGCTTTCGTGGCCGCCGCAAAAATACCATCCGCGTCGCGCGGCAGGCGGTCGAAAAGGCTGGCCAGTACGCATATCGCGACCGTAAGGTAAACAAGCGCAATTTCCGCGCACTCTGGATCCAACGCATCAACGCCGCTGTCCGTGCCGAAGGCATGACCTATGGCGTGTTCATGCACGGCCTGAAGCTGGCAAATGTCGAACTCGACCGCAAGGTTCTTGCCGACCTCGCGATGAACGAGGCGGCGATGTTTAGCACCATCATTGCGCAGTCGAAGGCGGCATTGGCTAAAGCAGCCTAAGCTCCTCCCTTCCAAGAATGCGCAAAAGGGCGTGGGCGGCACTTGCCGTTCGCGCCCTTTTGCTTATGCAGGCGAACGACATGACTGACATAGCAACACTCCAATCCGAACTGACCACTGCCATTGAAGCTGCTGACACATTGGATGCGTTGGAAGTGGTGCGCATCTCCGCGCTGGGTAAGCAGGGGAGCGTGTCCGCTTTGCTGAAGACGATGGGTGCGATGTCGCCGGACGAGCGGCAAGCGCAAGGACCGATTATCAACGGCCTGCGCGAAACTGTGACCGCTGCTCTCGCTGCCAAGAAAGCCGCTCTCGAAACCGCCGCGCTAAACGAACGCCTCGCGACCGAGCGGCTCGATATGACTTTGCCAGCACCCGAATTCCCTCGCGGATCGGTGCATCCGGTCAGCCAGGTAATGGACGAACTTGCCGAAATCTTCGCCGACATGGGCTTTGCCGTCGCAGAAGGTCCGGAGATCGAGGACCAGTGGCATAATTTTACCGCGCTCAATATGCCCGAAACGCACCCAGCGCGGGCAATGCATGACACATTTTATATGAATGCTGCTGATGGTGAGGAAGCCAAGGTGCTGAGAACGCATACTTCTCCTGTACAAATCCGCACCATGACGTCACAGGAACCGCCGATCCGCATTATCGCGCCGGGCCGGGTGTACCGAAGCGACAGCGATGCGACGCATACACCGATGTTCCACCAAATCGAAGGTCTGGTAATTGATAAGGGCATCCATCTTGGTCACCTGAAATGGACATTGGAAACATTTCTCAAGGCCTTTTTCGAACGTGATGATCTGAGCATTCGGCTGCGACCGAGCTATTTTCCGTTTACCGAGCCATCGGCAGAAGTCGACGTGAGCTTCTCTATAGAGAATGGCAAACGCATATTGGGCGGCACCGGCGGCTGGATGGAATTGCTCGGCTCGGGAATGGTGCATCCCAAGGTCATTACCGCCTGCGGGCTCGACCCGGACGTTTACCAAGGCTTCGCCTTCGGCGTCGGCGTCGACCGGCTGGCGATGCTCAAATATGGCATTGACGATTTGCGCGCCTTCTTCGACGGCGATTTGCGCTGGCTCAAACATTATGGCTTCGGCGCGCTCGACGTGCCGACTTTGAGCGGGGGAGTAGGCGCATGAAATTCTCGCTGAGCTGGCTCAAAGAGCATCTCGATACCGATGCCGACATAGACGCCGTTGCCGATACGCTGAACCGTATCGGGCTTGAGGTCGAAGGCATCGAAAACCCCGCCGACAAACTGGCCTCCTTCCGCATCGCCAAGGTCCTGAGCGCCGCCCCGCATCCGCAAGCGGACAAGTTGCAGGTGCTGTCGGTCGACGCAGGCGGCGAACCGTTGCAAGTCGTGTGCGGCGCGCCCAATGCGCGCGCGGGTATGCTGGGCGTGTTCGGTCCGGCGGGTGCGACGGTACCATCCAACGGTATGGTGCTGAAGGTCGCTGCGATTCGCGGTGTCGAATCGAACGGCATGATGTGTTCGATTGCCGAGCTTGAACTGGGTGATGACCATGATGGCATTATCGAGCTTTCTGCCGACGCACCGGTGGGTCAGGTCTATGCCAATTGGGCCGGATTAGACGATCCGATCATAGACGTCAGCATTACCCCTAATCGGCAGGATTGCATGGGCGTGCGCGGAATCGCGCGGGATCTGGCGGCGGCTGGGCTAGGGACGCTGCGTCCGCTCGCCGAAGTCTATAAAACCGATGCAATATCACCTGTCGATGGCAGCGAACCCGCTCCCGCTGTGGCAACACTGGACACCGAAGGTTGTCCGGCTTTCTACGCGCAAGCCGTGTCGGGCGTAGCCAACGGGGCCTCGCCCAATTGGATGCAAGCCAAGCTGAAAGCCATCGGGCAAAAGCCGATTTCGCTTTTGGTCGATGTCACCAATTTCATCTCGAACGACCTTGGTCGCCCGCTGCACGTTTACGATCGCGCGAAACTTTCGGGTGAGCTGGTGGCGCGCAAGGCGAAAGACGGTGAAGAGATGTTAGCGCTCAACGGCAAGACCTATGCGCTGGACTCGAGCATGACCGTCATTGCCGACGATGATATGGTCCACGATATCGGCGGTATCATGGGCGGCGAGCATTCGGGTGTTTCCGAAACCACCACCGACGTGTTGATCGAATGCGCCTATTTCGACCCCGAACATATCGCGCGCACCGGGCAGAAACTGGCGCTGACCAGCGATGCACGGCAACGCTTCGAGCGCGGCGTCGACCCGGCCTTCCTCGACGACGGACTAACGATTGCCACAAAGCTGGTGCTTGAGCATGCAGGTGGAACGGCGTCGCAGATCACGCGCGCGGGCCAGCCGCCAGTTGCGCCGCGCAACATTTCTTACGACACTGGTCATTGTTTGCGATTAGGTGGGATCGAGGTCGCGCCTGATAAACAACGCGAAATTCTCGAAAGCCTAGGTTTTGGCGTCAGTGCCGACTGGCAAGTAACGCCGCCCAGCTGGCGTCGTGACGTCGAGGCCAGCGCCGACCTGGTCGAAGAAGTTGTGCGGATGGTCGGGCTAGACCATGTCCCCTCAACCCCGCTGCCACGCACCGATGGTGTGGCAAAACCCACAGCAACGCCGATGCAAAAGGTCGAGCGAAAGGTCCGCCGGACGGCGGCGGCCCGCGGACTGAACGAAGCAATCAACTGGTCGTTCATTCCCGAAAAGGAAGCCGAAGCATTTGGCGGCGGACACGCAATTGTCGCAAATCCCATCAGCGAGGACATGAAGGCGATGCGGCCTTCGCTGCTCCCTGGCCTGCTTTCGGCAGCGCGGCGCAATATCGACCGCGGCGCTTCATCGGTCCGTCTGTTCGAAATCGGAAGGCGCTATCTGGCCGACGGTGAAAGACTCACCGCAGGTATATTGCTGGCAGGCGAAAAATCCGCACGCGGTTGGGCGAATGGTAAAGCTACCAAGTTCGACGCTTATGATGCCAAGGCCGAAGTGCTAGCCTTGCTTGCAGCAGCATGCGTTTCAACCGAAGGCCTGATGATCATGGCAGATGCTGGCGACCATTATCATCCCGGACAGTCCGCAACGCTACGCATGGGGCCGAAAAATGTGCTGGCCTCCTTCGGCGCATTGCACCCGGCGACGGCCAAAGCGTTCGATCTCGATGGCGCGGTAATGGCGGCGGAAATCTATCTAGATGCGATTCCGGCAAAAAAGGGCACTGGGTTCATGCGCTCGGCTTTCATGCCGCCCGCGTTGCAATCTGTTACCCGTGACTTTGCTTTTCTTGTGCCCGTTGATTTGACAGCTAGCGATCTGGTTCGTGCAATCAAAGGTTCGGACAAGGAGAATATCGTTGCTGTCCAGCTCTTCGATCAGTTCACTGGCCAAGGCGTGCCCGAGGGCCAGAAGTCGCTCGCTATCGAAGTGACGTTGCAACCTTTGGAAAAGAGTTACAGCGAAGACGAACTCAAGGCCATTTCCGGACGCGTCATCGCGGCTGCTGCAAAGCTCGGCGGCAGCCTGCGTGGCTGAAAGTGTTGCGATTTCGTCGGGAGAGCTGGCGGCGTTGATCAGTCCGCTGGGTGCAGAGTTACAAAGCCTGAAGGACGCGCACGGGCGAGAGCTGATGACCGATGCCAATCCGGCGTTCTGGTCGGGCCGCGCGCCTTTGCTGTTCCCTATTATTGGCCGCCTACACGAAGATAGCTTGCGGGTAGACAGCCGCAAACATGCGATGCAGAAGCACGGCTTTGCGCGTAAATCAGAGTTCATGCTGGTCGAAGTTTCGGCAAAAGAAGTACTCTTCCAGCTTGTCGATAGCGAAGCAACCCGAACGCAATATCCATTCGCCTTCGAGCTTGATGCGCATTTCAGCATAGAAGGCAAAACGCTTCACCAGACCGTTACGGTTCGCAATACCGGCAAAAGCGATTTGCCGTTCAGTTTTGGCTATCATCCCGCCTTTGCTTGGCCGCTGCCAACCGGCGGAGCACGCGAGGACCATGTCATCCGTTTCGAACAGGACGAGCCGGCCAGCCTTGCGCGCGTGACCCCTTATGGCACCATCGCGCCCGATACCGTGCCGTCGCCGGTCACTGAGAACACCATAAGATTGCGCGATGATTTGTTCGCAGACGATGCGCTGGTCTGGCGCCATTTGAACAGCCGCCGCTTGTCTTATGGTGCGCCGGGTTACCCCTCGCTCGACATCGCATTTCCCGATACGTCGATTCTTGGCATCTGGACGAAACCGGGGGCAGCCTTCATCTGCGTTGAGCCTTGGGCGGGGATTGCCGATCCCGAAGGCTATGCGGGGGAATTTGCCGACAAGCCTGGCATCGTTTCCCTTCCACCCGGTGGCGACCGAACTTTCAGGATGAACATCAGCCTCGCCGTTTGAACAACCGGGCTTGTCGAATATTGATATCCAGTGCAGGAACCGGCAACGAAACTATGTTGCGGGAACGAAAAGACATGACGAGGCGATCGCTCAAAAACTTCATTCTTGTATTGGCGGCGGGCGTAACCGCTTGTGGCGGCGGTGGCAGTAGCGGCGGTTCTGGCGGCACCGTCACGGTTCCCCCTACCGGAACAATGCCTCCCATCTCGCCGCCGACATCCAGCACATGCAGCCTGACGAACCGCCAGAATTTCGCCTTTTCTGTGCTCAACGAGTGGTATTTGTTCCCCGAAACATTGCCAGCCTCGCTCAGTCCCGCTCCCTACAGCACAGTCCAGGCCTATATCGACGCGCTCACCGCTACGGCTCGTTCGCAAGGTAAAGACCGTTTCTTTACTTACATCACTTCAATTGCGGAGGAAAATGCGTTTTTCTCTTCAGGAGCGACAGCCGGATTTGGCATCCGTCTGCTCAATCAGGGAAATCGCATTTTCGTCATGGAGGCGTTTGAGGGTGCGCCTGCGCTGGCAGCAGGTATTGACCGCGGAACCGAAATCCTCGCCATCGGTACGACCGAAGCCAATCTGGTCACCGTAAGCAGCATCATCGCCGCACAAGGCGCCGCTGGCGTCAGCGAGGCACTGGGGCCAAGCACCGCCGGAACTGCGCGCGTGCTGCGCGTCACCGACTCTAATGGCACGCGCAACCTGACCGTTACCAAGACCAATTTCAATATTGACCCGCTGTCGTCGCGTTATGGCGTCAAGGTGATCGACAATGGTGGCCAGCGCGTCGGCTATATCAATATGCGCACTTTCATTTCGACCGCCGATAACCAGTTGCGCACCACCTTTGCCGATTTCCGCGCGCAAGGCATTACCAACTTCGTCATTGATTTCCGTTATAATGGCGGTGGCCTAGTTTCGACGGCAGAAGTGATGGGCGATTTGCTGGGCGGCAACCGCTTCAGCAGCGACGTTTTTTCGGTCACGCGTTTCCGCGCCTCGAAATCGTCGGAAAACGAAACGCGGCGATTCCAACCCGGCGCGCAATCGGTTTCACCCGTCAAGATCGCCTTCATCTCGACCAACGCCACTGCGTCGGCAAGCGAGTTGGTGATGGCGGCGTTCGCGCCATTCCTGGGCGCCAATGCGGCTTTAGTCGGCAGCAATAGTTTCGGTAAACCGGTAGGCCAGATTGCCCTCGACCAGACGGCTTGCGACGACCGGATTCGTGTCGTCGCTTTCGCCAAGGAAAATGCGGCTGGTCAGGGAGATTATTATGGTGGGCTGGTTGGCACAATGGGGGCCAGCTGCGCCGCAACCGACGATATCAGCCGACCGCTGGGTGACCCGCAGGAAGCCTCGCTGCGTGTTGCGCTCGATTTTGTTGCGGGCCGCAGCTGCACGCCCGTCGCAGGCGGCCTGAGCGCGCAAAGTAACACCGCGTCTGTGTTAAAGCAGCAGGTGTTGCCACTCCCCCAAGACCCCAGCGTTGCGCAACGCGAGGTGCCCGGGGCGTTTTAGCCACCGGGCACCTGCGCCTTGCCCGCGTCAGAACTTAAGACCGGCAGTCACGAAGACTTGGCGCGGGTTGCCGTAGAATGCGGTCAGCGTTCCCTCACGCCCGAGCGAAGCAATCGGTAGCCCGTTGGCACCCAGCGTAGGCACGCCAGTCGTCGCGTTACCTGCAATAAAGCTGTAACCCGATGTCTTATACTCCTTGTCGGTCAGATTCTTTCCGTGAAGGCCGATGCTCCATTTGTCATCTGGCGACGTATAGACGATGCTGGCGTCAAACAGTGCGTAACCAGACTGGTCGATAAACGGGTTAGGAATTTCGAACTGGTTAGTGCTGCTGCGATAGGACAATGTCGTACCCAAGTTCAGACGCCCGGCTCCAAGCGGCGTCATGTATGCAAGCGTCGCGCTTGCCGTCCACTCCGGTGTGTTCTGGATTTGGCGGAAGGCAGACACATCGGTCGGCACGCTGGCGATATTGGAAATATATTCGTCGAACTGCGCATCGATATAGCCCACCGCGCCGAACAGGTTGAACCTGTCGCCGTCGGTGGCGATGCTTTCCCCAAGCCGTGCGTTGAACTCGAGTTCGACGCCCTTGAAAGTAGCCTTGCCCGCGTTCGACGTCACACCGCAAAATGACGGCAATCCGCCAACGATGCAGGCGACTGAACCCGGAATCTGGACATCCTTGTAATCGGCATAGAAACCGGCGAGCGCGAAAGTGAGGCCGCCATCAAACAGATTGCCCTTGTAACCGACTTCGTAGCTGGTGACATTTTCGGGGCGGAAGCTGAGGAACGCGGCGACCTCGTCATTTTCGCCGCGAATGCCGTTGCCGTTGAGGTCGGGCGCGTTGGCACCGACACCGCGCGGATCGAAACCGCCGCCTTTGAAGCCTTGGCTATAGCTTGCATAGATATTGTGGTCGGGCGTTGGCTTGAAGCTTACCGACGCACGCGGCGTGAACTTTTTAAAGCTGCGCTTGCCGCTAAAATTCGTGCTTGCTGCACCAAAGGGCACGCCTGCGCCACCAAAGAAGGGCGAACCGCCACCGAGATAATTCTGCCGGAGAATATTCGCTGTCCGCTCGTCCCACGTATAGCGCCCGCCGACGGAAACACTGAACTGGTCCGAGAAATCATAGGTAAAATCACCGAACACGGCATAAGTTTCGGTATCGACCGCAGCCTTAGTGAAGGCGGTCAATCCGTTCAGCGTGGTGAACAGGCGAACGTCGAACAAAGTGTCGGCAGTCGCATCGAGATAATAAGCACCGATCATGCCGTTCAATGGCCCGGCATCGACAAGAAGCTGGACTTCCTGGCTGATTTGTTCGTTGAAATAGCCGCCGGGTACATCAACATCCACTGCGGGCAGCGCATCGAAATCGATAGGCGTGAAAGTGCTGTCCTTGCGCCAGGCGCTAATCGAGCGCAAAGTGAGGCTTTCTGACAGGTTGATCGCGATATTCATCGCAAGACCGTAGGCTTCGATATCCTGCTTAGGATCGACAAGTCCGCCGCGCGTATCGAACACGTTGTTCAGCACCGGTGCGCCCGACTGCAAGCCGGGGATCAGGCGATGACCGCCGCGCGGATCGCTTTTGTCGCGGCTGTAGTCACCGCTGATACGAATTGAGACTGGCTCGCCGTAACCGCCGAGTTCGACCGTGCCGCGTGCGGCCCAGACATCCTTGTTATAGTTTTCCAAACCAGTGGTCAGGTTATCGCCAAAGCCACCCCGCGATAGGCGTGCCACGCTACCGCCGACGCGGACGATGTCGCCAATCGGAGCGGAAGCCGTGATAACGCCTTCGGCTTGGTTATACGTGCCGTACGTGCCGCGAACTTTGACCGATACTTCTTGAGGAAGCCGTTTGGTGACATATTTGACGGCGCCGCCAATTGTATTGCGGCCATAGAGCGTCCCTTGCGGACCGCGCAGCACTTCGATCCGTTCGACATCGTAAATATCGAGCACCGCCGCCTGCGGCCGGTTCAGGTAGACATCGTCGAGATAGATACCGACGCCAGGCTCGAAGCCCGAGACGGGATCTTGCTGCCCGATGCCGCGAATGAAGGCGGACAGCGTCGAGTTGCTGCCACGCGATGTTTCGAGTGTGGTGTTCGGGGTGATGTTGCCGATATCGGTTAGGTCGAGCGCCCCGCGCTGTTCGAGCGCTTCACCCGAAAACGCACTGACCGCGATCGGCACATCGAGCAAATTTTCTTCGCGGCGCCGCGCCGTAACGACAATCGCGCCGTCATTTTCGGCTTCGGCAGCTTCATCTTGCGCGATTGCAGGCGCGGCGAATGCCATGCCCGATGCCGCGATGCTCGCCAGCAAAAAACCACGGAAAATACTGATTTTGGGGGATTTCATTGGTCGCTCTCCTGCAAAGATGACGGGCCTTTACCCGTTCTTGAATTGCGCTATAGTGAAAGTTGAACCATGTTTCAACTTTAGATAAGAGGATGCTAGAGAATGACCACGCAACGTGGCATATCTGCAACAATGACACCCGCCGCCAAAACCCCGCGCACCGAACGCGGGCGCAAAACCTTGCGTTTGCTGCTCGACGCAGCTGCGGCGGAGTTTGGCGAAAAAGGCTTTCACGAAAGTTCGGTGGTCAGCATCACACAGCGGGCCGGAGTCGCGCTCGGCAGCTTCTACACTTATTTCGATTCGAAGGATTCGCTGTTCCGGGCGCTGGTGCAAGACATGTCGGCACAGGTCCGCAATACCATAGGGCCTGTTATAGCTGCAGAAACCGACCGTCTCGAAGGCGAGCGCAAGGGACTTGCGGAATTCCTGTCGTTCGTGCGACAGCACAAGGAATTGTACCGCATCATCGACGAAGCCGAGTTTGTCGATCCCGCCAGCTACCGCACGCATTACGAGAATACGGTTGCCGGCTATGTCGCCAGTTTGAGCGACGCCGCTGCCAAGGGCCAATTGCGCAACGATGTCGACGAAGTCCATGCCTGGGCGATTGTCGGGATGAACGTATTCCTGGGGCTCCGTTATGGGGTCATGGGAGAGGACCGTGACGTTAATGAAATTGCCAATATCGCCGCCGACTTTCTGACAAACGGATTGAAGCGCTAACCTCCACGCTCCTTGTGCGCGCGATTTCTTAAGCGTTAAATGTTCCATTTAGCTCGAAATCGCTTAAAGCGCGCACCATGACGCTCAACCGCCGCACCTTTGCTATTATCTCGCACCCCGACGCAGGTAAGACCACGCTGACCGAAAAGCTGCTTTTGCAAGGCGGCGCGATCCATTTGGCGGGCGAAGTGAAGGCGCGCGGGCAAGCGCGGCGGGCGCGATCGGACTGGATGAAGATCGAACAGCAACGCGGGATTTCGGTGACGTCGTCGGTGATGACCTTCCAGAAGGACGGCATCGTCTTCAACCTGCTCGATACGCCGGGGCATGAGGATTTTTCTGAAGACACCTATCGCACACTCACAGCTGTGGACTCTGCGATCATGGTCATTGACGCCGCCAAGGGTATCGAGCCGCAGACGTTGAAACTGTTCGAGGTTTGCCGCCTGCGTTCGGTTCCGATTATCACCTTCGTCAACAAGGTGGACCGCGAAGGGCGCGAATGCTTCGACATTCTCGACGAGGTCGCGGACAAACTCGCACTCGACGTCTGCCCGATGAGCTGGCCGATCGGCATGGGCGGCGAATTCGAAGGCATTTACGATTTTGCCCGCAACCGGCTGATGCAGCCCACCGGCGCTTCGAAGGAATTCGAAGGCAAGGCAAGTCCGCACAGTGGTCTGGATGACCCGTCGCTTGCCGATCATCTTTCTGAACGCGGCCTCAAGAAATTCCGCGAGGAGGCCGAACTGGCGCAGGCCGGTTACGCATCCTTCGACCTCGAAGCCTATCGCCACGGTGATTTGACACCGGTCTATTTCGGCTCGGCCTTGAAGGAATTTGGCATCGCCGAAATGATCGGCGCGATTGCCGAGTACGCGCCCTCACCCCGTCCTCAGCCGAGCAGCATCGGCACCATCGATCCTGCGGGCGAGGACGTGACCGGATTTATCTTCAAGGTGCAGGCCAATATGGACCCACAGCACCGCGACCGTATTGCCTTCATGCGGCTATGCTCAGGTACCTTTAAGCGTGGCATGAAGCTGATCCCGTCGGGCCACGGCAAACCGGTGTCCATCCACTCCCCCATATTGTTTTTTGCGCAGGACCGCGAGATTGCCGACAGCGCCGAGCCCGGCGACATCATCGGAATCCCTAATCACGGAACGTTGCGGGTGGGTGATACGATGAGCGAGCGCAACGAGCTGCGCTTCACCGGGCTGCCCAATTTTGCCCCTGAAATCTTGCGGCGCGTTATCCTGCGCGATCCCACAAAGACCAAGCAGCTGCGCAAGGCACTCGACGACCTGAGCGAAGAGGGCGTGATCCAGGTATTCTATCCCGAAATCGGTTCCAATTGGGTGATCGGCGTGGTCGGACAGTTGCAGCTCGAAGTGCTGATTTCGCGGCTGGAGGCCGAATATAAGGTCGACGCCTATCTGGAGCCCGCACCGTACGATACCGCCCGTTGGCTGGTCGGTGAAGACAGCGCGCTCAGCCAGTTCGCGTCATTCAACGGCGGGAATATGGCCAAGGACAGAGACGGACATCCGGTGTTCATGGCGCGCTCGGCGTGGGATGTCGGCTACCAGCAGGAAAAGCATCCCGACCTGAAATTCAGCGCTACCAAGGAACGCTGATAATGTTTAAGAATGGCGCCAGACCGCGACACCGTAGGGTTCGATGTCTGCGCCACCGATAATGTAGTTTGCGCCCTCAGGAGCAGGCGCACGAGCACTTTCTCCAGCGAGGTTGAAGGCAAAAGTCAGATCGCCGCGACGGCGCAGGCGGAGTGTCGGCGGCAGTGGCGTAATCGAGACGCCAGCTTCGGCACATAGATCGACGAACAGGCTTTTAAGGAAAGCATCGTCGGTTAGCGTGGCGAGAAAGATGCTTCGGCCCGAGCGGACGGCGGCTGGTGCGTCGTCTTCATAACGCGCCAATATTTCGCACTCGCCAGCCTCGATTGTCTCGCGCCATCTGCCACTTTCATGGCGCTCGCCCTTATAGTCGATTGTGCCATTGCAATCAGGCCGAAGCGTTTCGACGGCGACGACCTTGATAGGAACAAAGTCACGCAAGATCCCTGGTGGTAGGCCTTGGCTGATTGAGAACTCCTGCGTCTTCGCGCCGGAGCGCGGGCCAAACAGGATGAGGCCGGTACTGGCATTGAGCGCGCTCACCGTTGCCTCATCGGGCATAGCCAATGACGGCGCGACAATCAGCCGGTAACCGTCGAGCGTTGCCTCACCCGCCGACACAAAATCGACATCGACACCAAGTGAACGCAGCGCGCAGTAATATTGGAAAACCACCGCCCGATAGCGATAGCCCGCCCCCTGTCGTTCGATGTCATCGACCCATGCCGAGCCCGGATCAATGATGAGAGCGACTGGTGCTTTGTTCGAAACACCCGACAGGTCGCCAAGCAGCGCCATCTCTGCCGCGACCTGCTCGACCTCGGCCCACGCGGGGGCGGGCACATCATCGGGCCGTAGCAAACCGGCGTGCATTTGTTCCTGCGCGAACGGTACTTGCCGCCAGCGGAAATAAGCGACGCAGGCCGCGCCGTGCGCAAAGGCCTGCAGCGTCCAGTGACGGATCATCCCCGGTGCGGGGCGCGGGTTGTGCGGGGCCCAATTCACCGGGCCTGGCTGCTGCTCCATCACCCACCACGCGCCCTTCGACAGCCCGCGCACCGAATCGAAATTCAGTGCGGCAAGGTCGGGATGGCCGGTGCGAATGAACGGCTGCCATTTCTCCGATGGTGCGTTCGCCATCAACTGGTCGGAAAAGCCGAGAGGGTAGTTGTCGTAGCTCACAAAATCGAGCTGCCTTGTCAGCGCGGCGTTATCGACGCCGGTCGTTGCCGGCGGAATGATATTGTGCGTGACCCACTGATCCGGCCCGGCATGACGGCGAATTGCAGAAATCATGACGTCATGGAAGCGCACGACCTGATCCGACGAAAAACGTCGATAGGCCAGCCGGTGCGCAGGGTTGGTTTCGCACACAGTAAATAGCGGTAACTCGATATGGTCGAATGAGTCATATTCCATCGACCAGAAAACATTGCCCCATGCCGCGTTGAGCGCATCGACGCTGCCATAGTGCGCCTCGCACCACGCGCGGAATTTGTCGCGCGCTGCGGGTGAGGCGCTCAGCGTTGTATCGTGGCAGCACAACTCGTTATCCGTCTGCCAGCCGACCACGTGCGTGTTACTGCCGTAACGCTCTGCCATTGCTGCAGTGATCCGTTCGGCCTGCACCAGATAGATTTCGCTCGAAAAATCATAATGCCGCCGCGAACCAAAACCGCGCACGATGCCCGTGTGGATATCGACCGGCAGAATGTCCGGATATTTCTCGCATAGCCATTTGGGCGGGGTTGCGGTCGGCGTGCCGAGTACCACTTTCAAACCAGCCGCGCCTAGCGTTTCAATCGCGCGGTCCATCCACTCCCAGCTAAATTGCCCTTCGCTTTTCTCCAATCGCCCCCAGGCAAATTCGCCGATACGGACATAAGTTAAACCCAAGTCGCGCATTCGCTGCGCATCGCGCGGCCACATGTCGTCGGGCCAATGTTCGGGATAATAGCAGACGCCAAGCATAGCGCGTGTGTTACTGGACTATTCGTCAATCGCAACCCTGTCGAGGCACCGCGACATCAAAAGCGATGGGTGCGTTTGATCAGTGGCTGGTAGCGCGGCGATATAGTCGCGCACGGCGGCGGTGACCTTCGCTCGCGCCAGCTGGACGACCGGTTCAGAAATGAATAACTAGGGCCGTTCAGTCTGCGTCCCGCCGCGCACCGACTGTTCGGGATAGGGTGCCGACAAATGCGGCTTGGCGGAGACTTCGCTCATTTTCCGCTCTCCGGAAGGAACCATCCGCCTCTATTTATATTTGATGTTAATGTGTGAGGCGAATAATGAAACAAACGATTGCATTACACAGGCGCGCAATATCCTTTCCCTTGCCTTGCGGGTAAATCACCCGCAATATATGGGCAATAGGAGCAAAAATGGACGATCAGGGGCGGGTCCGTAATATCACAGATTTAGCAAGGCTTGCGGGCGTTTCACCGGGAACGGTGTCGCGGGCGCTGGCCGATTCGTCATTGATTGCCAAAAAAACGCGCGAACGGATCCAAGAACTCGCGCGCGAACATGACTTTCGTCCGAATGTCATGGCGCGCAATCTGCGGATTAAACGCGCGGGCGCGATTGGCGTGCTGATCCCGCTTGGGCATGAGACCGGACAGCATATTTCCGTTCCATTTTTTATGACCATGCTGGGGCATTTGGCCGATGCCTTGACCGAGCGCGGACATGACCTTTTACTATCGCGCATTATACCCAAGGATCCGTATTGGTTGAGCCGGGTGGTCGATTCAGGCCGCGTCGACGGTGTGATATTGATCGGTCAATCAGACCAGAACGACGTAATAGACAAAGTCGCCGAACGCTATTTGCCGCTGGTTGCATGGGGTGCGAATTTGCCCGGCCAAGTGCATTGTTCGGTGGGGTCTAACAACCGGAAAGGCGGCGAAATAGCGACTCGCCATCTGATTGATCGTGGCTGCCGTAATTTTGCATTTTTCGGCGATCCCATCGCGCCGGAAATTGCCGAGCGTCTTGAAGGCGTACGTTCGGCATTGGCGCAAAGCGGCATGTCCGATGCCTTAAATTTATTGCCCGCACATCTAACGGCCGAGACGGCGCATCCGGCGATCAGCCAGTGGCTCGACGTAACAAAACCCATTCCCAATGGCATTATCGCCGCATCCGACGTGATCGCGATGAGTGCTTTGCGTGCGCTGTCCGAACATGGTGTCTCGGTTCCCGGCGAGGTGCATGTGGTCGGCTATGACGATCTTCCGTTTGCCAACCAAACCGTGCCGCCGCTATCGACCATCCGGCAAGATCTGGCGGACGGCGCGGCGCATCTTATCGATATACTATTTCGCCGCATTTCGGGGGAGAAAGCTGAATCGGTCATGCTCGAACCGGAACTGGTTATCCGTCAGTCGAGCTAAACAGGTCAGTCAGCCCAGGATATCTTGCGCCAGAGCAAGGCCACCGAGCAAACCTGCCTGGTCGCCGAGTGCAGGCGCAGCAATAATCTGATGCGCATCGCCGCGAAAGTAACCGCCGCCAAGTGCTGCCGTCTGATCGCGCACTTTATCCAGCAGCCCCGGTGTCGCCATCACGCCGCCGCCTAATATCACCCGCCCTGGCTCCATAATCGATTGCAGCGTGGCGACCATCTGCGCGATATAGCTGGCGATGATATCATGTGCCGGGTGACCGGCAGGAAGACCGGACAACGACATGCCCCAGCGCGCCTTGATGGCAGGGCCGCTTGCCAAACCTTCAAGGCAATCCTCATGGAAAGGGCAGATACCTTCAAAATCCAGATCATCTGGATGCCGCCGGGGCCAGATATGCCCCATTTCCGGATGCGACAGACCGAGCAGCGGTTTGCCGTCGACAATCGCGCCGCCCCCGATACCGGTGCCGATGGTGATGTAAACGCTTATCGGCTGCCCGCGCGCCGCACCCCAACGCGCTTCCGCCAGCGCCGCGCCATTGACGTCTGTGTCAAAGCCCACAGGAAGGCCCAAAGCGCCCGCAACCCTTGCACCAAAGCTGCAATCGCTCCATCCCGGCTTTGTTGTCGCGGTGATATGGCCCCAGTTAGGCATGTCACGGTCAAGTTCTAGCGGCCCGAAACTGGCAATGCCAACCGACTGCACCGCTCCATGCCGGATTTGTGCCGCCCGCAACCATGCAATCGTGGCACCGATTGTTTCATCGGGACTGATCGTGTCGAAGCGGGCCGTTTCAAGGATATCATCCGGCGATGCGGCAATTCCGACAATGAATTTTGTGCCACCGGCTTCGATGCAGCCATAAAGCGGCTCGCTCATGCCAACCCAAGCAGGTGGATCCGGTTGCCATTGAGTTTGATTTTCAACACAGGAGCGATGGTGCCGCCAAACAGGCTGCGGTGCAAGTCAGCTTGTGTGTCCCTATCGCGACCCGTTTCAAGTTATAACAAAGCATTGCATAAATAAGCGTAAGCGGAAACAATGGCCACAATTCGCCGCTTTTGCCATGATGTCGCCACGACCGATGCCTATCTGGGGCGTAACCGAGTAACTAACAAAGCATTTTGAAATGAGTGAAATGGCGTTTTCCCCGCTTGATGCGGTCAAAGATAGTACGAACAGCGACGATGTTGCCGAACGCGCCGCGCGCCTGAAACGCGTGCCCGACGACAAGGCAATGCTGCGCGCGGTTGCCGAACTCACACGCGATCTTGGCACGCCCAATCCCCGCATTTTCTGGTCAGACTTTTTGGCATCTGCGTTTATCGGCTATGCTGGCCTAGCGATTGCAATATTGGGCGCCTCGCCTTGGCTGCAAATCGTCGCTGGCGTCATTTCGGTGTTGGCATTGTATCGCGCAGGCGGCTTCATTCACGAGGTGACCCACGTCAAACATTCGGCGCTCCCGGGCTTTCGTTTCGGCTTTAATGCGGTCATCGGCGTACCCTTGCTAGTGCCGTCCTATATGTATGAAGGCATCCATAACCTTCACCACGCGCGCACTCGTTACGGCACCGACCAGGATCCCGAATATCTGCCGCTCGCGTTAATGAAGCCTTGGACACTTCCGGCGTTCATTTTGGTGTCGTTGCTTGCCCCCATGGCATTGCTCTTCCGCAACGCGGTGCTTGCGCCGCTGTCTTTTGTATTTCCGCCTTTGCGCAAATTGGTCGTCGCGCGTTACTCGGGCCTTGTCATCAATCCGGCCTTCCGCCGCCGCCCCGCCGAAGGCGAGGCGCGTCGTAACTGGATATGGCAGGAAACCGCCGCCAGCCTATGGTCGATTGTGCTTCTGACAGGGGTTTTCACCGGCATCATCCCGCTGAACGCCTTCCTGATATTCCTGGCGGTCGTCGCCTGCGTTGCAGTACTCAACCAGATTCGGACGCTGGTCGCACATCTGTGGGAGAATGACGGCGAGCCGCTAAGCGTAACTGCGCAGTTCCTCGATAGCGTCAACGTACCGCCGCCCGGCGTACTTGCATCGATATGGGCTCCGGTCGGCCTCCGCTATCACGCGCTCCACCACTTACTACCGAGTGTGCCTTATCATGCGCTCGGAGAAGCACACCGCCGGCTGACCGCGCAATTGGCCCCTGACTCAGCCTATCATCGTGCCAATTACAATGGCCTGCCCGGCCTTGCTTATCGATTGGCGAAGAGCACAATGATCCGCGGCGCATAACCGCCATTAACATCGGAATATTTCGGAATTCTGGAGCGGGCGAAGGGATTCGAACCCTCGACCCCAACCTTGGCAAGGTTGTGCTCTACCCCTGAGCTACGCCCGCTCTGGCGGTCAGGACATGTGATTCCCGACGGGTGAGGCGCGCCGTTAGCATGGGGTATACACGCTCGCAAGCCCCAAATATCGGCTTTTTGCAGCCGAAGGCGATTGCCCGTCTTGTGCAACGCCCCGCTTTACCCACATAGGGGCGGAAACGAGTCTCGAAATACTTGACGGAGAATGACCTTGGCGACGATGGGCCTCACCACCGACGAGCAGAAAGCAGTCGAACAATTCCGAGCCGATGTCGTCACGCCATCGATGGATAAGCTTGTCATCGTCGATTTCTGGGCCGAATGGTGTGGGCCGTGTAAGCAGCTGACACCGGTTCTTGAGAAAGTCGCCGCCGATTATGCCGACAGGGGTGTATTGCTGGCGAAAATTAACGTCGATGAGAACAAGTTCATTGCATCGCAATTCCAAGTGCGCTCGATTCCCACAGTTTACGCCATATTCCAGGGGCAGCCGGTTGCCGATCTGACACCGGCGCGGACCGAGCCGCAAATCGCAGCGATGCTCGACCAGTTACTGGAAAAGCTGCCGATCCAGTCGGGAGCGCCCGACCCGCTGGCCGATGTCGAACCTTTGTTGCAGGCTGCGGAAGACCTGCTTTCCCACGAAGGGGCGGAGCAAGCTTATGGCCTGTTCGCCGACGCATTGGCGTTACTGCCCGACCATCCACCTGCATTGTCGGGAATGATCCGGTCACTGGCGGCTATGGGTCGGAACGATGAGGGGCAATCCATTTTCGACAGCTTGGATGCCGAAACACGCGCGCATCCGTCGATGGAGAAAGCACGGTCGGTTTTGAGCATCGCTGCAGCAGCGGTTGCACCCGACGAACTCGATGCGCTTAAGGCGGCAGTAAATGCCAACCCGGAAGACCATGCCAAACGTCTCGAGTTAGCTAACGCATTGATGGCCGCAGGTGAGCGCGATGCCGCGGCCGAGGCACTGCTGTACAGCATCGCCGCAGACCGCGAATGGAATGAAGGCGCGGCCAAAGCGCGATTGCTCGAAATATTCGCCATGATTGGCCTCGAAGACCCATGGGTGGCGGCGACACGGCGCAAATTGTCGGCTATCCTGTTCGGATGACCAAAAGGCGAGTCTCGATTTTTCCACTCACCGGCGCGATCCTGTTTCCCGGGATGCAATTGCCGTTGCATATCTTCGAGCCGCGTTACCGTGCTTTGGTTGGCGATAGCCTCGCGCGCGACCGGATGATCGGTATGGTGCAGCCCAGGGGCCCAGGGGGCAATGCACCTTTATTTGAGATCGGTTGTCTCGGTCGGATCGGCGATGTCGAAGCGATGGACGATGGTCGCTATAATGTCATCCTCGAAGGTCTACAGCGTTTCGCCATATTGCGCGAACTCGACGTCACCACCGAGTTCCGTCAGGTCGAGGCGGAATTGTGGGAAGAAGATGAGGCGGGCGACGCGCTGTCGATCGCCGAACGCGCCAGCCTTGAAATCGAATCGCGCCGTTTTGCTGACTCGCAGGGCTATGCCGTCGACTGGAAAGCCGTCGGCCAGCTCGACGATTATTCGCTGGTCAATGCCATCGCGCAAATTGCGCCATTCGATTATGCGGCGAAACAGGCGTTGCTTGAGGCACGCGGGCTTTCGATGCGCGCCGACCTGATCGTGCAGTTAATGCAGTTCTTCGGCCGTCACGATGGGTCCGAAGACCGGGTTACGCTCCAGTAAAGCTGGCGCGCAGCCCGTCGATTACAAATTGCGCCGCAAGCGCCGCAAGCAATACACCCAATAACCGCGTTATGACGGCTTCGACCTTATCGCCTAGCACGCGCATGATCGGACCGGCAGCCATCAGTGCCAACAATGTCAAGACCAGCACGGCGCCCAGCGCCGCAAGGATGATGCTGGCACGGTCGATACCTTCATTCTGCGACATGAGCAGCATGACCGAGGCGATTGAGCCGGGTCCTGCAATCATCGGCATGGCCATCGGGAAGACCGAGACATCCTCTATCTCGGGGGTATCAATTATTTTCTGGGCACGTTCCTCGCGCCGCTCGGTGCGCTTCTCGAACACCATATCAGTCGCAATAAGGAACAGCATGATGCCGCCCGCAATCCGGAAGCTGTTCAGTTCGATATGCAGAGCACCCAGCAACTGTTCGCCGAATAATGCGAATACTAACAGAATTCCCGCTGCAACCGCCGTCGCGCGGATTGCCATATTGCGCCGCTGCGCTGCTGTCGCGCCCTTGGTCAGGCTGGCGTAGATAGGGGCACAGCCCGGCGGATCGATTATCACGAAAAAGGTGATGAAGGCCGAAAGGAACAGGTCGAGCATTATGGTGCGGCAACCTTGTCGAGCAACACGGTTTCCGAAGTTTGGCCATTCCAAAGCTTTACCTCGATGGTGCGCGCGCCGTCAGGCTGCACAACCCACGTGTAGCTTAATGATTGGTCGCGTGAGAATCCCGACTTCATCTTCGCGCCTTCAGCAGGGGCAGTAAGCAAGGCCGGGGCCTGACCCTTGCAACTTGCTACTTTTGTTTCGATCATTTCCTTCGGCTCACGCGGCGCTGTCAGGCCATCGCCATGGTCTAGCGCCCATTTCCATGTCCCATCACCGCGTTCATTCTTTTGAATAAACTGCCAGACTGTTGTGAAATATCCGACGGTGCCATTTGGCCGCTGCCACGCACCCGTGGTGACACCGGTCTTCCCATCGCAGGACATGAAGGCTTTGTGCGGTTGCCATTTGACCGACTGCGCCGGATCCGCCTTCCCCTTCAGATATTCTTGGGCGAGCACTGGTTGCGGCACGAACATCGTGGCATCCTTGGCGGCGGTTTCACGGAACGCCGTCCATTGTCCCTTTTCCTGCGCCAACCGGTTGAAGGCGATTTCAGCGGCGATTACCGCGCTGGGGTTGGCGAGTTTCGGCTGGAAACCCTCGGCACCCTGCGGTCCGCCCGCACATGCAGCAAGCGAGAGAGGCAACAACATAGCAAGGCGCTTCGTCACGTCATATCCCTTCGGGCGCGGCCATTCCGGCACGGCGGTGGGCCGCGACCAAAGTATTGCGGAGCAGGCAGGCTATGGTCATTGGCCCGACCCCGCCCGGTACTGGTGTAATGCCGCCAACATGGCCGATTGCCTCATCGAAGGCAACATCGCCGACTAGCCGGCCTTTGGTTTCTCCACCAACGGGCGCAAGGCGGTTGATGCCGACGTCGATGACAATTGCGCCATCCTTGAGCCAGTCGCCTTTGATCATTTCGGCGCGGCCAACAGCAGCCACGACAATATCGGCGCGGCGGACTACATCGGCGAGGTCAGCGGTGCGACTGTGTGCAATGGTGACCGTGCAATTTTCCGTCAGCAGCAATTGTGCCATTGGTTTACCAACAATATTGGAACGGCCGATCACCACGGCATTTTTGCCCGATAGATCGCCGAGCCGGTCCTTCAGCAGCATCAGGCAGCCCAATGGCGTACACGGAACGAAAGCGTCTTCGCCCACGGCCAGCCGTCCAGCGTTGACGACGTGAAAGCCATCGACATCTTTGGCCGGTTCGATAGCGGCGATGACGGCCTTATCGTCGATATGCGGCGGCAGCGGGAGCTGAACCAAAATGCCGTCTACGGCTTCATCGGCGTTCAGGTGCTCGACCAATGCAATCAGCTCTGTTTGCGAAACATGGTCTGACAAGCGATGTTCGAAGCTTGCCATACCTGCCTCAACAGTCGCTTTCTTTTTCGAGCCTACATAGACCTGACTGGCGGGATCGTCGCCGACGAGCACCACCGCGAGGCCGGGCTTGCGTGACGTCGCCGCGATAAAATCAGGCACCGCTGCTGCTACCCGGTTCCGCAATCTGGCGGCGAAAGCCTTGCCGTCGATTATCCGGCTATCGCTCACATTCCCGCCGCGGCTATGTCATTGGCAAGACCCATCAGCAGCATCTGTAGAATACGCAAACCGATGAGTAGCACCATCGGCGAAAAATCGATCATGCCGGTATCAGGCATGATCTTGCGGATGGGTTTCAGGAACGGGTCGAGGATCAGGTTCAGCGCATGCCATATCGAGGCGACGATATTGTTAGACAGGCTGACAACGTTGAAAGTGATCAGCAGGCTGAGGATGAACTGGACGATGACGACGGTCGACAGGATCGTCATCAAATAGCCGATGATCGAAATAAGCGCGAGGAGCATGAGTTTCTCCGGTTGAAAACAGGCCCAAGCGATTAGCCTAGAGGTTGCGCTGTATCAACCAGATAAAACAGCTTAAGAATGAACAAGCGTGCCCGCGCCTTCGTCAGTAAACATTTCGATGAGCATCGCATGCGCGACCCGGCCGTCAAGAATGACCGCCGCATCGACGCCAGCGCCGACGGCCGCCACACAGGTTTCGATCTTCGGAATCATTCCGCCGCTAATCGTGCCGTCGGCCCGCAACGCCTCGATGGCTTTGGGGTCGAGGTCAGTCAGCAATTGGCCCGATTTATCGAGCACGCCCGCGACGTCCGTGAGCAGGAACAGCCGCGAGGCACCCAGCGCCCCTGCTATCGCACCCGCCATCGTGTCGGCGTTGATATTATAAGTATGCCCATCGTCGCCGACACCGATCGGGGCGACCACAGGTATCATCCCTGCAGCACTGATTGTATCGATAACGGAGCGGTCGACATGTTGCGGCTCGCCGACAAAGCCCAGGTCGATGCTGCGTTCGACATAACTGTCGGGGTCCTTCTGTGTCCGCTTGACCTTGGTCGCACGAACAAAGTCCGCGTCCTTGCCCGAAATCCCCAGCGCTTTGCCGCCTGCGGCGTTGATCCAGCCGACCAGTTCCTTGTTGATCGCGCCCGACAACACCATTTCGGCGACCTTGGCGGTTTCGGCATCGGTCACCCTCAGTCCGTCGACAAATTCGCTTTCAACGCCCAGCTTCTTAAGCATCGCGCCAATTTGCGGCCCACCGCCGTGGACGACGACCGGGTTGATGCCGACCGCCTTCAGCAAGACAATATCGGCAGCAAAATCCTGCGCCAACGCCGCATCACCCATCGCATGTCCGCCATATTTGACGACAAAGGTCTTGCCCGCATAACGCTGCAAATAGGGCAACGCCTCGGTAAGCGTTTCGGCCTTGGCGAGATTGACGGGGTCGATGGTCATGCTTCGTCGCTATCCAGATGTGCGGCCAATGCGACCAGTCCTTTAATCACAAATGGTATGACCAGCAACGAGAGGACGACTTTCGCCAGCATCTGCCCGGCCATCAGCTCGGCGATAGGGAAAATGCCATAGAAGGATATAGTGATGAACAGCAGCGTGTCGACGACTTGGCTAAGCGCACTGGCAATCGCGCCGCGCACCGCGAGGCTTTTGGTTAGCCCGGTCTCGCCGGGCTTGCCGCGCAACATGCTGAATATCGTGACATTCAGGAACTGCGAGGTGCCGTAAGACACGATCCCTGCCGCCATTAGCCGAGGGCTTTGCCCCATAATCATCTCGAACGCCGCCAGCCGGTCGGGTGCCATGTCCTTTGCCGCAGGCAGCGCATAGACGAGGATGATGAACAGCATCGAAGTGACAAGCGGGATGAAGCCGAACATGACGAGCTTATTCGCGGTCTCCCGGCTGAAATATTCGGCGACCGCGCTCGACAATGCAACCAGCACAAGGAACGGGAATATACCCGCCTCGACCGCCAACGGCCCGAGCGCCACCTGCTTGTTGCCGAGCACACCTGCGAGCACGGTCATGCCGCCATAGAGCAGCGAGAAAATGAAGAGGGATTTGGGAATTGCGCCCTTGAACGCGCTTCCAGATTTGGCGGATGTGGTCTGGTCGGTCATGGACGCTGATTAGCGGCTAATTTTATTGGCGCAAGACCGGCGATGCCGCTAGGACCATCGCGTAAACAGGGGTCGGGAGCCGTACATGCAGATTTTGATGAGCCTTGCGGGCATGATCGTGATTCTTGCGATTGCGGTTTTGCTGTCGTCGAACCGCCGCGCGATTAAATTGCGCGTGGTCGGCGCGGCGTTTGCCCTACAGGCCAGTCTTGCAGCGCTGGTGCTGTATGTTCCCTGGGGCAAGACTGTCCTTGAGTTCATGTCCAACGGCGTTTCCAACCTTTTGGGCTATGCAGGCGAAGGCACCAAATTCATTTTCGGCCCGCTCGCTTCGCCCGAAATTGGCGGCAACAGCTTTGCAATCGCTGCGTTACCCGTCATCATCTTTTTCGCTTCGCTGATTTCGATCCTCTATTATCTCGGCATCATGCAATATGTGATCCGCTGGATCGGCGGGGGCTTGCAGAAAATCACGGGCATTTCCAAGGTCGAGAGCCTGTGCGCCGCGGCCAACATTTTCGTCGGCCAGTCAGAATCGCCGCTGGTGATCCGTCCGTATCTCGCGGGCCTCAAACCCGAGCAGCTGTTCTGCGTGATGACCGTCGGCATGGCGGGTGTCGCAGGAACGATCCTTGCGGCTTACGCCTCGATGGGTATTCGGATCGACTATCTGCTCGCCGCCGCGTTTATGTCGGCACCGGGCGGAATCTTGATGGCGAAACTGATGATGCCCGACGTACCACCCATTCCCGTCGGCGAAGGCGATCCTGCGTTGCCCAACCCGCATCCGGACGACGAGCCGGTAATTCTCGCCGACGATGATGAAGAAAAGCCCGCCAACATCATCATGGCCGCCGCCCAAGGAGCCCAAACGGGCGTTAAGCTTGCGGTTGCGGTCGGCGCGATGGTGCTGGCATTCGTGGCACTGGTTGCGCTTGCCAATGGCATATTGGGCGGCATCGGCGGCTTGTTCGGCCAACCGGAGCTCAGCTTCCAGCAAATCGTCGGTTATGTCTTCGCACCGATCATGTACCTGCTCGGCGTGCCCTGGAACGAGGCATTGCAGGCAGGCGGGCTGTTCGGAACCAAAATCGTGCTCAACGAATTTGTCGCGTTCATCGACCTTGGCGCGTTAAAGACATTGTCGCCTGCGACTGTCGGCATCGTTACCTTCGCGCTCTGCGGTTTTGCCAATTTCTCTTCGATTGCCATCCAGATGGCAGTTACCGGAGGCCTCGCTCCCAACCAGCGCCCGATGATTGCCAAGCTGGGGTTGAAGGCGCTAGCGGCGGGGTCATTATCGAACCTGATGAGCGCTGCATTGGCTGGGCTATTTTTAAGTTTGACTTGAACTCACTCTTCGCCTGCGGCCCGCTTCAAATCGTATAACAAGTCCAGTGCCGCTCTCGGGCTAAGCGCATCGATATCAAGGCCGGTCAGTTTCTCGCGCAGCGCATCGACTTTGGCTTCTGCGGCATCGAGCGCGGCGCTGAACAGCGGCAAATCCCCTAGCCCCGCCGCCAGCCCACCAGTTTCGGCTCGACCCTTTTCGAGTTTTTCCAGTACGGCTTTCGCCCGCGCTACGACTTGGGGCGGCAACCCTGCCAATTTGGCGACCGCAATACCGTAGCTGCGATCCGCTGGACCATCTGCCAGTTCGTGGAGCAAAACAAGATCGCCCTTGTATTCCTTCGCGCGCACATGGTGCAGCGACAGCGCGTCCAAACTGTCCGCTAGCCGGGTCAGTTCGTGATAATGCGTGGCGAACAGGCAGCGGCAGCGGTTGGCCTCGTGGATGCCCTCGACCACCGCCCAAGCAATCGCGAGGCCGTCATAAGTTGAAGTGCCGCGGCCGACCTCGTCGAGGATGACAAAGCTCCGCTCGGTCGCCTGCGCGAGGATGGCCGCGGTTTCGACCATTTCGACCATGAAGGTCGAACGGCCGCGCGCAAGATTGTCAGACGCGCCAACACGACTGAACAGACGGTCGACCAGTCCTAATCGCGCAGACGTCGCGGGGACATAGCTTCCGGACTGCGCGAGCAAGACGATCAAGGCGTTCTGCCGCAAGAAGGTCGATTTACCACCCATATTGGGCCCGCTTACCAGCCACAGCCTTGTGTCGGGCGCGAGGCTGCAGTCATTGGTAATAAAGCGGTCACCTGATCTTGCCAGCGCGCTTTCGACGACCGGATGCCGCCCGCCTTCGATGTGCAATTCGGGTCCGGCAACAAAGCTTGGTTGGCACCAACCGCCTTCCGCCGCGCGTTCGGCAAGTGCCGCCGCCACATCGATCCGCGCCAGCGTATCCGCACTCGCGGCAATCGCGGCGCGGCGTTCCATGACATGCGAAATCAGTTCTTCCAAATGCGCCGCTTCTGCCGCCAGCGCATGACCGCCCGCCTGGGTAATGCGGATGGCTTCTTCGTGAAGTTCGGGCGAATTGAACCGCACCGCGCCCGCCATCGTCTGCCGGTGGGTGAAGCCAGTGCCTGCTGCCATAAGTACATCACCATGTTTGGCGGGTACTTCGACGAAATAGCCGAGCACCGCATTATGGCGAATCTTGAGCGCCGAAACACCAGTTGCGTCACGGTAGCGCGCTTCCAATTGCGCAATCGCCTGCCGCCCATCCCGCCCCGCCGAACGGAGCGCATCGAGTGCAGCGTCATAGCCTTCAGCAATATAGCCGCCTTGCCCGACGTCGGTTGGGGGAGAAGAGACCAAGGCGCGCTGGAAAAGATCGACCATCGCGCCGTGGCCGTCGAGCGTCGGCAACAGTCTGTCCAAAATATCCGGACGGTCAGCCATTGCCTCCAACCGCTCGCGCAAAGCCCGCGCGCCATCCAAGCCATCGCGTATCTGGCCGACGTCACGCGGGCTTCCACGTCCCGCTACTACTCGCCCAAGCGCCCGCGCAATATCGGGCAATTGCCGCAAAGCCGTTCGCACCGCATCGCGCAGCAATGGGGCATCATGAAACCACTGCACCAATGCCAATCGCGCCTCAATCTTTGCTTTGTCCATCAACGGTGCAGCCAGGTCCGCAGCCAATTGCCGTGCGCCTGCCCCGGTGATTGTTCGATCAACCTCCGCCAACAACGAACCTGCACGCCCGCCCTTGCTCGCGGCGTTGATCTCGAGGCTGTCGCGCGTGGCCTGATCAATCAGCAGATGTTCATGCACCTCGCGCCGGACCGGTAATTTGAGGAACGGCATTTTGCCTTGGCCGGCGTGTGCCAGATAAGCGATCAACCCTCCCGCCGCAGCCAGTTCGGCGCGCGACAACGGTCCGATTGCATCCAGCGTTGAAATCGCGAAATGATGCTTAAGCACCGCCTCGCCTGTTGTGCTTTCAAAATCGGATTTGGGCCGGATAATCGCACCGAAAGGCGCATCGGCGAAGGCCTCATGCGTAACAATTTCGCTTGCCGCCAGCCGCGCAAGTTCCGCTTCAAGTGCCCCCGCTGAAACGCTCACTAACTCGAAATGGCCCGTTGAAATATCTGCCGCTGCAACGCCAATCGCATCGCCCACCGGTGCAATCGCCACCAGCATGTTCGAAGCCCAGCTGTCGAGCAGGCTATCCTCGGTCAGTGTGCCCGCGGTGACGAACCGCACGATATCGCGCGCCACCAGCGTCTTTGAACCACCCCGCGCCTTTGCCGCTTCGGGACTTTCGGTTTGTTCGGCAATCGCGACCCTGTGACCCGCCTTGATTAGCCGCGCGAGATAGCCCTCGGCGGCATGCACCGGCACGCCGCACATCGGGATCGGTCGCCCGTCATGCTCCCCGCGCGAGGTCAATGCGATGTCCAGCGTTGCCGCTGCGGCGCGCGCATCGTCGAAGAACAGTTCGAAAAAATCACCCATGCGATAGAACAACAGGCAATCGCCCGCCTTGGCCTTCAAGCCTAAATATTGCACCATCATCGGTGTCGGTTTGGTATCCCCCGCCATATTTGCCTGCGTTAGCGAACTGCCCAAGGCGGGGCAATGCTTGCCCTAGCGTCATACCCACGTTAGGGGCGGATAAGTTGATGATAACCGGTCAGGGCCAAAAATGAACGACAGCGACGTCCAGTTTACCGCGCAGGAAGCCCTAGATTTCCATTCGCAGGGCCGCCCGGGCAAGATCGAAATCGTCGCCACTAAACCGATGGCAACACAGCGCGACTTGAGTCTTGCCTATTCACCCGGCGTCGCGGTTCCGGTGCAGGCGATCTACGACGATCCCACCGCCGCATATGACTACACCGCGAAGGGTAACCTGGTGGCCGTCATTTCGAACGGCACCGCGATTCTCGGTATGGGCAATCTTGGCGCGCTTGCATCGAAGCCCGTGATGGAAGGCAAAGCTGTGCTGTTCAAACGCTTTGCCGATGTCGATTCGATCGACATCGAGGTGAAGACCGAGGATGTCGACCGCTTTATCGATGCTGTTGAACTGCTCGAACCAACCTTCGGCGGGATAAACCTCGAGGATATTGCCGCACCATCTTGCTTCATCATCGAGCAAACTTTGCGTGAACGCATGAATATCCCGGTGTTCCACGATGACCAGCACGGCACCGCAATCATTGCTGCCGCCGGCCTCATCAACGCTTGCGACCTTACCGGGCGCAGCCTGAAAGACGTCAAAGTCGTCTGCAACGGGGCAGGCGCGGCGGCGATTGCCTGCACCGAGCTGATCAAGGCAATGGGTGTGCCACACGACAATGTCATCATGTGCGATCGCAGCGGTGTGATTTACCAAGGCCGCACCGAAGGCATGGACCAGTGGAAATCTGCCCACGCCGCCAAAACCTCGACACGCAATCTGGCCGAAGCGATTGTCGGTGCTGACGTTTTCCTTGGCCTTTCCGCCGCAAATGCGCTCAGCCCCGAAATGGTCAAGACGATGGCTGACCAGCCCATCATCTTTGCAATGGCCAACCCAGACCCGGAAATCTCACCGCCGGTCGCACGGGCCGCACGGCCAGATGCGATTATTGCCACCGGTCGATCGGATTTCCCGAATCAGGTCAATAATGTCCTGTGCTTCCCGTTCCTGTTTAGGGGCGCGCTCGATGTGCGCGCAACGACGATAAACGAGCCGATGAAGATTGCCGCTGCCAACGCGCTCGCTCAGCTGGCGCGCGAGACGGTGCCCGAAGAAGTCGCGGCGGCCTATGGCGGACTGGTTCATAAATTCGGGCGCGACTATATCATCCCGTCGCCGTTCGATCCGCGGCTTATGGAAATAGTCGCCTCGGCAGTTGCCAAGGCAGCGATGGATTCGGGCGTAGCGCAAAAGCCGATCACCGACATGTTCGCCTATCGCGCCGAGTTGCGCGCTCGGCTGAACCCGACGACATCAGTACTGACACAGGTTTACGAGGCAGCGCGGGCCAAACCCAAACGGGTGATCTTTGCCGAAGCGGAGGAAGACGTGGTGCTGCGAGCTGCTGTGCAGTTCAAAAATGATGGATATGGAGTCCCCGTATTGATCGGTCGCGATGCCAAGGTCACCGAAAAATTGCTCGAATTGGGGGCCAACCCCGACGATTATGAAATACACAACAGCGTGCAAAGCCCGCTCGTCGAAAAGATGGTCGACAAGCTCTATTTGCGGTTGCAGCGACGCGGTTATTTACGCCGTGATGTCCAACGGATGGTCAACCGCGACCGCAACATCTTTGGTGCGCTGTTGCTGAAGATGGATCAGGCCGATGCCATGATAACCGGCGTCACCCGCACGTTCAGCCAGACTTTGGGTGAATTACGCCGCGTGCTCGACCCGCAGAAAGACGAAATCCCGTTTGGCATCCACGTCATGGTTGGCAAGACGCATACCGTGTTTATCGCCGACACCACGGTCAACGAACGTCCGAGCGCCGAGGAGCTGGCGCATATTGCGGAGAAAACCGCAGCCGTTGCCCGCCGCATGGGGCATGTGCCACGCGTCGCATTTCTGTCCTTTTCGACATTCGGCAATCCACATGGCAACTGGATCACCAATATCCGTGAAGCGGTGGCTTTACTTGATGCGCGTCGGCCTGATTTCGAATTCGAGGGCGATATGCCGCCCGACGTTGCGCTGAATCCTGCGCTAATGAAAAAATACCCGTTCTGCCGACTGTCGGGTCCGGCCAACGTTCTCGTAATGCCCGGGCTGCAATCGGCGAACCTGTCGGCAAAGCTCCTGCGCGAACTGGGCGGCGATCAGGTCATCGGGCCAATGTTGCTTGGAATGGAGTGCCAGGTGCAAGTGGCAACTATGGCGTCGAGCACCAGCGATTTGGTGACTTTGGCAGTCCTAGCCGCCGCCGGAGTGGCGGAGTAATCCTAGTTCGGGCTGTTGGGTGTTGCGCCTTGGCCGGAACCGGCGCCGACCGAGCCGATATTACCGAAGATTTCTTCGAAGAAGCTCTTGTTACGACCCAGTGTCGGCGTCTTGTCACCTTCGGGGCTGATCTTCGAAATCAGCTCCTTGCCGGTCTGCGTGACCGAGGCAACATTGCCGGCATTGTCGAAGCGGACCTTCAAAACATATTGTTCCGCAGCCGTCGGCTGAGCGAAAGCAAGCTGTTTGGTCTGGCGCGAATAATAATACCAGTCATTCTGGTCGAACTGGCCGACAAATGTGGGGCGGCCAAGCGAGGCCTGCACCGACGCCTTGTTGTCGACGCCCGGTTGCACCGAAGTCAGCAAGGTTGCGTCACCAACATAGCCCTGCTGACCACGTAAACGCGTGCAACCAGAGCTAAGCACCAAGGCCGTTGCAAGGACTGTCAGGCTGGCAATTTGCGACGCGCGCATAGAATTCTCCGGTAATTCACGAAACTAAGGCTTTGCCATTGCATCCTTGGCTCGCAATATCAATATGCAAAGCCAGATGAACGCGGCATTAGCCGGTTGGAAGCGAGAGTCCCATGTCCCTGTTGAAGCGCCTGTTCGGCAATACCGAGCCTGACCCGAAATCGAAGCTGGTGCCCCTCTATAACCAGATCGTCGCCAAAGCGCGTCTGCCGCACTGGTATGTCGAGGGTCAGGTGCCCGACAGCATCGACGGCCGGTTCGATATGGTCGCTGCGATCCTGACTCTTGTGCTTTTGCGGCTGGAAGAGGATCCATCTCGTGCGCAGGATATGGCGCATCTTACCGAAGTTTTCGTGGACGATATGGACGGTCAGTTACGCGAGGTCGGAATTGGCGACATGATTGTCGGCAAGCATATGGGCAGAATCATGGGAGCTATCGGCGGGCGATTAGGTGCATTTCGCGATGCGATGGACGAACCTTCAATGCTTGATGATGCCATATTGCGAAATATCTATCGCAGCGAAAATGCCGATGCTGCGGCGGTGGCGCATGTCCGGCAACAACTGATCGATACCGAACGCGCGCTGGGTTCGCAGCTACCCGAGATGATTGTCGAGGGCAGCGCCATATGGTGACCGTCAATGAATTTAGCCATGTCGTCAAATTGTCGGAAGTGGGCAATCACAGCCGCAGCATCCGGTTATCGGCGGATACGGCGGCGCTGTCGGGATTGATCGCGCGGTATGATCTCGCGGCGTTAGATTCGCTAGAGGCAGAAATCTCGCTCAAGCCCGAAGCGGCTGGCATCGTGGCAACCGGGCAATTCTCCGCGAGCGCGGCGCAATATTGCATCGCCAGCAATGACCCGGTGCCAGTTTTG
>JANNQI010000036.1:0-10843 GCA_031400695.1 Sphingomonadales bacterium | reverse complement strand
AAACCCGCTCACTGAGAAAAGAACGATGGCCTCTGTACGAAAGCTCTTGGCCAGTTCATAGACACTCCGCACCATGGCAGCATACTCACTCCGGAAATTGAGTCCGAGCGCCTGGTAGAGATCGTCAAACGGTGACTCTTCAGTCTTCTCAATAATTTCTGCCATCATACGCACCGTTTCCACCGGGTACTTCCCCATAGCCGATTCTTCCGAGAGCATGACCGCGTCGGTATGGTCGATGACGGCGTTCGATACGTCACTTACTTCAGCACGCGTCGGGCGAGGATTTTCTGTCATGGACTTCATCATTTGCGTTGCCACGATCACTGGCTTGGCGGCACGAAGACTGGCAGCGATGATTTCTTTCTGGAGGAGGACTACTTCGCTCTCTGGCATCTCGATCCCCAGATCACCACGCGCTACCATGACTACGTCCGCGGCTTTGACGATCGTCGCCAGATTTTTCACTGCTTCTTTGCGCTCGATCTTGGCCACGATCTGTGGCAGACGAGCTTCTTTCCCCAGTACCTGGTACATTTCCTCTCGCACATGAGCGATGTCTTCAGCCGACCCGACAAACGACAATCCGACAAAATCTACCCCTTCTTCCAGTGCAAAGCGCAGGTCACGCAGATCCTTTTCGGAAAGAATCGGCAGGACCAGTTTGGAATCTGGCAGGATGACACCCTTGCGCTTCTTGATTATGCCGTCATTTTTCGCCTCAGCGATGACAGCGTCGGCACTGCGCTCCACCACCACGAGCTCCATCGTGCCATCTTCGATCAGGATAGCGTGTCCGACACTGACATGAGCGATGATCCCTGCCACATCGAGGAGAACCGTCGGCATATCACTAGCTCCGAGGTCTTTCTTGCCCTTGGCCAGCGCCAGCTCTACTTTTGCCCGTCCGCGCGCGTTGAAATAGACGGACAGTGGAACCAGCGTCATTCCCTCGCGCGCCACAGCGGCATGAAGCTTATTTATCTCGCGGACATTAAGGAGCAATTTACGAGGGCGCTTGGGCTCGTGGTTAAAACGGTTACCGTGGCTGAATTCGGGGATGTTGGCGTTGATCAGCCAGATACCGTCCGATTTGACCTCTGCATAGCTCTCCGCAATCGAACCTTCGCCGAAGCGCAGCGACTTGACCTCAGTGCCGGTGAGCATAATGCCCGCCTCATATTTGTCATCAATATGATAATCGTACCGCGCACGCCGGTTTTCGGCGACGGTTTTGACCTTGTCGAATTCTGCATGCCTCGGACGCGCCATCAGATGAGTCCCGCATGCTCCAAAGCGGCGTCCACGGCGTTGCGGCTTGCCTCGGATGCCCGGACGATAGGAAGCCGCAGTTCAGCAGGAAATCCATCAATCACGCGCGATAATGCATATTTCACCGGTGCTGGCGACGCGTCCGAAAACAAGGCATTATGAAGCGGTTGCAGCCTGTCATTGACTGACCGTGCCAACTCGAAATTGCCCTTTCCGCACGCTGCGGACAGTTCTGCGCACAGCTTCGGCGCGACATTGGCCACTACCGAAATGCAGCCTTGCCCGCCCGCCGCCATGAAGGCCAGCCAGCTATCATCATTGCCCGAAAGCTGACAGAAATCGGTGCCGCAGCCCAATCTGTGATCGCCAACGCGACCAAGCTGGCCAGATGCGTCCTTTATGCCGACAATGCTCGGCAATTTTGCCAGTCGTTCAACCGTTGCAGGGTGAATATCGGCTACGGTCCGCCCGGGAACATTGTACAGCACTATCGGCAAGTCGCTTTGCCCTGCCAAATGCGCATAATGCGCGTAAAGACCGTCTTGGTTCGGCTTGTTGTAATAAGGTGCGACCACGAGGGCGGCCGCCGCGCCAACCGTTTTGGCAAAGGCCATATGCCGGACCGCGGTTGCAGTATCGTTCGAACCGCATCCCGCAATTACCGGAACCCGCCCAGCAGCTTGCTCGACGCAGACGCGAATCACTTCATAATGTTCGTCAAACGACAGCGTCGGACTCTCGCCGGTCGTGCCAACAGGCACCAATGCGCTCGACCCCTGCTCGATTTGCCAATCGATAAGCGCGCGAAAATGCTTCTCGCTAAACGCCCCGTCGCAAAAAGGAGTCACCAGAGCCGGTATTGAGCCGGAAAACATAGAATTTGACCTTCTACTTGGGCCATATCGCCCCTATCGGGGAATATAGTCGTTCGTTCAGCACGTGATAAGGATGGGGGCCATAATATGTCCAGCATGGTAAAGCATCTAATTTCGGCATCGCTGCTGATCGTTCCTTTCATCACCGTCGCTTCGGCGCAGCAAACACCTGTGGTTTTTAACCCCGGAACCGGAAGCACGGCGGTTCCCGGGCAAAGTTCGCCAATACCAGCGCCGATATCCGCGCCTGCTTACGATCCGAGCGAAGGCAATATTCCCGCGGCGCTACAACGCTGGAAAATGCTCGGCCAGTCGAACAAATATAGCTTCGGGGATTATGCGACTTTCCTGATGGCCTTCCCCGATTGGCCCGATTCTGACGAAATGCGCAAAAATGCAGAAGCGGCGATAAGTCCGCTGTCGACTTCACCCAATCAGGTAGTGGCTTATTTCGACCGGCTTTCGCCACTCACCAATGCGGGGCGAGCCAAATTCGCCAATGCACTTGACGCGACCGGCGACCGAACACGCGCCGAGGCAGTGGCGCGCGAAGCGTGGCGCGGCGGTGTGCTTACCGACGAGGATGAAGCCAGGCTGGTGCGAATTGCAGGCAGCAAACTGACTGCAGCCGACCATGATGTACGCGTCGATCGGTTGCTGTGGTCAAGCGCGACGACCGCTGCGTCGCGATGGGTTGCCTACACGTCGCCTGCTCGCCGCTCGGCCTTTTACGCTGCTCTCGCAACTAGAACCAAAAGCCCCGACGCAGCTATGCGTATTCAGGAAGCAGGCGCTTCGGCAAATGCCGAAGCCAGCGTGCTTGCCGCCCGAGTCGATTCGTTGCGTACTACGGGCAATGTTCAAGCCGCGCGCGAATTGCTCGCCAACCGCACGAACCTTGTAATGCCGGCGCCGGTGCTGAAGGACTGGTACAAGCTGCTGCTTGAACACGCCCAGGCGGCTGCCAACGACGGACAAAATGATTTGGCCTATCGCATCGCATCGCGTGTCGATGATGCAGCACCACCGGGACTGGTGATGGTCGAACAGGATTTGACGACCCGTGACCGCTACACCAGCCTGACCTGGCTGGCAGGTTCGTTGGCGCTCGAACGTCTCGGTCGTCCGCGCGACGCGGTATCAATGTTTAGCAAATATGCCGACGCTGCCAAAGCACCGCAGACACGGTCCAAAGGACTGTATTGGGCCGGGATAGCCGCCACACGTGCTGGTGACCAGGCTGCAGCGACCCGCTATAATGAACAGGCCGCCAATTTTTATGAGAGCTTTTTCGGGCAGTTGGCGCTTGAACAATTGCGTCGTCCGTTACCATCGGTACCGCGAGTTGCAGACTCCGCTCCACCGCTGACGGATGGCCGGGGCCCGCCAATTTATCTGGCCGCAGCACTTGCTTCGAAATATGGTAGCTGGAAAGATCAAAGCAACTTCCTGAGGGCAATTGCGAGAAATGCAAAAACGCCAGGTGAATTTGCAACAGCCATCGGCCTGTCCAGCAAGATAAATAGGCCAGATTTGGCTGTAATGGCCGGACGGACTGCGCGCTATTTCGGCTACTCGGAAATGCTGGCCAACGGCTACCCGACAGTCAACTTCCCCGCTTCCCAGAACCACAACTGGACGCTCGCCCACGCCATTATGCGTCAGGAAAGCCAGTTCGACAAAGCTGCCGTCAGCCACGCCGGCGCTCGCGGTCTGATGCAACTTATGCCTGGCACGGCGCGCGAGACATCGGGCAAGATTGCCATGTCCTATCGACCCGAAGCACTGACCGTCGATACGGATTACAATATCGCGTTGGGCTCAACTTACATCCAGCGGATGCTCGATTATTATGGCGGCAGTTACCCGCTTGCGATTGCTGCTTATAATGGCGGACCAGGCAATGTGAACAAATGGCTCAAAGCCTATGGCGACCCGCGCACGGGCGAAATCGGCATATTGGAGTGGATCGAGAAAATTCCACTCTCGGAAACGCGCGATTATGTGCAGCGCGTGCTGGAAAATGCAGTGATGTACGATCACCTGCATCCGGAACGCGCGCGATACAAAAAACCCAATCTGTTGAGCCATTATCTGGGCAAATCGACGCCGGGGTGACATAGACTCCGGTAATGGAGCGCACAAACCCGATTACTCCCGCCGGATTCGCCGCATTGCGTGCGCGCTACGAACAATTGTTTGCCGTCGAGCGCCCCGCAGTCGTTGAAGTTGTGAGCTGGGCGGCTGGTAACGGGGATCGGAGCGAGAATGGCGACTATATTTATGGTCGTCAGAAATTGCGCGCAATCGACCGGGAATTGGGACAGCTTTCCAAGAAAATGAAGGGCGCCAAGGTGCTCGACCCTTCAAAGCAAGAGGATCGCAGCCGGGTGTTCTTCGGAGCCACGGTTACGATTGCCGATGTCGATGATACACATCGTGTCATCACGCTTGTAGGGGACGATGAGGCAGCTGCGGGTGAAGGACGAATCGGCTGGAATTCGCCAATGGCAAGGGCATTACGCGGCGCACGGGTTGGCGATGTAAAAACCGTAACGCTGCCTAATGGTCCCAAAGAATGGGAAGTGATGGCGATCAGTTATCCTTTTGGAGAATAACCCAAGGATTTTTGTGCCATCGCCATAATCTCGGCATCCGCTTCGGGAAATTCCTGCGGAACGCTAGCTTCCAGCTCCTTGACTACATGCTGAAGCACGGCAATCCGCGCCGCTTTCTGGTTGTTTCCGTCGATCACCGTCCAAGGTGCCCAATGCGTGTCGGTGCGCTTGAACATATCCTTCATCGCGTCGAGATATCCGTCGCGCTTTTCGCGGTTCCGAAAGTCTTCCGCGGTCACCTTCCAGCGCTTCGCCGGGTCATCAAGGCGCTCGGTCAGCACTATGTCCTGCGTTTCCTGAGTCACATGCAGGAATAGCTTTATGATCTTTGTGCCGATTTCGCCCTGCCGCGATTCGAACTCGTTGATTTCGTCATAGCCGCGTCGCCATTCGGCCTCGCTACAAAAGCCTTCGACACGCTCGACCAGCACGCGGCCATAATGGCTGCGATCCCAGATGCTGACTTCGCATTTGCCCGGAAGTTTGTTCCAGAACCGCCAGAGGAAATGCTTGTCTTTCTCTTCGGACGTTGGGGCGGAAATCGAGAACACCTGATAATAACGCGGGTCCCAATTGGCGGTCAGCCGCTTGATCGCTCCGCCTTTGCCCGCAGCATCCCAGCCTTCGACAACGATCAACGTGCGTGCCTCGTGCAGGATATGCAGCGACTGCAATTCTGCGAGCCGGTCCTGAAGCGCTTTCAGGTCCGCATCGTAATCGCCATCATATTTGTTGCCGGATTCATAGTCCGAAAGGTCAGTCTTCATCCTACCATTTCAGCACCTTATGGCGTCCGAAACAAGGCGGCTGGCAAAACCGTTCGATATAGGGACAATTACGCCTTTGGCGCTTGTTCGACCACACGGATATTCAGTTCACGCAACTGCTTGGGTTCGGCAGGCGACGGCGCGCCCATCAGCAGGTCTTCGGCGCGTTGGTTCATCGGAAACAGCGTAATTTCGCGCAGATTCTGCACGCCACAGAGCAACATCACCATGCGGTCAACACCCGCCGCCATGCCGCCATGCGGAGGTGCGCCATATTGGAAAGCGCGGTACATTCCACCGAAGCGTTCTTCGACATCGGCTTGCGTTAGTCCGGTGAGCTCGAACGCCTTGACCATCAATTCGGGATACTGGTTGCGAATAGAACCCGATGCGAGTTCGTAGCCGTTGCAGACCATGTCATACTGATAGGCCTTAATGGTGAGCGGATCTTGCGTCTGCAACGCTTCCAAACCGCCCTGCGGCATTGAAAACGGGTTATGCGCGAAGTCGACCTTTTTGTCTTCTTCGCTCCATTCGTAGAACGGGAAGTCGATGATCCAGCAGAAGCGGAAGGCGTCCTGCTCGATGAGGTCTAGTTGTTCGCCCGTCCGCGTACGCGCCGCACCCGCTAGCTTGGCTGCCTGCTCTTCCTTGCCAGCGGCAAAGAAACAGCCGTCATCGGGACCAAGTCCGATGGCGTCGTAGATCGCAGCCATGCCTTCTTCGCCGTGGTTCTTGGCAATAGGACCGCCGAATTCGCCGCCCTTGCGAGTTACATAGCCGAGCCCGGCATGGCCCTCGCTGCGCGCCCATTCGTTCATGTCGTCAAAGAACTTGCGGCTCTTTTCCGCCGTTTTCGGCGCAGGGATGGCGCGGACAACACCGCCGCTTTCGACGATCCGTTCGAACAGCCCAAATCCGCTTTTGCGGAAATGGTCGGTCACGTCATGGATGATTAGCGGGTTGCGCAAGTCTGGCTTGTCGGTTCCGTAATCAAGCATTGCCTTCGAATAGGGAATGCGCGGAAACTCACCTGCTGGTGTGACCGTTTTGCCGTCCGCAAAGCTCTCAAACACGCCAGCCATTACCGGCTCCATCGTGTCCCACACTTCTTCCTGCGTGACGAAACTCATTTCCAGATCGAGCTGGTAGAATTCGCCCGGCAGCCGGTCGGCGCGCGGGTCTTCGTCGCGGAAGCACGGCGCAATCTGGAAATAACGATCGAACCCTGCGACCATCAGCAACTGCTTATACTGCTGCGGTGCTTGCGGCAGCGCGAAAAATTTGCCGGGATGAATGCGGCTGGGCACGAGGAAATCGCGCGCGCCTTCCGGCGACGACGCGGTCAGGATCGGCGTGGAATATTCGGTAAAGCCGATATCTTCCATCCGTCGGCGGGTTTCGCGGATGATCTGCGTGCGCTTGACTATGTTAGCGTGCAGCGTTTCGCGACGCAGATCGAGGAAACGGTATTTGAGCCGGGTTTCTTCAGGATATTCCTGCTCGCCCGCAACAGGCAGCGGCAGTTCTTCGGATTTACCGAGCACAGTGACCGAACGCGCAAAAACTTCGATGTCGCCGGTTGGCAGGTTTGCATTCACCGTCGCGGTGCTACGCGCCTTAACTTCGCCATCAATCGTAACCACGCTTTCGACACGGAGACCTTCAAGGATCGCCAATGCCGGACTATCGCTGTCGGCAACAATCTGCGTCATGCCATAATGGTCACGCAGATCGACGAAAAGCACGCCGCCATGGTCGCGCTTGCGGTGCACCCAACCCGACAGGCGGACAGTCTGGCCGACGTCTAAGGCGCGAAGTTCAGCGCATTTGTGGCTGCGATAGGCGTGCATGGGTCACTCAATTCAAAAAAGCTGTGGAAAGCGCGCCTAACAACCGTGCACGGGCACTTTGTCAAGTCGGGAATGGGTGCTACGGCAGCCACCAATGCAGATTCACCCGCTCATCTCCGACAGCAAACGTCTCGCCGAATTATGCGAGCGGCTCGCTAAATCACCCTTTGTTGCGGTTGATACCGAGTTCATGCGGGAAAATACCTATTATCCCGACCTTTGCCTCGTCCAGTTGGCTGACGCCAACGAAGCGGCAGCAATCGATCCAAAGGCAGACGGCCTAGACATGACGCCGATGCTTGAGTTGCTATGCAATAACGAGGATGTGCTGAAGGTCTTCCACGCGGGCGGCCAGGATATCGAGATTTTCTTCAACCTGACCGGCAAGACGCCGCATCCGATGTTCGACACACAAATCGCGGCGATGGCTTTGGGCCAAGGCGAGCAGGTCGGCTATTCCAATTTGGTCGATTTGTGGATGGGTATCCAGCTCGACAAGGGTGCGCGATTTACCGACTGGTCGCGGCGGCCGCTCGATAAACGCCAGATTGACTACGCTATTGCCGACGTCACGCATCTGTCGGTGATATTTCCAATGATGCTTGAAAAGCTCAAAACGACCGGGCGGGGCATGTGGCTCAATGACGAAATGGAACGAATTTCCGACGCCGACAATTATCGCAACGACCCTGAAAATGCTTGGGTAAGGATCAAGGTGCAGTCGCGCAAACCCGATGTGCTCGGCCGCTTGCAAGCGATGGCCGCGTGGCGCGAAAAAGAAGCGCAGCGCAAGAATATCCCGCGCGGGCGGATCATGAAGGACGAGACGCTCGCCGATGTAGCGGCGCATCCGCCAAAGACTCAGGCCGATCTGGCGCGGGTGCGCGGGCTTTCGCCGGCATGGCGCGACAATGATATCGGCGCGCGGCTGATGGCGGTGATCGAGTCCAGTCATCCATTGGCACGCGACGCCCTTCCCGATCGCGCGCGGGGCGGCAATGGTGGTGGCAAGGAAGGCGGGCTAGTGGCCGACCTGCTCAAGCTACTGCTCAAAATCCGGTCGCGTGAGATCAACGTTGCGCCGCGTTTAATCGTGCGCACCGAGGAACTCGAACGGCTGGCGGCAGGCGAGCGCGAGGATCTCGAAGTCCTGACGGGTTGGCGCTTTGAACAATTTGGTCAAGACGCGCTCGATCTGGTCGAAGGCCGATTAGCTTTTGCTGTGGTGAACGGTAAGCTGAAGATGACAAGGACGCACGAGGAGGATCTGGTGACATGAATTTTGCGTCGCTCTTGGTCGCACTGGTTCTCGCAAGCTGCGCCGGTCCCGCGCGGGAAGCACCCTACACGACGACACCAATGCCGGAAAAAGACGCAGGTGGTTTTGAGTGCAGCGCCGAAGCGGCACAATATGCCGTCGGCCAAAAAACCAGCGCCGAACTGGCGAGCGAGCTGATGAAAAAGACAGGCAGCAAAATGCTTCGCTGGATACCGCCGCGCACCGCAGTGACCATGGATTATAGGAACGACCGGCTGAACATCGCGTATGACGACTTTATGGTCATAACCCAAATTAGCTGCGGCTAGGCTTCCAAAACTCTCTTTACCAGTGCGAGATTGACCGGCGCATTCTCCGCCATTGCCATCGCGTTGGCATTTCGCGCAAAGGCTTCAATGGCGGCATAGCTGCGCTCGATACGGCGTTTCACATAACTGAGCGCATCAATGCTGATAGCTGCGCCCCGGTCGGCCAATTGTTTCTGCAATAACTGCTCGATCATCTCGTCATCCGGCGGAGAAATTTCGAACAGTAATGCTGCGCCCAGCCGCGAGCGCAAGTCAGGCAACTCGACATGCCAATCCGCCAGATGCCACCGAGAAACGAGCAATAATGCATTCCCGCTTTCCTGAGCACGGTTCCAAGCATTGAACAGCATCTGTGCTCCGGCCGTTTCCGCGTCATCGATCACAGTGCCACCTTGCCCAGCCAGATAGCGCGCCATCAAGCTTTTGCCCGATCGCGCTGGACCAACCAATATCGCACATCGCCCAGGCCAGCCCGCGGCATTACCGAGCCCTGTAAAAGCGGTCGCGTTGGCATCGGTAATGATTAGGCTCGACGAACCACCACCACGCAGTTCGTCCAAAGGCAAAGCAATCTGGCGCATATCAGGTCTGCGCGTCGGTCACTGTTTTGGCTGGGGTGCGGGTGCTGGTGGCAAGTCGCGCTGCAGCTCGTTCTCGGGTACGATCGATTTTACGACATCATCAAGCGATCGGATGACCGGCGCCTCGATATTGGGATCGAGTTCGCCCTCGACGGGTGCTTCCTCGACATCCGTTTCGAGTTCTTCTTCCTCGACAACCTCTTCTTCCAACACCAATGAGGCATCGGCGCGTAGGCGGCCGCTCGTCAGAGCGGACTGGAACAGCTGGTCCATGCGGACAACGGCCTGATCCATCATGGCTGGGATGCCGCTGCTATTGGCGGTGCGGAGCGTGAAGGAGCCGAGGAATTTGTTATCGGGGCCATAGCGCGCCGAAAAGCGGCCGACCACTGGCCCACCCGGCCAAAGCCGTTCGATCCTGGCAATCGGTATGATGACATCCGCCGCGCCAAATTGGTCGAGAATGGTGCGCCACCAGATGCGGCTCCGGCGGTCGATCTGGCCAGCGTTGAGCAATAGCGACTCGCCGCCTGCGCCACTTGGGCGCACATAGTCGATACGGCTGTCAGCTGTGCGATATTTGGCCCAGCTGCGCTGCCACGAGGTGCGTTGTTCGAACAGCGTCGGCGCGCCCGCACTGTAAGTTATCGGCAGCAGCAAAAGTGGCGCGGAACGGCGCACAACCCCGCTGACGCCCAGTAACTGACCTGCCCGCGCACGATCAAATAACACGCCCAGTTTGGCAACATAGCGGCGCGGACCGATTTGTTCTTGCTCGACAACAATCGCGGCAACAATCCCGTCAAGCGTCGTGTCCGACAATTCCGACCCCGCGCTGCCGTGCGTTTTGCGCCACAGCGCAGCCCATGCGAGGCGCTGTGCCTCTTCCCAGCCTCTTTGCCGGGCTTCAAAGGCATTTTTGCCAGTGACGTTGACCGAGACGTTGGTAACCTCGAAATCGCCATTGCTGGCAATCGGATTGATTCCGCGCTTCGGCCCTTCGATCTGGGCAATCACGATCCCGCCGGTGACCAGCGCCAAAGGCAAGCCGATCGCCGCAATCCGAAACCATTTCCCGCCCGATTTTGTCATTGCGTGGTCTTTAGGCGACATAGGCGTGGAATTCCAAGCCTGTTCTCGCTAACGGCTGTAAATGGACGCAAAACAGAACCCGGATGAACCCTATACCTACGCCAAGGCGGGGGTTTCAATCGACGCCGGTAACGCGCTGGTGCGCGCGATTGCGCCACTGGCAAAGGCAACGCGGCGTGCGGGGGCGGATGCTGACCT
>JANNQI010000035.1:0-95300 GCA_031400695.1 Sphingomonadales bacterium | reverse complement strand
GGACCATTTTCAGAGGGGAAATACCGTGTCGATTGTCGATCGTGCGAAAAATATTTTGATGAAACCAGCCGATGAGTGGAATGTCATCGCGGCCGAGCCAGCCACCGTTGGCGGCCTGTTTACTGGTTACGCCATGATTTTGGCTGCAATTCCGCTGGTCGCCGGAATCATATTCACCGGCGCACTCGGTATGTCCGCAGCAGGCCTCGGCGGAATGGGCGGCGGAGCGATGGCGATGGGCTTTACCGCCGTCGCGGGTATGGCAGTGATTGGATACGTCCTGTCGCTGGTTACGCTCTACCTCATGTCGATGGTCGTCAATGCCGTTTCACCCAGCTTTAATGGCAAATCCGATTTGGTGCAGTCGACCAAGCTGATGACCTATGCCTCCACCCCGACATGGGTCGTGGGGCTCGTCAGCTGGATACCGATTTTGGGTGGTTTGATCTCGCTCGCAGCTATCGCCTATGTGGTTTACCTCATGTATCTCGGACTCAAGCCTGTCCTGGGTGTGCCACAGGAAAAAGTGGCCGGGTTCACCGTTGTGATCGTGCTGATCTACATCGTGCTCTCGCTCGTTGTGTCGGGAATTATCGTCGGCCTGCTGTTCACCACGTTCTTTGGCAGCGCGATGATGACCGGTGCGATGTCCGGCGCATAATTAGGCATTTCCCCCACTAGCATAAGCGCCATGCCGCCGTTAAAGGGACGGCATGGTTCGCGTTACAGGCAAAAATGACTGGGGATTCCCTCGCTGGCGCGGCTACGGCAGCAGCAGCGAGGCGCAGCAGGTGCGTCTATGCGACCGCTATGGTTGTAACAAGGCGGGCAATTGCCCCGCGCCCAAATCACCGAACAGCCCCGATCGCTGGATGTTTTGCGAGGAACATGCCGGCGAATATAACCGCGGCTGGGACTATTTTGAGGGACTGACCAAGGAAGAGGCTGAGCAACGCGAAGCCAATGAGAAGCGTGATTTTTCGGGCTACAAAGAAGCCGCGCATTATGGCTGGGCCGGGTCAGGCGACGGCAGCCGCAGCCGCGACGAAATGCACGCACTCGACATCTTGGGCCTCGAAAGCGATTCCAACTTTGACGATGCGAAAAAAGCATGGCGGCAAATTGCCAAGCTAACCCATCCTGACGTCAACCCCGGGGATGCAGAATCTGCCAAGGCTTTTCAGGCAGGACAGGCAGCCTATGACGTGCTGCGCGTTGCCGAAGAACGACGCGAGTGGAAGGGCTAGGCTGCGAAGCGCACGGCGGTTTCGCGGATAAGGGCAATCATGTTCGGAATGCCTTGAGTCCGGTTCGAACTTAGCTGGTTTTTGAGATCGAACGGGACGAGTGCGGTTTCGATGTCTGTTTCGAGGATGTCGCTCACCGATTTGCCATCGACGGTTTTCAGCACTAGCGCGATAATGCCTTTGGTGATCGCAGCGTTGCTGTCTGCGAGGAATTTCAGTTGCCCGTTTTCGACTACCGGATAAACCCAAACGCTTGCTGAACAGCCACGCACAAGCGTCGCATCGGTTTTCAGCGCATCCGGCATGGGCGGCAATTCCTTGCCTAAATCGATCAGCAGCCGATAGCGGTCATCGGGCTCGAGAAATTCATATTCGTTTTGGATATCGGAGAGCGCGTTCATGGCTGCTGCGCTTATGGCGGCAGGGTTCAGATATCAATCCCTGCCGCAATGGCTTCAAGCTTTTTTACGCGTTCTTTGAGGTCGGCGACTTCGATGCGCGACGTCGCCGACGGGACGGGTGCATCGCTTGCGTGACGGGCGATATCGAGTTCAGCGTGCTTCAAGGCAATCCAGTCGCGCCAACCGCGCAGGCTAAGTGACGAGACGATTCCGACGCAAAGCACCGCAAAGGCGCCGGTGATGATGTAGAAATTAGGATCTTGCGGCATGGCTTCCTCCTGTCGTTCCAAAGCGCCCCGCCTTAGCGGCCGCGCAGTTCCTCGATTTGGCGGTTAAGATCGTTGGCGCTGTTGTTGTCGGTCGCGATGCGTTCGAGCACCTGGATGCGGTCTTTCAGCATTTTGATCTCGTCCTGCATCGCTTTGGGGTCGTTGTTCCCGATAAGCCGCTGGGTCTTGTTGCCCAGCATATCTTCATCTTCGATGATACCGTGTTTCGCACGCTGCTTGTTTTGGATGATCTTGCCGACCGTGACGATCAATATGATCGCTACAACCATTTCAAACGGACCCATATGCTTGCTCCTTAAATCAGATCGGGTTTTGGCGTGACTTGCTTGGGTGGCAGGCTGCGCAGTTCTTCGATTTCCTTCGCAAGGCTGTAGCCCTGATCGGTTATGATGCGTTCGAGCACGGCTACCCGCTCTTCAAGGCGGCCCTTATCGGCGGCATATTGCGCAGCTTTTTCGGCAATATTATTCGCGTTCAGTTCCATCTGGCGTTCCTTCAGCTTCAGCCAAGGTCTTACAATAGCACCAGAAAAAATCGCGAGCAGGCCACAGCTTATGCCCAATATGGGGATCAAAAGGGGGTTGATATCCACTGCTCTTTCCTCAGTTCGTCGGGCCGCGAAGCGATTCGATTTCGGCGGTCAGGCGGTGGCTGTCATCAACGACGATCTTCTCGATGTTGGCGAGGCGATCCTTGACCGAGCCAAGCTCGGCACGCAGTTGGGCGTTTTCCTGGCTGAGCAGGCGCACGCGTTCGATCGATTCCTGATCGGTCTTCGGGTAAAGCTTTTGACCCCAAGCGCCGTCGAGCGGATAGCCGTTCTTGATACGTAACCATGTCGTGAGGACCATCCCGCCGACACCCATGAAAACGATCAACGTCGCCGGCATCGCGAGCCGCATCAGGCCTTCTATCAAACTCGGGTCCATATCGCTTTCCTTCTATTGCTCAGCGCAGATTCTCGATTTCTTCAGACAGCCGTCCGGCCTTGTCGGTGACGATGCGCTCCAGCACCGCGATGCGTTCTTCCAGATGACCGATTTTGCCGTTGAGCGATTCGTTCTCGCTGCTTAGCAGCATGATCTTGCGATCGGCGTCGGCATCGACTTTGGCGGTTTGCCCACCCCATTCATTTTCGAGTGGGTAGCCGTGGCGGGCACGTATCCAATTGTTAAATATCCAGCCAGCGGTGCAGATGAGCACAATGGCAACGATAAACGATGGTCCTGCAAAATTCATTACAGATCCTTCCAGGGCAGGCGGCGGGTGATGGGACGGATGTCGGTGTTGCGGAAATCCACACTCCAGTTGCGACGGTCGGTTTCACGCTTCTTGTTGGCGAAGTGACGGTATGCAAACCATGCCACGAGGCCGAGAATGATGAGAGTAAACATTGTCACTTCCTTCGTTTAGGGATGCTTAGCGCAACCGCTCCAGTTCCTGATTCAGGGTCATATGGCTGTCGGTCGTGATGCGTTCCATCACCGACAGCCGCTCTTCGAGCCGCGACATCTGCCCGCGCATGGCTTCATTTTCGTTGCTCAATAATTCGGTCTGACGGCTCGGCGCGATACCTTCGCTTTTCAGCGCTGCCTTGACCTTGCGCCGCCCATACCATTGGATTGTCAAGGTGCAGATCGCCCCGATCGCCATCCCCAAAAAAGTGGTCAGGAAAAATGCTTCAGCTTCCATAATCCAGTTCCTCCCCGCAGCCGCGCTCAGCGCAGGCTTTCGATTTCATCGGCCAGCTGCTTGTTGTTGCTGACATAATAGGTTTCGATATCGGCCATACGGCTGTCGATTTCGCGGAAGCGCGAGCGGATGTCGCGGGTGGTACGGGCAGGGGATTGGCGCACACCCTGCCAGAATTTCTGTTCCTCACGGTCGTCGGTATAAAGGTGGATCGGCTTCTTGTCCGCCATCCACGCTGTGATCCAGTAAGCAATTAGCGTCCAGGGAAAGCCGCCCATCAAGGTCAGCATAACCGCGCCAAGCCGAACCCAGAGGATATTGACCCCGGTATAATCCGCGATCCCGGCGCAAACGCCTTTCCACTTTGCGTTTTGCTTATCGAGATAGAATTTGGTGTGACTCCCTGACATTTCAGCGGTTCCTTTCCAGCCGGCGGATATTTTCTGGGGTATAATCTTCTGCGTCATGGTCGATCCGGCGGGGGTGCCAGTCGGGATTGTCCGCAGCGACCAGACGCTCGACGGTGTCGAGGCGGTCTTCAAGTCGTCGGGCAAGATCGTTCATATCGCCCAACATTCGTTCGTCGTCGTTGGTCAGCGTAGCGGCTGTTTTCCAACGAGTGACATAATGCAGGATGAGCCAGGGCAAGCCGATGAACAGCATGCCGACAACGAAAACGGGAACTAAGACTTCGTCCATCGGCTTAGCCCTCCTTCTTTACGTCTTGCTTCATGGCCTTCTTCATCGCTGCCAGTTCGGCATCGACAACGTCGAAGCTTTCCAGTGCGGCAATTTCATCACCAAGCGTACGTGGCGCGTCACTACCGATCTTCAGCGCGTCGGCATATCCCTGCGCTTCATCGACGCGGCGTTCGAGGACATCAAAGCGCGAGAATGCTTCGCGAACCTTGTCGCCATTATACATCGTGCGCAGCTTGACCTGATTTTCCGCGCTTTCGAGGCGGGTCATCAGCGCATTCTGACGGCTACGCGCATCTGCGAGCTTTTTCTGCAGCTTGTGGATGTCCTGCTCCGATGCTTTCAGCGCATCATTTAGCACATCGACTTCAGTAGTCAGCTGCACGCGCATGTCAGTCGCCTTGCGCTTTTCGAGCAAAGCGGCCTTGGCCAGATCTTCACGGTCCTTCGACAGAGCAAGCTGCGCCTTGTCGGTCCAGTCGTTTTCAAGCGTGTTCAGCTTGTCGATATGGCGGCGTAGTTCTTTCTGGTCGGCGATTGTGCGCGCGGCAGAAGCGCGGACTTCAACGAGCGTCTCCTCCATCTCGAGGATGATCATGCGGATCATCTTTGCCGGGTCTTGCGACTTGTCGAGCAGGTCGGTGACGTTGGCGGCGATGATGTCGCGGGTGCGAGAGAAAATGCCCATTGGGTAACTCCGATTCTGTGTACTTCTACGTGCTTCTTCTAATATGGGGGCGACCGGGACAAGGGGGGAGCTGGGGCGCCCCGGTCGCGGGCTGACGAAGTCAGGCAATGTAGCTGACGACGGCTGGCCGATGGGAGGGGGAGGTTGCATAAGCCTGCGTATCTTCCTTGTGATTGAACACCGCGATCGCATAGCTTGTGAAGATCATCGTCATCGACAGCGCAATTGCAATGCCAAGGCGGCTTTCATTTTCCTGTGCTTTGGTTCCGGTGCTCATTTTGGTCTTCCCTTTGTTCGATTTGCCGGCGTCTTACCGGCTTGCCAATATCTTTGCAGGGAGCGTGCCAATTTCAGTTTTTTGCGGAAATTAGCCAATTATTTATGTTGCTGGCACAAATACGCTAGTAATTATTGCCAACAGGTGGTGAATTATGCCAATGTTTGAACATGGATAGGGAAAGCCATCAATTTATCGGGCAATCATCGGCCTTTCTGGACGCTGTCGAGCGCGCTAGCCGCGCCGCACCGTTGAACCGACCGGTACTGGTGGTCGGTGAACGCGGGACAGGCAAGGAATTGATCGCCGAGCGACTGCACCGGCTAAGCTCGCGCTGGGACGGGCCGCTTGTAACTATGAACTGCGCCGCTTTGCCGGAAACGCTGATCGAAGCCGAATTGTTCGGGCATGAGGCAGGCGCGTTTACCGGCGCAACTCGGGTGCGAGTGGGGCGATTCGAAGAGTCCGATGGTGGAACTTTATTTCTCGACGAATTGGGTACACTCAGCATGGGCGCGCAGGAGCGATTGTTGCGCGCGGTTGAATATGGCGAGGTTACGCGCATCGGTTCTTCACGACCCGTGCGCGTCGATGTGCGTATCGTTGCAGCGACCAACGAACATTTGCCCAATATGGTCGATGCCGGGAAATTTCGCGCTGACCTTCTCGACAGGCTTTGCTTTGAAGTGATTACCTTACCGCCTCTGCGGGTGCGCGAAGGCGATGTCGAAGTGCTTTCGGAATACTTCGGACGACGAATGGCAGCGGAGCTTGGCTGGGATAGCTGGCCCGGTTTCGGTGAGGTAGCGCAGCGCGCGATGGAAAACCATCTCTGGCCAGGCAATGTTCGCGAATTGCGCAACGTTATCGAGCGCGCGGTGTATCGCTGGGCAGACCCTAGCCAACCGGTCGACTACGTCCAGTTCGATCCGTTCGAAAGCCCATGGCGAAGCGGTATTGCGACGTCGGCACCGACGCACGCGACTGTCGACAGCGAAAGCGGGAATGAGGCGCGGTTTTCGACCGATCTAAGTCAGGTCGTAGATGTAGCCGACTTTCGTGAAGCAACCGAAAAATATGAAAAAGCGGTTCTGGAACAAGCGCTTGCTAAATGCCGATATAACCAGCGACAGACAGCAAAAGCGCTGAACCTGAGTTACGACCAGCTTCGGCACACACTGAAAAAGCATGACCTTTTAGGATAAGAAAAAGGGCGACCTAAGCCGCCCTTTCGCAAACATCAGCAAATTCCGAATTTATCCGCCGTTAAAGCTCACCATTGAATATAGCATCGGAATCGACAGTAATGTGTTCAAGCGTGATGTCATCATTGCGGTTGTTGCCGCCTTTGCCTTGGTTGCATCATCCGCTTCGACCAATCCAAGCGCTTTTTTCTGGTTTGGCCAGATAATGAACCACACGTTGAACGCCATGATGACCGCCAGCCACATGCCAACGCCGATGAGCTTATACGGGTCTTGGAATGTGAACGCCTGATGCAAATAGCCCGTCAGATAGGCAATGATCAAGCCGGTGAGCACTGTCAAAGCAGCAGCCCAGCGGAAGAAAAACAAGGCGGCGGGGGCAATATGCTTCGACACGCCTGGCTTTAATTCGGCGGGAATTTTCGGCATCGTCGGAATTTGCACGAAGTTGAAATAATACAACAGGCCGATCCACAATATACCGAAGAAGGTGTGTAGCCAGCGCGACACTGAATTAGCCGTTACGGCGTCGGCATCGAGGCTAAACATAACGGCAATTGCCGCGAGCACCCCAACTACTAGCACCAAGTGCAGATTTCCAAAAAACTTCGCCATTTTGCTTCCCCTATATTAAATCTTCAGCTTGGCTTTCAGCCTAGCCAAGCCTGTTCAACGTTTCAAGTCAGGCTTCGCGCCTTCTTTAGTCTCTTCGCCCAGATTGAGGCCGTTTCGCATTAACATGGGAATGTTTGCCAACGCGAACAGGAATGTAAGCGCGGGCAGGCCGAATGTTTTGACGGCGATATACTGGTCGCTGGTCAGAAAAGGAATCATTGCCTCATTGACCGCAGCGAGCACGAGGAAGAAAAGACCCCAATTGAGTGAGAGCTTGAGCCAGCCATGTTCGGTTAGGCCATCATAGGCCTGCTCAAGCAGATATTTGAGCGCCGGCTTTGAGCGCATCCAACCAATTAGAATTATCGTCGCAAATAGCAGGTAAACCGCCGTTGCCTTGTGCTGGATGAAGCCGAAGTCGCGGAAATATAATGTTAGCGCGCCGAAGCCGATGACGAAAACCGCAGACATCTTCATCATTGGCGAAATCTTGCCGAGTTTCCAATTCGACACGATCATCGCAATCACAATTGCGACCATGAATGCCGCCGTGCCAACGATGGGGCCCTGCACAGGGTCCTTTTCGGAACTGCCGAAACGCGAGCCCAAGAAAAAGATTAGCAACGGCCCGAAATCTAGTGCAAAATTTAGTAACCCTGAGGGTTTCTTACCTTCCGCTGCGTCGGTCATTGCGCGCCACCGCTGATAGCACGTGCCAGATCCTTCGCATTGAATGGGCGAAGGTCATCTATGGTTTCGCCAACCCCAATGGCATGAATCGGCAGACCGAATTGTTTGGCCGCAGCGACGAGGATGCCGCCCCTTGCGCTTCCATCAAGTTTGGTCATCACCAGACCGGTCACGTTGGCTACTTCCTTGAATATTTCGATCTGCGACAGTGCATTCTGGCCGGTGGTAGCATCGAGCACCAGCACGACATCATGCGGCGCCTCCGGGTTGAGTCGCCCGAGTACACGACGAATTTTGGCCAGCTCGTCCATTAACTCGCGCTTGTTCTGCAATCGTCCTGCGGTATCGACGATCAACACATCGATGCCTTCGGCGGTTGCGCGTTTGACTGCATCGAAAACAACGCCTGCAGCATCGCCGCCTTCAGGGCCGGTGACGATTGGCACGCCGATGCGGTCTGCCCAGACCTTGAGCTGGCCAATGGCTGCGGCGCGAAAAGTGTCGCCAGCGGCGAGCATCACGCCATAATCCTGTTCCAGAAACAAATGTGCCAGCTTGGCAATGGTCGTGGTCTTGCCCGAACCATTGACGCCGATGACGAGGATTACCTGCGGACGCGGGAAAGCATCGATATCAAGCGGTTCAGCAACAGGAGCGAGCACGGCGGCGATCTCGTCCTCGACAATCTGGCGGATGCCTTCGGCATCGATGCCTTTGTCGAAACGGCCGGCTGCTATTTTTTCCCTGATTTGCGCCGCCATCGCCGGACCAAGGTCCGAGGCGATCAGAGCATCCTCGATCTCGTCCAGATCTTCGGCTTCCAGCTTTGCCTTAGTGACGAGGCCGGTGATATTATCGGTCAGCTTGCTTGATGTTTTTTTGAGGCCGCCGAACAACCGGTCTTTCCAGCCCGCTTTCTCGCTCATGCAATAACCTCTGTGCGCAATGCCCCATCCTCTATACCGATAACCATGGCCGAAACGATGCTGCCCTCGGGCATTGGCCTATCGAGCTTCACATAAGCGAAATTTTCGGCATGACCAGCGCAGCCGCCATGTTCGACCGCTATTTTTTGCGCTTTGCCAGTGAGCGATTGGAGCCAATGTGCTCGCTCGTCCGCCACCGCTTCACGCAATTCCTTCGCGCGAGCTTTGATAATCTGCGATGAAACTTGGGGCATCCGCGCCGCGGGCGTGCCTTTCTTGGGGGAATAAGGGAAGATATGGCCGTGGACGATTTCGCATTGCCGGATAAGGTCAATGCTATTTTGAAACATGGCATCATCTTCGGTCGGGAAACCAGCGATTATGTCCGCGCCTATTGCGATTTCAGGACGCTGCGCCTTCATGCGGGCAACGAGATCAATCGCAAGTTCACGATCATGCCGCCGCTTCATTCGCTTGAGGATCATATTGTCGCCCGCCTGTAGCGACAAATGAATATGCGGCATCAAGCGTGGTTCGCCCACGATAAGTTCGAACAAGCGGTCGTCGATTTCGACGCCGTCGATTGAGGATAAACGGAGCCGTTCCAATTCGGGCACCAGCTTAAGGATGCGTTCCACCAACTGCCCCAGATTTGCCTTTCCGGGCAAGTCGTGGCCGTAACTGGTAACATCCACCCCCGTCAGGACAACTTCCTTGAAGCCCTTGTCCACCAGCTGCCGGATATGCCCGACTACGCTGCCAGCAGGGACCGAGCGGCTGTTTCCTCGTCCATAAGGTATAATACAGAAGGTGCAGCGATGGTCGCACCCATTTTGTACTTCAACAAAGGCGCGGGTCTTGCCTGAATAGGCCGTGACCAGATGCGGCGCTGTCTGTTCCAGCGTCATGATATCAGACACGACAACCGGGCGATCGGGTCGTTGTGCTATTTCTCGCAATAACGCGTTATCCTGCTTCTCGGCATTACCGAAAATCGCTGACACTTCGGGCATGTTTCGGAAAGTTTCCGGTTCGACCTGGGCTGCGCATCCGGTCACCATGATCCGCGCGTCCGGTCGCCGCTTATGCGCCCGACGGATCTCTTGCCGCGTCTGACGTACCGCCTCGTTGGTAACTGCGCAGCTATTCACGATAATTACATCGGCCTGGTCGGCTAGTTGCTCCGCAAGCGCATTACTCTCGGCGAGGTTGAGACGGCAACCCATGCTGATGACTTCGATGTTACTCACCCGAAATCGTCCCAGTTGATTTCCCCACGAAACACATAGGTGGTTCCGCCGGTCATTGAGATTGGCGCATCCGCTTGCCAGCCAATGGTCAATATGCCCCCTGGTTGATGCACATCGACGGGTGAGCTGACCTTGCCCTGTCTTATTGCCGCAACTGCGGTAGCACAGGCGCCGGTGCCGCAAGCCCTTGTCTCACCGACCCCCCGCTCCCAAACGCGTAACGAGATCGCGCCGTTTTTGACTGACGCAACATTGACATTTACCCGCTCGGGGAACGCCGCGTCATGTTCGATTTGTGGCCCGAGGCGTTCGAGATCGACTGCAGCAACGTCTTCAACAAAAAATACGACATGCGGGTTCCCGACGTTAACCGCCATAGGGGTCACCAATTCCTCCCACGCCAGCGGCATTTCCGCGCTGTCCATAGCGAACGCAAGCGGTATATCCTGCCATTCAAAGCGTGGTGGTGGCATTTGCAGGGTGACGCTGTTGGTTTCAAATACTCCGTCGATCACGCCGCCTGCGGTCTCGATCCGGACATCCTTGCCTAGTAGCGCCACTACACAGCGTGTCGCATTGCCGCAAGATTCGACCTCTCCGCCGTCCTGATTGAAAATGCGCATACGGACATCGGCAAGGTCAGAGGGTTCAAGCATGATGAGCTGGTCGCAGCCAATACCAGTCTTGCGGTCGGCCAAGGCTTTAGCGCGGCGAGGCGGCATGTCGACTGGTGATCCGCGGGCATCGATGATTACGAAATCATTCCCCAAACCGTGCATTTTATGAAATTCGCCGCGTGTCATCGCGGGCGATTTAGGGTTGGCGCATGATTAAGTCTACTGTTGATGCGTTGAATGCCTGTGCAGACGCCTCAGGATGCGTTGCGGAACATTTCTTTGGGCTGCTGCTCATCTCGTGTTTCGGCATGGCGCCGGCGATGGGGCAGCAAATCTTTCTGGGCCAGCAGGGCGCGTGCCTGATCGATGTTCATAGGCTGCCCGAAATACCAGCCCTGACCCTTCGTGCAGCCAAGCCCGCGCAATTTTGCGATAATCTTGTCGTCTTCGATTCCCTCGGCGGTAATCGGAACATCAAGGCTGGCACCTAGGCCGGCAATCGCGCTCACAATTGCGGCGCTTTCGGCATTGTCGAGCATTGAAGACACGAAACTGCGGTCGATTTTGATGCGGTCGAAGGGCAGCGCACGTAAATGCGCGAGCGAACTATAGCCGGTACCGAAATCATCCAGCGCAATCTTGATGCCCTGGTTTTTAAGGCTTCCGACAATAGATTGTGCAAGGCTCAGGTTCTTGAATAGCGAGCTTTCGGTAATCTCGACCTCAAGGCGACTTGCCGGAAAACCCGTTTCTACCAGCAACTTGACTATTTTCTGGGCGAGCCAGGGATCTTTAAGCTGAACCGGAGAAATGTTCACCGATATCGTCAGCTTCGGGTCCCAGTCCTTTGCCTCAATCATTGCCTTGCGGATGATGCTCATCGACAAATCGCCGATCATTCCGGTTTCTTCGGCAACAGCGATGAAATCGTCAGGGGGTATTAGGCCGCGAACGGGCGAAACCCAGCGCGCCAACATTTCAAATCCAACCAGTTCGCCGGTTACGAGATCGATTTGCTGTTCGAAATAGGGAACGAATTCGTCATTTGGAATGGCTGCACGAATATCGCCTTCCAGCGAATTTCGCGAACGCAATTCGACTTCCATGCCATTTTCGAACCAGCTATAGCCGTTTCTGCCGTTTTTCTTTGCGGCATATAACGCAATATCAGCTCGTCGGATGAGCATATCAATTGAATCGCAATCCAGTTCAGGGCGGCTGATGCCGACTGATGCCGTGACGGTCTGCTCTGCATCTCCGATCATTACGGGGCGGGCCATGGCGTCGACCAAGTCCTCGGCAATTCTATCGACCGACTCTGGATATTCGGGTTCAAATACCACGCAAATGCCGAATTCATCGCCACCCAGGCGGGCAATGACGCTGCTCGGCGGTACTACGTCGCGCATCCGGTCGGCGACCTCGCGCAACAACTGGTCGCCGCTGTCATGCCCGTAAAGATCGTTGATCTTCTTGAAGCCGTCCAGGTCGACCATCATGAATGCAATCGATTTGCCGCGTCGCGAAGCGCGCGCGCTCAGTTCCAAGGTTTTTTCTTTCACGGCGCGACGATTGAACAAATTGGTCAATGGATCCGTCATTGCAAGATGCTGCGCTCGAACCTCTGCTTGACGATAAACGTCTATTTCGTCGCTCAGCGCGCTGGTGCGTCGCCAAATCAATAGAATAAGCGCGATATTCAGCAACAATGCGGTGACCATTGCCTGATCGGCACCCGCGCTGCTGCCGATGAAAGTCCGAACCGTTTGCGATCCTACTTGGCCACCGATAAAAACGAACATCGCTATGGCCGCAAACATGACCACGCTGTATAGAATATTTCTGCCCCGTTGACCCGGTTGCATAAGCAATTGGCCCTTGTTTTCGGCGTCTGTCATTTGCTGGTCCACTGCAATTCAGGCGGTTTCATCGTCAGCTGCAATGCACCGAAAAGGGTCAATATTTCATTAATCTAGACTGGTTTTGTGGGGCGTGAATGCGTAGCGCGAACGAAAAAGCGATTGCCTTTGCCGGTCAGCGCAGGTAAGGGCGCTCGTAACGGGCTGACTGCCAGCCTAATATATTATTGGAAATCAATTATTTCCAGGCTGGTCGGCGAAGTTTCGCTCACCGGCTTTTTGCTCGTTCATGCCTCGCAAGGGGTGTTTTGTTAAGGGACACGCATGTTTGACAAGCTAAGCGACCGGTTGGGAGGGGTGTTCGATCGCCTGCGCGGTCGCGGTGCTTTGAACGAAGCCGATGTCCGGGAGGCAATGCGCGAAGTGCGTATCGCGCTCTTGGAAGCTGACGTTGCCCTGCCGGTAGTGCGCGAGTTTGTTGATAAGGTTACGGAAACCGCGGTCGGTTCGCAGGTGCTGAAGTCGGTCACGCCCGGGCAGCAGGTCGTCAAGATCGTCAACGACGCGCTGGTTGAGATGCTTGGCGCGGAGCAGAGCGACCTCAATTTAACCGTTGCTCCGCCTGCTATCATTATGATGGTCGGCTTGCAGGGTTCGGGTAAAACCACGACGACCGCCAAAATCGCGAAGATGTTGAAGGCCAAGCAGGGCAAGAAAGTCCTGATGGCCTCGCTCGACGTCAATCGTCCGGCGGCTCAGGAACAACTGGCGACGCTCGGTACGCAGACTGACGTGGCGACACTGCCTATCATGCAGGGGCAGCAGCCGGTCGACATCGCCAAACGCGCGATTCAGGCCGCAAAACTGCAGGGCTTTGATGTACTTATCCTCGATACCGCAGGCCGATTGAACGTCGACCAGCAATTGATGGACGAGATGAGCGCCGTCGCCAAGGTCGCGGTGCCGCAGGAAATCCTGCTGGTCGTGGACTCGCTGACGGGTCAGGACGCCGTCAATGTTGCCAAAAGCTTTGGCGAACGCGTTGACCTAACAGGTATCGTGCTGACCCGTATGGACGGCGATGCACGCGGCGGTGCGGCTCTGTCGATGCGCGCCATAACCGGCAAGCCAATTAAATTCGCGGGTGTCGGTGAAAAACTCGATGCAATCGAGGCATTTAACCCAAGCCGGGTCGCAGGCCGTATTCTTGGCATGGGCGATGTTGTCGGGCTCGTCGAACGAGCGTCCGAAATGGTCGAAAAAGAGGATGCGGACAAGCTCGCGGCCAAAATGGCCAAGGGTCAGTTCGACATGGACGACCTGCGCATGCAATTTCGCCAGATGACCAAGATGGGCGGCCTTGGCGCGCTGGCAGGCATGATGCCGGGCATGAAAAAGGCCAAGGCGGCGATGGACGCCAGCGGCATGAATGACAAATTGCTGATCCATATGGATGCAATCATTGGCTCCATGACGCCAAAAGAGCGCGCCAAGCCTGAATTGTTAAACGCAAAGCGGAAAATCCGCATTGCCAAGGGTTCGGGCATGACAGTTCAGGATGTCAACAAGCTGATCAAAATGCATCAGGAAATGGCGACCGCGATGAAGCGAATCCGTAAAATGGGCGGGCTTAAGGGCCTCGCCGCCATGTTCGGCGGAAAAGGCGGAGCAGATTTGGGCGGCGCAATGGAGGGTATGCATGGTCTGCCCCCCGGTGCGATGCCGCCGGGAATGGGCGGCCTACCCGGCATGGGCGGCGGTGGCGGAATGCCGCCAGACCTCGCACGACTTCTTAGTAAAAAGAAATAAGTATCACATTTAATTTTAGAATATATCAGAAAGGTGAGTTAGTTTTATGGCATTATCAATGCGTTTGTCGCGGGGCGGTTCGAAAAAGCGTCCTTATTATAAAATCGTCGTAGCCGACGCCCGCGCACCGCGTGACGGCAAGTTCATCGAGCGTATCGGCAGCTACAATCCTCAGCTTCCCAAGGACAGCGCAGAGCGCATGATCCTCGACGCCGAACGTGCGAAGCATTGGTTGGCAGCAGGCGCACAACCGTCGGACCGCGTTGCCCGTTTCCTCGACATCGCTGGTGTTAAAGAACGCAAGGTCAAGAGCAACCCGAACAAGGGCGAGCCCGGCCAGAAAGCCAAGGATCGCGCGGAAGACAAGGCAACCAAGCTGGCCGAAGCCGAAGAAGCAGCCGCAGCAGCGGCGGCCGCTCCAGCACCAGAGCCAGAGCCAGAGCCCGAAGTCGTTGAAGAAGTAGCGGCTGAAGAAGCGGCTCCTGCGGTTGAAGCAACGGCACCGGAAGCGGCTGCCGAAGAAGCTGCAGCAGCCGAAGAAGCTCCAGCAGCCGAAGAAGCTCCAGCAGCCGAGGAAGCTCCAGCAGCCGAAGAAACTGCAACGGCTGAAGCAGTTGCTGAAGAAGCACCTGCCGCTGAGGAAGCTGCTCCTGTTGAAGCTGTTGCCGAAGAAACGCCTGCTGAAGAAGCTGCACCTGCAGCGGACGAAGCGACTGAAGAAAAGGCCGAGGGCTAAGACTTGCCAAAAGACCAATCGGTCAACACCGTCACGCTTGCCGCCGTCTCCGGTGCGCACGGCGTGACGGGTGAAGTCCGTCTCAAGCTGTTTGCAGAAAATCTGGACAGCTTGAAACGGTACAAAAGTTTCAATGACGGTGCGCTGACGGTTAAGTCGCTGCGTCCCACCAAAGACGGCGCAATCGCGCGCTTTGCCGAAATCAATGACCGTAACGCGGCGGAAAAGCTGCGCAGCACAGTCTTGACCGTCCCGCGTGAGGCTTTGCCTGTACTAAGCGAGGGCGAATATTACTACAGCGACCTTCTTGGCCTTTCGTGTGTCTCGACCGACGGCACCGACCTCGGCAAATGCGTCGCCGTCGAAAATTTCGGCGCGAGCGATGTGCTTGAGATCGAGATGCCTTCCAAAGATGGCACACCGGGCAAGAAATTCATGGTTCCGATGACGCCAGATGCCGTGCCCGAATGGGGCGAAAAGATCGTAATCGAAGCCGCATTTGTAATATGACTTTCCAAGCGCAAATCCTGACGCTCTACCCTGAAATGTTCCCCGGCCCGCTCGGCATTTCGCTCGCTGGCCGTGCTTTGGAAGAGGGGAAGTGGTCCTGCTCGGCCATCCATATCCGCGACTTCGCAACCGACAAGCACCGCACCGTTGATGATACACCGGCAGGCGGCGGGGCAGGGATGGTGCTTAGGGCGGATATTCTCTCGGCGGCGGTTGGCCATGCCGTTGCGGCGCAACCCTTGGCCCCCATCCTCGCTATGACCCCGCGAGGCGCTCCCATAACGCAAAGCCGCATCCGCGAACTTGCTTCCGGCCCTGGCGTCACCATCATCTGTGGCCGCTTTGAGGGCTTTGACGAGCGCCTTTTCGATGCTCATCCTGAAATCGAACAAGTCAGCATGGGCGATATCATCCTGTCGGGTGGGGAAATTGGCTCTTTGATGCTGTTAGACGCTTGCATTCGGCTGCTTCCCGGCGTAATGGGCGCGACTTCCAGCGGTGACGAGGAGTCCTTTGAACAAGATTTGCTCGAATATCCGCACTATACCCGGCCCAATGATTGGGAAGGGCGGATGATCCCTGAAGTGTTGCGATCGGGGGATCATGCAAAAATAGCTGCCTGGCGGAAACAACAGGCGGAGGAAGCTACTCGGTTACGCAGACCGGACCTTTGGGGGCGTTACAAAGACGCCCGGGTTCAGCCTGCCTCTGACGTGCGACAAAAGAATAAGGATTAAATGGGGCATGAACCTCATCCAGACACTCGAAGCCGAAGCCATTGCGGCTTTGTCCGAAAACAAGAAAATCCCTGCATTTCGTGCAGGCGACACCGTCAAGGTGGGCGTGAAGGTCATCGAAGGTGAGCGCACGCGTATCCAGAATTATGAAGGCGTGTGCATCGCGCGTTCGAACAAGGGCATGGGCTCCAACTTTACCGTACGCAAAATGTCGTTCGGCGAAGGCGTTGAGCGCGTATTCCCCCTGTACAGCCCGAACATCGACAGCATCGAAGTCATCCGTAAGGGCGTCGTGCGTCGTGCCAAGCTTTACTATCTGCGTGGTCTGACCGGCAAGAAGGCACGTATTGCCGAACGCCGCGACCCGCGCCCTGCGGATAAGGCGACAATTAAAACCACCGAGGCTGCCGAATAAGGCAGGAGCCGCGCTGCGTTTCTAACCGAACACAAAAGGCCGGGCTCCCACAAAGAGCCCGGCCTTTTTTTAATGTCCAAATTGAATTTGAGGGAATGAACATGGGTTATCGTATCGTAGTTGCGGGCGCGACGGGCAATGTCGGCCGCGAAGTCGTCAACATTCTCGCAGAGCGTGAATTTCCTGCCGACGAAGTTGCGGTACTGGCGTCATCGCGCAGCCAGGGCATCGAAATCGAATATGGCGACACCGGCAAGATGCTGAAGGTCCAGAATATCGAGAATTTTGATTGGGCAGGCTGGGACATGGCGATTTTTGCCATCGGTTCGGAAGCGACTAAGAAATTTGCACCTATTGCGGCGGCGGCGGGTTGCGTGGTGATCGACAACAGTTCGCTATTCCGCATGGACCCCGACGTTCCGCTGATCGTACCCGAGGTGAACCCGGACGCCATCGATGGCTACAAGCGCAAGAACATCATTGCGAACCCTAACTGCTCGACCGCTCAGCTGGTCGTGGCGCTTAAGCCATTGCATGATTATGCGAACATCACGCGGGTGGTCGTTTCGACTTACCAATCGGTTTCTGGCGCTGGCAAGGAAGGTATGGACGAGCTGTTCGAGCAAAGCCGGAATATCTTTGTTGGCGATAGCGCGGAGGCGAAAAAATTCACCAAGCAAATCGCCTTTAACGTGATCCCGCACATCGATAGCTTTCTAGAAGATGGCTACACCAAGGAAGAGTGGAAGATGATGGTCGAGGTCAAGAAGATCCTCGATCCCAAGATCAAGTTAACCGCGACCTGCGTGCGTGTTCCGGTATTTGTCGGCCACAGCGAAGCTGTGAACATTGAGTATGACCGCGAAATGTCTGCGGCCAAGGCGAAGTCGATCTTGCGTGAGGCACCCGGCATCATGCTGGTCGATAAGCGCGAAGACGGCGGCTACACCACGCCAATCGAGGCCGCTGGCGACGATGCAACCTATGTCAGCCGCGTGCGCGAAGATCCCACCGTCGACAATGGCCTTGCCTTCTGGTGCGTGTCGGATAACCTTCGCAAGGGGGCGGCCTTGAATGCCGTGCAAATCGCTGAACTGCTCGGACGGCGGCATTTGAAGAAGGGGTGATGGCTATGGGGCTGCAGGCAGACGTTTTTTGGTCGTTCCGCAGCCCGTATAGTTATCTCGCGACCCGGCGATATCGCGCGCTGATGGAAGAATATGACCTGACCATCAATCTGCGTCCGGTTTACCCTCTGGCGATCCGCGATCCCGAATTTTTCGAGCGTAGCCATCCCAATTGGTTGCGATACACCTTCACCGATATTTTCCGAGTGGCGCAGTTTCATGACATCCCATTCGGCCCGCCGCGTCCTGACCCAATTGTGCAGGACGTAAGGACTCGCAAGATTGCGGACGAGCAGCCTCACATATTTCGGCTCACGCGGTTGGGGCAGGCGGCAGCGCGGCGCGGCAAGAGCCTTGCCTTTTGTGACGAGGTGTCGAGGTTAATCTGGGGCGGCGCTGAAAACTGGCATGAGGGCGAGCATCTGGCTGGCGCTGCCGAGAGGTCTGGACTGGATTTGGCAGAACTTGATGCTGAGGCACTGACCGATTCCGAGGCCCTGGACGCGGAAATTGCCGCGAACCAGGCTGCACTTGAAAACGCCGGACATTGGGGTGTCCCATCACTGGTGTTCGACGGCGAACCTTTCTTTGGCCAGGACCGTATCGAAATGGCGGTTTGGCGAATGAAGCAAAAAGGGCTGGCTGTGCGTTAATCCGCCATCACTTGTTGCTCGCCCGATGCAGGCTTGCCGGGTTTCAGGAAGAAAATCATCGGGCTGATTATAATCAGCAAGATCATCATCAATTTGAAATCGTCGAGATACGCAATCATCGCTGCCTGCCGATTGATTTCCAGATTGACCAATTGCAACGCGGCTTCACCCAGCGATCCGAGCCGGTCGGCGCTCGAAGGATCGACCGTCGGTAATGAGGTCGCGGTGATGTGACCCGCCAGATCAGCATGACTGGTCTGCATATTGCGCGCCAGCATCGTGGTCATGATGGAAATTCCGAAACTGCCGCCGAGACTGCGGAACAGATAAAGTAGCGCGGAGCCATCTGTGCGCATCCGCATCGGTAAGGTAGAGAACGCAACGCCGTTTAATGGAATGAAAACAAATCCCATGCCAAATCCCTGAAACAGCCCGGTGTAGACAATCCAGTGCCAGTCCATATTGAGCGACCATTGAGTCATGATCCACATCGAGGACGCGGTCATTAGAAAGCCGGTGAAGATAATGATACGTGGATCAACCTTGCCGGTCAGTTTTGATGCAATGAACATCGCCAGCACAATTCCGACGCCGCGCGGGGCAAGTAATACGCCAGCGTCATAAACTGAATAGCCATAGAGGTTCTGCAGCATCGGTGGTAGCAGCGCGAAAATGCCGAACATCATCATTCCGACCAGCAGCATCATGTTCAGCGAAATGAAAAAGTTACGGTCGGTGACCAAAAGCCGCTCAAACATTGGCCGGTCCGTCGTCATTTGATGAATCGCAAACATCCACAGCGCTGCGATCACGACCAAGAGTTCGATGATGATTTCCCAGCTTTGTAGCCAGTCTTCCTGCTGGCCCTGGTCCAGCAATAACTGCAACGTGGCAAGTCCGATTGCCAGCATCGCAAAGCCAAAACGATCTAGCTGGCGCCGGTTGATCGGGCGTGACGGGAGCAACCACCATAGGATTGCCAATGTAGGTACCCCGATGGGCAGGTTGATATAGAACACCCATCGCCAGTTATAATTCTCGGTAAGCCAGCCGCCGATCATCGGTCCCAATATCGGCGCGATCATGATCCCCATGCCCCAGATTGACATTGCCCGCGGTGCTTCCGAAGGCTTGTTGATATCAAGCATGATCGTTTGCGACAAAGGCCCGATAAAGGCGGCGCACACGCCCTGAAATATCCGGAAAGCTACCATTTCGGTTAAGCTCGTCGCAATGCCACATAGCATCGAGGCAAGGATAAACCCTGCCACGGCGCCTAAAAACAGGTTTCGCGATCCAATCCGGTCGGCGAGCCAGCCGGTAATCGGCATGGCAACTGCACTGGCAACAATGTAGCTGGTCAGCACCCAGGTAATCGTATCCATCGTCGCACCAAGGCTTGTCTGCATGTGCGGAATCGCAACATTGGCGATGGTCGAATCAAGGATCTGGATGATGGTTGCCCCCATCACCGCCAACGTCAGCAGCGCTTTGTTTTTAACCGGATAGGCCGGTTGGTCGAGCGGATTACTTGTCGGTGTCGATGCGGACATGCGCCGACAGCCCCGCGATCATGTTGCGTTTCGGCTTGTCGGTAATCGAGATGCGAACCGGCACGCGTTGCGTTACCTTGACCCAATTGCCATTGGCGTTTTGCGCTGGAAGCACCGAGAATTCAGAACCTGTGCCAGCACCGATGCTGGCGACCTTTCCACGCACTTTGAAGTCCGGGTAAGCGTCGAAGGTGATTTCGGCGGGTTGTCCGACACGCATATGGGCAAGGTCGGTTTCCTTGAAATTTGCCTCGACCCAGCTTTTGTTGCTCGCGACGATGGTAACGCCGGGAAGGCCCTGCACCATCATTTGCCCGACCTGCAGGCGGTCGGCCTGACTCACAACACCGGCGACAGGCGCGCGGACCTCGGTGCGTGACAAATTGAGCAAAGCCGCATCGCGCTGCGCCTGACCGGCTTTGACCGCCGGGTTGATGCCGGGTGCTGCAGCTCCAGTGGCAAGAGCGGCTCGTGCCTTGGTTGCCTCGGCCTGCGCGGTTGCAACTTTGCTGCGCGCATCGGACACGGCATGCTCCGCGGCCTGCAACCGCGCGCGCGTTGTAAAGCCATCCTGCATCAATGCCGACTGTCGCTGATATTCCTTTTCAAAAAACGAAACATCTTCGCGCGCGCTTTCGATATCGACACCGGTGGTTTGATATTCGGTTTCGAGCGCGGTCACCCGCACTTGGGCAGCAGCGATGCTAGCGTCGGCCTGTTCGACTGCAATCCGGTAAGGTTGGGGATCGATCCGGAACAACAGGTCACCTGCATTCACATTTTGGTTTTCGCGGACGGCTACCTCGACAATCCGTCCGCCGACTTCGGCGGAGATTGATACCTTGTCTTGCTGGACATAGGCATTGTCGGTCGACACATAATGGTCGTTGGCGATGTAGTAGGCCACCCCACCGGCTGCGAGCAATATTGGCACCGAACCCATCAAAGCGATACGCGCAAAACGGCGAGGTTTTTTCGCCGCCGCAGTCTCGATGCTGTTTTGAAAATCGGCTTCAGCCATTGGCTGCCTCCATCGGTTTGCGGGTGAGGTTCGACCGGATAATGTTCAGCATGTCCTCAAGATCGGTTTGTTTCGTTTCGTTGATGCCTTGCAGCGCGTCGACGAACATGGCTGAAGCGGTCGGCTCCAGCTCCTTGATCTTGGCGCGACCTTTGGCCGTCAAATGCAGCCGCCAAGCACGACGGTCCTTAGGGTCGGCGCGGCGCTCCACCAACTCGGCATCCTGCAACCGGTCGATCATCCGGCCCAAGGTTATGGGCTCGACCTCGAGCATGTCGGCAATGGTGACTTGCGTGCTGCCGTCGAATCGCTTGAGCAAGGCAAGTACGCGCCATTGTGGACGCGTTACGCCCATCGCCCGTGCGCGTTCATCGAAGCTTCGCCGGAGCAGGCGCGCAGCATCGCCGAGAAGAAATCCCAAATCATCACTCATGTCATCGACATAATAGCTATGCTTATTATATGCAACATTCTTAGCAGAATTTGCAGCTATATTGGGTCGGCCTCGATACCGGCGCATTTGTTACACCTTTAATGACCTAGGACAATTTAAAGATATTGCCTTTCGGTCACACGCGCTAAGCCGGTTTATCAGTTGCTTTTTGGCTTTCGTTGGAGGCAGGAAACGAGCCTAGCCTTCTCAATATTTCCGTGGATTTTGCACAATGAATGACATGATTAAATCCGACAGCTTCGCTGCCCCGGACGGCGTCCAGATCGCATGGCGCGAAGTTGGCGGAGGCCGGCCTTTACTGCTGATGCACGGCTATTTTTCCGAAGCCCATACCAACTGGATTAAATTTGGACATGCTGGTCTGCTCGCTCAAGCGGGATATCGCGTTATCATGCCCGACCTGCGTGCGCATGGCCTTAGCGGCAAGCCACACGGTCCGGCGCTCTACCCCAAGGATATTTTGGCCGACGACCAATTTGCGCTGATCGATCATCTCGGCCTGACCGATTTCGACCTTGGCGGCTATTCGCTTGGCGGGCGGACCGTGGCACGGATTCTGGCACGCGGATGCAGACCGGGCAGAGCGATTATTTCAGGCATGGGCTTGCAAGGACTGACGAGCGCCGAGAAGCGCGGTGACCATTTCCGTCATGTACTCGATAATATTGGCAATCATGAACGTGGCTCGCCCGCATGGATGGCTGAAGCGTTTCTGAAAACTACTGGCGGCGACCCAGTCGCGTTGCGGCTCATCCTCGATACTTTTGTCGATACGAGCGAACAGGAATTGTGCGCGATCCAGACACCGATTGCCGTGATTTGTGGTGACGAAGATAATGACAATGGTTCGGCAGTCGATCTGGCCGCTGCGCTGCCCCATGGCAAACATTTTGCGATTCCCGGCAATCATATGAGCGCGGTAACCAAGCCTGAACTGGGGCAGGCAATGGTCGAGGCGCTGACAGGAGATATTTGGTGACTGTTTGCATTGCTGACTTGCAACCGACACTCACGGGCGAGCTGGTAACGCTTCGGCCATGCTGCGCGGAAGACTGGGACGCGCTTTATGCGGTGGCCTCGGACCCATTGATTTGGGAAGTGCACCCAGCGTCAGACCGTTACAAAGAGCCGGTGTTTCGTGAGTATTTCTCCGCCGCGTTGGCATCGCGAGGGGCGCTTGTCGTTACTGACAATACAAGCGGCATCGTGATCGGCGGCAGTCGCTATGCCAATTTCGTGCCCGAGGCGAACGAGATCGAAATCGGCTGGACGTTCTTGGCGCGCAGCCATTGGGGCGGCGATACCAACCGCGAGATGAAGACACTGATGCTTACTCATGCCTTCAAATATTTCGATTCCGTCCGCTTCAATATCGGCGCGACAAATGTCCGCTCGCGCCGAGCTATCGAGAAGATCGGTGCTCGTATTGATGGGAAATATGTGCCAGCGGCCAAGGGAGGGGTCCCGCCCGTGCTGCATGCCATTTATCGTATGAACCGCGAAGACGCAGCCAAGGCAGGCATGTTACTGGAGAAGAACGATGCCTGAGAGCATGTTAGAGCGGCGCTTCTGGCGCTTCTGGCTGGGCGGTTTGTTGCTGCTAGCACTGATGATCGCAATGAACCCGATGTTCACCAACGAGGTATCGCCTTGGGGTATCCGCGACCATCAATCGGCGGGAACTGCGGCGCATATCGATGCCATACAGGCGGCGTGGCAGGCGGCGGGCGTTATGGGCTGGGCGCGGTTGGGCATGGCAATCGACTTGGTCTATATCGCGGTCTATTCGTTTGGCGCGTTTTGCGGCGGCAGGCTGTTCGCGCAAAGCAAGCGGCCCGCGCTGCGGCGTTTGGGCTGGGTGGTGGTCGCCGCAGCAATCACCGTCGGTGTCGCCGATTATGCTGAAACGATCTGCCAGATTGTTCAAGCAATGACTATGCAAGGAAGCGACCTGCTCGCGGGCATTGCCGCAACCGCGCAGCCGATCAAAAGCACTGCCTTCCTAACCACCTTCTTCGGTCTGCTAGTTGCGTTATTCCTTCGACGAATGGCACGTCGGCCTGCTTGACGGCAACGCAGTAAAGTTTCACGGTCGCGTCATATTGTTTGCTGGGAGCAGGATATGAAAAATTTCGTTTCGATCGCCGCATTGGCGATTGCCACTTTGTCAATACCGTCAGTCGCCAATGCACAGCAGCCTGCGACCGTAGCCGCTGCACCGACCATTGCCGATGCCGAAGCCTTTATCGCGGCAGCGGAAAAGGATCTGTTCGACTTTTCGGTCGAGGGCGCGCGCGTTTCATGGGTTAATGCGACTTATATTACCGACGATACCGACGCACTCGCTGCCAAATATGGCGAAATCGGTACCGAAAAATCGGTCAAATATGCGCTCGAAGCCGCGAAATACCAGAATGTCGCCGGGCTTTCTGCGGAGACGAAGCGCAAGCTCGATATCCTTCGCGGCGGGCTTGTGCTGCCGGCACCGACCACTCCCGGCGCAGCCAAAGAACTGTCTGAAATCGCGACCAAGCTCAACTCGTCCTACGGCAAAGGCAAGGGCACGCTGAAAGGCCAGCCGATCAACGGCTCCGACATCGAAGCGGCGATGGGTACCAACCGCAACCCTGACGAACTGAAGGAAATGTGGAGCAGTTGGCACGACAATGTCGGCGCGCCGATGAAGGACGATTACGCCAGTATGGTCGGCATCGCCAATGAAGGTGCAAAGGAACTGGGCTTTACTGATACCGGCGCGATGTGGCGTTCGGGCTATGACATGCCGGCCGACGATTTCGCCAAGCTGACCGACAAATTGTGGTTTGAGGTGAAGCCGCTCTATGACGAACTTCACACTTATGTTCGCACGCAGCTCAACAAGAAATATGGCGACGCGGTGCAGGCCAAAACTGGACCGATCCGGGCTGACCTGCTCGGCAATATGTGGGCGCAGGAGTGGGGCGATATCTACGACCTCGTCGCGCCTCCCGGGGCAGGCGATATCGGTTATGACATCGGCGCATTGCTCAAGGAAAAGCAATATGACGAAATGAAAATGGTGAAGACCGGTGAGGGCTTTTTCTCCTCGCTTGGTTTTGCGCCATTGCCCGACACTTTCTACGCCCGTTCACAATTCTTGAAACCTGCCGACCGCGAAGTGGTGTGCCATGCCAGCGCATGGGATATCGACAACAAGGATGATCTGCGCATCAAGATGTGCATTAAGATCAACACCGGCGATTTCGTCACGATCCACCACGAGCTCGGCCATAACTACTACCAGCGCGCCTATAACAAGCAAAGCTATCTGCACCTAAACGGCGCTAATGACGGGTTCCATGAAGCCATCGGCGATGCCATCGCGCTGTCGATTACGCCTGATTATCTCGTACAGATCGGGTTACTCGATGCGTCGAAGGTTCCGAGCGCGGATAAAGACAATGGCCTCCTGCTGCGTCAGGCGATGGACAAGGTGGCGTTTTTGCCCTTCGGCCTGCTTGTCGATAAATGGCGCTGGGGCGTGTTCGACGGCTCGATCAAGCCCGCCGATTACAATACTGCGTGGACATCGTTGCGTAAGCAGTATCAAGGCATCGTGCCGCCCGTCGAACGCCCAGCCAATGCTTTCGACCCGGGCGGCAAATATCATGTTCCCGGAAACACCCCGTACACGCGCTATTTCCTTGCGCGGATTTTGCAGTTCCAATTTTACAAGGCGGCTTGCGACACAGCTGGCTGGAAAGGCCCGCTCCACCGTTGCTCGTTTTATGGAAATAAGGAAGTCGGCAAGAATTTGAACGCGATGCTCGAATTGGGTGCGTCGAAGCCTTGGCCCGATGCGCTCGAGGCATTTACCGGCACGCGCGAGATGTCAGGCAAGGCTATGATCGAATATTTTGCGCCGCTGATGAAATGGCTGAAAGCGCAAAACAAGGGCGCCAAAAAGGGCTGGTAAAATAGAAACGGTCCGGTCGATTATGACCGGACCGTAAATTCACAATTAGATTATGCGTTCGCAGCCGGTTTCTTTGTAGCTGGCTTTTTAGCCGCCGGTTTACGCGCAACTGGCTTTTTCGCTGCTGTCGTCTTGGACGCTGGCGATACAGTTTTGGCGCCGGCAGGTTTCGCAGGCGCTTTCTTCGCAGCGGGCTTTTTTGGAGCGGCCTTGCTATTGTAGATTTTTGCGCCTGCAACCGCTGCGGTCGTTGCTGCGACCACTGCACCAGCGACAGCAGCAGAAGTTCCAGGATTGTCCTTGATCGCTTTGACCGCCTTCGAACCTGCTTCGCTAACCGTCTCAGCGGCAGATTTGGCGGTTTCGGACGCTGAATGCGCTGCCGACTTTGCGCCATCCCGGATGCTGTCAACAAATCCGCTCAGCTTCTCCTTGGCTTTGTCAAACGTGCCTTGCGGCTTTTTCGATGTTGCCATGCTCGTGTCCCTTCCAAGTGTTCAACAGGGTTAAATCAACTATGCGCCGTTTCGTTCCCTAACGGAAGGGCGGCTCGTTGAACGCGCGCAATTTGCGGCTATGCAATGTCGTGCCTGCTTCCCGTAACAACTCACAAGTCTGGACACCGATTTGTAAGTGCGCGGCAATTGCCTCTTCGTAAAAACGGTTGGCTTGCCCCGGAAGCTTAATCTCCCCATGCAGGGGCTTGTCCGAAACGCACAATAGCGTTCCGTAAGGTACCCTGAACCGATAGCCCTGCGCGGCGATTGTCGCCGATTCCATATCGATCGCGATTGCCCTGCTTTGCGAGAAGCGCAGCGCGGATGCCGAGTAACGCAACTCCCAGTTGCGGTCATCGGTGGTAACAACCGTCCCGGTACGCATCCGGCGTTTAAGGTTTGCACCGCTTGTGCCCGAAACCTGCTCAGCCGCCGCTGCCAACGCCTGTTGGACTTCGGCGATGGGCGGGATGGGGATTTCGGGTGGCAGTACCTCGTCGAGAATATGATCGTCGCGCAAATAGGCGTGGGCGAGCACATAATCGCCAATTCGCTGCGTTTCGCGCAAGCCGCCACAATGGCCGATCATCAACCATGCCTCGGGCCGCATCACCGCAAGATGATCGCAAATGGTCTTGGCGTTGGAAGGGCCGACGCCGATATTTACGAGTGTAATGCCCGACCTGTCAGGTGCAATCAGATGATAGGCTGGCATCTGGTGCCGCCGCCAGGTGCTGTCAGCTACCAACTGCGCGGCATTGTCTGTCGGCTCATCGACGTATAGCCCGCCCGCACCGGATAGCGCCGTATAGCGCCCGTTGCCGACCTGCATACACGCCCAACTGACAAACTCGTCTACATAACGGTGGTAGTTGGTGAACAGGATGTAGTTCTGCACATGCTCGGCAGGTGCTCCAGTATAATGCCGCAGCCTTGCCAAAGAAAAATCCGTGCGCAGCGCATCGAATAACGCAAGCGGCGAATTGTCACGGCCTTTGACTCGAAGCAATCCATCGGCAATTTCGTCGCCAATATCCGCTAGTTCGGTGGTCGGGAAGTGGCGCCCGAGCTCGTTCGGGCTCACCGTGCCGAGTTCGAGGTCGGCGGAGCCGTCCAGCACATAGGGGAAGGGGATTTCCTGTGCGCTTCGCCCTACGCTGATATCCACCTCATATTGCTCGATCAGGAGGTCAAGCTGTTCGCCGACATAATCGGCGAATAGATCGGGTTTGGTGAATGTCGTACGGTAAGTGCCGACCTTTTCGAGCTTGCCGAACGCGAGGTTGGTAACCGTCTCGCGCTCCTTGCCATGATAGGTGATGACAAGTTCGGGATAGCAAAAATCGCGATTGCCGCGGTCTTCGACCGTTGGCGCGATGCCATCGCGCAAGTAGCGGGCGAGCGCGGCCTGTAGGCGTGAAACCGAGCCTTCATATTGCTCGGTCAATTGTTCGATTATGTTTTTGGAAAAGTCACTAGTCATAACAACGTTTCGCCGAATTTCCCGATTTTCGCAACAAAAAAGGGAGAGTCGCCCCTCCCTTCTTTGCCTAACGCGTTGTCGTTACGCTGCTGTGACCCCTTAGAGCTGGCCGAGCATATGCTCCGCCGAGCTAACCTTGAAATCGCCCGGAGCCTCGACATTGACCTGCTCGACTACCCCGTCGTTTACCACAAGCGAAAAACGCTGGCCGCGCTTGCCCATGCCGAAGGCGGTGCCGTCCATTTCGAGACCGAGCGCAGCGGCGAAATCGCCATTGCCATCCGCAAGCATGGTGATTGCCTCCGAACCGCCCGACTTGTTCCAAGCGCCTAGCACGAACGCGTCGTTCACCGCTGTGCAGGCGATTTCATCAATGCCTTTTGCGGCGAGGTCGTCAGCCTTTTCGACATAGCCGGGCAAATGACGTGCCGAGCAGGTGGGCGTAAATGCGCCGGGAACCGAAAAAAGCGCGACGCGCCGTCCGGCGAAGTAATCGGATGACTGGACAGGCTGCGGACCGTCTGCGGTCGCTTTGACCAGTTTGACGTCAGGAATTTTGTCGCCAACGGAAATGCTCATAATATGATCCTTTCGGGGGAGTGGATTTCGCCTAATCCGGAACTGCCCATGCCGAGTCAAGTGGGCGAATGTTTCGGGTAGATAGACCATATATGAAATCGGTCGAAATGTTCCCGACAATTGCAAATTTAACCACCGTCAAATTCAGGCGCATAGATGGTTAATGTTGCTTTACCTTGCTTATCAAAAATTCAGTAATTAGGATCGTCAATCATCCCCTTGTTGAACGCGTAAAGGGGTCGGGGAAATGACAAAAATATTAAGGAACGCTGCGCTTTTCGCAGTGGTTACCGCGATGTCTGTGCAGTCAGCGCAAGCTTGTTGGAGTACAGCCACACAGGATGCGGCAAAAATCAAACATTTGAACACGATGCTGATGGTGACAGCGTTGCGGTGCCGGAACACGGCGGATAACTTCCTGCCGCAGTATAATCGCTTTGTGACCAAACATAATGCCCTGATCGGGTCGCAAAACAATGTGCTCAAATCGCACCTAGCTGTTACTTACGGTGCTGGCGGCGCATTGAATGCGCTCGACCGGATGTCGATTGGCTATGCCAACAGCTATGGCAACGGCCACAAGGCAATGGGATGCAGCGAGTTAAAGGCATTGGCGACAAAGCTTTCGTCCGAACCCCATGGCGTTGTGACCATGGCTGCTGCGGCCGACTTTGCAGTTAGCGGACAGTCATGGTCGGGGGCCACTTGTGCCAACCGCATCGCGGGTCGCAAATAAACATATAAAGCAATCTTTATATTTGATTTCGTTGAAGGCCACGGTTAAGGGCGGGCGCGTACCAACCCCATCCGGAGATCAAGCCCGTGGCTTTCAACGATTATGTCATCGCCGATATTGGCGAAGCCGATTATGGCCGTAAAGAAATCAACATTGCAGAAACCGAGATGCCCGGCCTTATGTCGCTGCGCAGCGAGTTTGGTCCGTCGCAGCCGCTAAAGGGCGCGCGCATTGTGGGCTCGTTGCACATGACAATCCAGACTGCGGTTCTCATCGAAACGTTGGTTGCGTTGGGGGCCGACGTTCGGTGGGCGACCTGCAACATCTTTTCGACTCAGGATCATGCAGCGGCAGCAATTGCCGCGCGCGACATCCCGGTCTTTGCAGTCAAGGGCGAGAGCTTAGCCGATTACTGGGACTATGTTGGCCGCATCTTCGATTGGGGTGATGACATCACCGCCAACATTATTCTCGACGACGGCGGCGATGCGACCATGTTTGCGCTTTGGGGCGCGAAGCTGGAGCGCGGCGAAACCTTCGCTGAGCCGGAAAATGAGGAAGAAGTCGAATTCCAGCGTGCATTGAAGGCATTCATTGCCAAGAAGCCTCGCTATCTGACCGAAACAGTCGAGAATCTGAAAGGCGTTTCAGAAGAAACCACCACTGGCGTTCACCGTCTCTATGAAATCGCGAAGAAGGGCGAACTGCCTTTCCCTGCGATCAACGTCAACGACAGCGTCACCAAGTCGAAGTTCGACAACCTGTATGGTTGCAAGGAATCGTTGGTCGACGCGATCCGTCGCGCCACCGATGTGATGCTCGCAGGTAAAGTCGCTTGCGTTGCCGGATTCGGCGATGTCGGCAAAGGCTCGGCCCAATCGCTCCGCAATGGCGGCGCCCGCGTCATGGTCACGGAAGTCGATCCGATCTGCGCGCTTCAGGCAGCAATGGAAGGCTTTGAAGTTGTGACAATGGACGAAGCCGTCCAGCGTGCAGACATCTTCTGTACGGCGACCGGCAATGCCGACGTCATCACTGCCGAACACATGATGAATATGAAGCCGATGAGCATCGTCTGCAATATTGGTCACTTCGACAGCGAAATTCAGATTGCCGCGCTCAGCAATTACAAATGGACCGAAGTGAAACCCGGGACTGACCTGGTCGAATTTCCCGATGGAAAGCAGATAATTGTTCTTGCCAAGGGTCGTCTGGTCAACCTTGGTTGCGCCACGGGTCATCCTTCGTTCGTCATGTCGGCTTCGTTCACCAACCAGACGCTCGCGCAGATTGAGCTTTGGACCAAGGGCGAAAATTACAAGAACGAAGTCTATGTTTTGCCGAAGCATCTCGATGAAAAGGTCGCCATGTTGCACCTTGAAAAGCTTGGCGTTAAGCTGAGCAAACTGTCGGAGAAGCAGGCCAGTTACATCGGCGTTTCGACCGAAGGTCCGTTTAAGCCCGATCATTATCGCTATTGATCGGTACACTGTCTAAAGTTTTGGAAAAGCCCGCTCACGGCAACGTGGCGGGCTTTTTTGTTGCGTGAACGATGCTTTTGGGCATTAGCAGACGAGTGATTTTGTAAAGGATAGCATCTGCATGACGGGCGACAGCCTGCCAACTGCATTGATCGGGATATTCATGGCACTGTGGCTGGTAGGAGCCACGGTTACAATCTGGGTCGGGCTATCGTTGCGCCGCCAGTCGCTCAAGATGTTGCGCCAGACGTCGCGGCTAGCGCGACTGCTCGAAACAGCGCCTGCCTTTCCGGTGGTGGTCAAGGGCGACGGACGGATCGAGGCGGCGGACCGGTTTTCCCGCCTGATGGGATTGTCCACACCCGCAAATTCACTCACGGATCTAGGCGGTCATGCCGATGCAGGACTGAGTGCCGCCGATTTAGCAAAGCTGGACGAAAAGGTCCGCGAAACCCAGCGTACCGGAAAAGACTTTGCATTGCCTTTGGCTATCGAAGGGTCGGAACGCCGACTGCTCGTGATCGGCAGCATTGCCGATGCAGTGATATATCCCAATGGCGCGGCGCTGCTGTGGTTTTTCGATTCGACCGAAAGCCTCCGCGAACTAGAGCAGCGAACGCATGAATCCGATGAGGCTCGCGCAGCATTTGCGGCTTTGGCCGGGCTGATTGAGGCTGCGCCGCTGCCGATGTGGCATCGCAGTCCCGACATGAAACTGAACTTCGTCAACCGTGCCTACGTCGACGCGGTGGGTGCGAGCGACGGTTTACAGGTCGCCGAAGATGGTATCGAGCTGCTCGAATCCGAAGGCGGAAAGGACGCCTCTTCATTTGCGCGCGAAGCGCAGACCACTGGCGAGCAGGCCGAAAGGATAGTGTCTGCAACCTTGGGTGGCGACCGGCGCCAACTTCGCGTTTTCGATATTCCGTTGGGGGAATCGGGCGTCGCAGGGCTCGCCATCGACATTCAGGATTTGACCGAAGCACGCGCCGAGTTGCGCGATCTTTCCGACGCCCAACGTGACCTGTTGAACATGATGTCGGCTGGCGTGGTACAATTCGCAGCGGACCGCTCGCTGAGCTTCGCCAATCAGCCGTTCCAGCGCCTGTTTGCCTTTCGTGACCAATGGCTGGCGGAAAAGTCCGAATTTGCCCGTGTCCTCGACCGGATGCGCGAAAATGGCAAGTTGCCCGAGGTCCGCGATTTTCCGGCGTGGAGGGCCGAGCGCGAAAACTGGTTCCGAACCGCAGAGCCTAGCGAAGAGAATTGGTTGCTGCCTGACGGCACGCATTTGCGTGTGCTGGCGCAGCCGGTGCCGGATGGTGGCCTTCTGTTGATCTTTGAGGACCGCACTGAACAGGCCCAACTGGCGAGCGCACGAGATATCTTGCTACGCGTGCGGACGGCCACGTTCGACAATCTGTTCGAGGGAATTGCGGTTTTCGCAGCAGACGGACGGATTAGCATATGGAACCGTCTTTTTGCCGAAACCTGGGGTCTGGCGGATGATGTGCTTATCAAGCATCCACGGCTCGACGAATTGCTGCCGATGCTTGCACAACATCTGAAGAAACCGTCGCAGATTTCGATCATCGGCGAATTGGTGCGAATGACGACTGCCAATCGCGAACAGCGCCGAACGAAGGTGACATTCGCCGACGGGCGGATGTTCCAGATAGCGACAATCCCGCTGCCGGACGGCAATGCATTGTTCACTATGCTCGATATGTCCGACAGCTTGAAAATCGAACAGGCGCTGCGAGATCGCAACGCGGCGTTGACTGAGGCCGACGGTATCAAGGCGAAGTTCCTCGCGAATATGAGTTACGAATTCCGCACACCGTTGACATCAATCAGCGGTTTTGCCGATTTGCTCAAAGCCGGAGTGGCTGGCGAGCTAACGGATCAAGGCAAAGATTATGTTGAAGCAATATTGACGTCCGCCGAGCGGTTATCCGATCAGATCAACACAGTGCTTGATTATAGCCAGAGCGAAGCCGGTGCGCTGCCGATTGCGCGTGAAGAAGTCGATGTTCAGGCAATGTTGAACGACGTCGCCAACACAAAATCTGCATTTGCCACCGAGCGCGGCATAACGCTTGATGTGCAGCTTGGGGAGGCGTCGGGAACATTCCCGCTAGACCCGAAACGAATTGCGCAGGCGATAGGGCAAATTCTCGACAACGCGATCCGTTATCACCGGTCCGATGGAGAAGTGCTGCTCTTTGCCCGATTAAGCGAGGAAGCTTTTGAAGTTGTAGTGTCGGACAATGGTATCGGTATCAGCTCAGAAAACCGGGCGGCGCTGTTCGACACTGACGAAGGCGTTCTCAAAGGACTCGGCCTGCCCTTGGCGAAGCAGCTCATCGAATCACACAATGGCACGTTCAAGATCGAGTCCAAAGAGGACGAGGGCACAACGATCATCATGACATTGCTGCGTCCATGATAGTCAACAACGAGGACGAAATGCGTGCCTTTGGCGGACAGCTTGCGGCTAAGTTGCATGCTGGCGACTGGGTCGCCATCGACGGTCCCTTGGGGGCGGGGAAAACCGTTCTGTGCTCCGGCATATTGCGCGGTCTGGGTTTTGCAGGCGAAGTCGCCAGCCCTTCTTACGCCATCGTCCATTCCTATGATCCGCCCGAAGTATCGATTGCGGTCGCGCATGCCGATTTGTATCGGTTGAAAGATGTTGCGGAACTTGAAGAATTGGGGCTGGCCGAAGAACGGAGCGAACGGATCACGCTGGTCGAATGGGCGGAACGTGCCGGGCATGATTATGCCACCGCTACTCACTATATTTACATCACACCGCAATCCGACGGAAGCCGAGCGGTCAGCATGAAAACGGAAAAGAATGACGCCACTACCTGACATGGCTCCGCCTCCCGGGCTCGACGCTTTTCTCAATGAACATGGCTGGAACGGGGCTGCCGTCAGCCCGGTTGCGGGCGATGCATCGTTCCGGCGCTATTTCCGCGTCCTATCAGGCAGCGGCGACAAGGCGATATTGATGGACGCACCGCCGCCGCATGAGGACCCCCGACCTTTTATAGAGATTGCTGAATATCTAAAGAGCGCGGGCTTTCGTGCGCCCGGTATTTTTGCAAAAGACCTTTCGCGCGGGTTGGTGCTGATCGAGGATTTTGGCGACGACCGGATGCGGGAACATCTGGATGCTCACCCTGAGGATGAGGTGGATGTTTATCGCCGGGCGATTGACACAATCGTCGGGCTGTCATGCGCCGAAAGCCCCAACCTGCCGCCCTATGACGAAGCCACCTATATGCGCGAAGTCAACCTGCTCACTGAATGGTACATGCCTGCAATGGGGCTACGAGTTGAACAATCCGGGTTCGATGCCGTTTGGAAAGCTGCGCTCGCGGCGGTGGCAGGTGAACAGACCGTCACTGTATTGCGAGATTATCATGCCGAAAATATCATGCTGCTTGCCGATGGCGAACAGGGCATTATCGATTTTCAGGACGCTCTGGTAGGGCATCCGGCCTATGACCTTGTGTCATTGCTGCAAGACGCACGCCGTGATGTTTCACCTGAACTCGAACTGACGATGCTTCGATATTACAAGGATCGGGCGACTCCAGACGCGGATTTTGACCTGCACTACGCTTTACTTGGCGCGCAACGAAACACGAAGATCATCGGTATTTTTACGCGACTGTGGAAGCGCGATGGCAAAGACCGTTATCTAGATTTCTTGCCTCGGATGTGGGGACTTTTGGAGCGTGACCTTACCCATCCCGGCCTCGCACCGTTGAAGCAGTGGTTTGACCAGCATATTCCTGCCGAAGTTCGGGTCAAGTCGCCAAGCAGTGCGTCGCTATGACCAACACATATGTCAACACCGCTATGATCATGGCAGCGGGCAAGGGCACACGGATGATGCCGCTGACTGCCGACCGTCCGAAACCACTGATCGAGGTGGCGGGTGTTGCACTCCTCGATCACGTGCTCGAACATCTGCGTGAGGCTGGCGTCCGCAAGGTGGTGATCAACGCCCATTACCGCGCGGTACAGGTCGAAGAGCATATGGCCGAACGCGCTGCCGATTTCGACGTTACAATTTCGGATGAACGCGATCTGTTGCTCGATACTGGCGGCGGCCTCATCCACGCGCTTCCGTTGATCGCCGACGACCCCTTCCTGTGTGTCAATGCCGATAACTGGTGGACCGATGAGGGCGAAAATGCCTTTTTGCACCTGATGCGTGCATGGGATAGCGAAAGCATGGACGTCCTGATGCTGCTCGTGCCGTTTGCCGGAGCATATAATACGCAAGGGCAGGGCGATTTCGACATGGATGCCGATGGGCGGCTGTCGCGGCGCCAACCCGAGGAACAAGGTGCGTTTGTGTGGACGGGCATCCAGATGCTATCGAAACGTCTGATCGCAGAGCCGCCTTCGGATGTCTTTTCGACCAACATATTCTGGGACCGTGCAATTTCGGCGGGCCGCTGTTTTGGTGTTGTCCACAAGGGCCTCTGGTTCGACGTCGGCTATCCAGCCGCCATCGCTGCTACCGAGCAGAAGCTGCTCGAACATGCTGGAGGCTGATCTGCCCGACAGACGGTCGCGCGTCCATAGCGTGCCATTTGGCACCGATTTTTGCGATGCTACCGCGACTTTTGTCCTGAATCGCGCTGGCGACGACCCGATGGCAGTTTGCAACATCATATTGTTGTTGCCCAACAATCGTACGATCAAGGCAATGACCGAAGCATTTGTCCGGCAGGCTGCGCCCGGCCTGCTGTTGCCGCGCATGGTGGCAATTGGCGATCTGGCGCTTGACGAGGCGTTGGGGCCGTTGCTCGATCCGCTGGACGGCGATGATGCAATCTGGCCGAATATCACTCCGGCAGCACGCGTCATAATGCTCGCCGACCTTGTCATGCAGCATCGGCCGAAAGGCCAACAGGTTTCCGCCGCAGAGGCATTACGTCTTGCGCGGAAGCTGGCCGAAATGATTGACGAGTTGGAAATCGAACAGGTTGCGGTTGAGCGGTTCGCCGACCTCAATACCGAGCCTGATCTCTCCAGCCATTGGCAAAGCTCTTATGACCAGATCCAGACGATCCTGCCCGCCTATCACGCAGCTTTGGCCGAGAGAAAACTGCTTGGCCCGGCAGAGCGGAGAAACATTTTGCTTGGCCGCTTGGAGCGACGGTTGCGAAATGCGCCACCACAGGTTCCGATCATTGCTGCGGGGATCACTACGACTGCGAGCGCAGTTGCGCGACTCCTCCGCCGGATAACGCGTATCCCCGATGGTACGGTGATCTTACCAGGTATCGATCTCGAAATGTCGCCGGAACAATGGGATGCTCTTTTGCCCGCGACACAAGAAGACGGAAAGCCGAGGCAAAGGCGTAACGTCGAAGTCCACCCGCAATTTCACCTGAAGCTGTTGCTCGACCGTATGGGAATCTCGCGCGATGAGGTCACGGCTATTGCCCCTACGACCGCGCACGGTCAAAATTTGGTAATTGCTGACATTTTTTGCCTGCCCGAGCAAAGCACTGGTTGGCGCGACCTTCCTTTGTCACGAAAAACACTTCCAAATGTGTGTTTAATAGAGGCCGACGACAGCGCGTGCGAAGCGAAAGTTATTGCGGTAAAGGTGCGCGGTGCATTGGAGCAAACGGGCCAGCGAATATCTGTGATCACGCCCGACCGCGAACTCGCGGTTCGCGTCGCTGCGCAATTGCGGCGTTGGGGTATCGCGGTCGATGACAGCGCGGGCAGGCCGATGCTGCAAACCCCTGAAGGCACGCTCATTCTCGCGCTGGCTGAGGCTGTTGCGAACCGCTTTGCTGCGACGAACATTTTGGAGATCGCCAAGCATCCGTTGGTTGACAGCGGAGAGGTTAGGCTGGCCTGGCTGGAGCAGGCACGTGCTCTCGACCGCCATCTGCGCGGACCAGCCGAAGGTATCGGCATCACCGCAGTTTCAAAGCGGCTGGAGAAGGATGCAGTGGATGAGGAAGTGCTCCGAAACTGGTGGTCGGATTTTGCATCCATTATTGCGCCACTGCAACAAGGCCCCAAAGTAAACCTCGCTGCGACATTGGACACACTGCAGCACGTCGCAACCGTACTTACACGCAGCCGGATTTGGAAAGGCGCGGCTGGACGTGAACTGGCGCGAGTGTGGGAAGAAATTGCTGCGTGCAATTTGTCTGCAATCCCGGTTGCTGATCCAACATCGATACCGGCGATTTTGGCCGAGCTATTGGCGGGCGCGGTTGTACGGCCACCCTATGGCGGCCATCCGCGCGTCGCGATTTACGGATTGCTTGAGGCACGAATGCAGCAGGCCGATATCGTCATCTGTGCAGGCCTAAACGAAACGACATGGCCGCAAATCGCGCAGCCCGATCCTTGGTTGGCACCCGCCATTAGACGGCACTTGGGGCTGGCAACGCTGGATCGCAATATTGGGTTATCGGCGCACGATCTCGCAACCGCACTTGGTGCAAAAGAAGTGCTGCTGACCCGCGCTGCGAGGGACCGCAGCGGTCCCACGGTGGCGTCACGCTTTCTGTTGCGGATAAAGGCTTTGTTGGGCGCGCAACTACAGATCGAAAACAAGATGCCCCAGTTCGCGCAAGAATTGGATGAACCAACAGAAAAGCAGAAATACGCTGTCCGGCCTCAACCGATGCCGTCGCCCGAGCAACGCCGCGTAAAGCTATCGATTACCGATTTCGACGGGCTCAAATCGGACCCTTATTCGTTTTACGCCAAACGCATATTACGGTTCAAAGTCATGGATCCGGTCGATTCCGAGCCAAACCATGCTTGGCGAGGGACGCTGGTGCATGACATATTGCAGCACTGGTTCGAGCAGGATGATTGCGCGCCGGACAAACTGATCGCGCGCGCCGAGGCGTTGCTGACAGACGGCACGCTCGATCCATTGCTTCGAACATTATGGCAGCCGCGAATCGCTGAGGGCCTGCGATGGATCGCGCACGAGACCCAACGTATGCGTGATGAGGATGGGCGGCGCCTGTTGATTGCTGAGGAGGAAGGCGCAACCGAATTACTCGGCGTACCAATAAAAGGCCGCGCAGACAGGATCGACGCGCTAGCCGACGGCAGCCTGGTCATTATCGATTACAAGACCGGGATGCCGCCAAAGCCAAAACAGGTCAATGCGGGCTTTGCCTTGCAACTTGGCCTCGTGGGCCTGATGGCGGAGCGCGGCGCGATTAAGGGCGTCAAAGGCCATGCATTGCGCTTTGAATATTGGAGCCTCGCCAAGAACACCGACCGCGCGTTTGGTTATGTTTCGGTGGCGAACAGCACAAAGCCAAATGACAAAAAACATGCGCCAGACGAGTTTGTCGCCTTCATCACGGGGCAGGCCGAAAAAGCTCTGACGAAATGGATTTTGGGATCTGAACCCTTCACCGCAAAACTGCACCCTGAGTACTCCGATTATGCCGATTATGACCAGTTGATGCGGCGGCAGGAGTGGGATGGGCGTCAAGCAATCGGAGACGTCGAGATATGAGCGGCGTTGAAAACCAGCACGCGCTGAAGCCGCTTATCCCGGCGCAACGGGAGGCAGTGCGGCCAGCCGATAATATTTGGCTGAGCGCATCAGCGGGGACTGGCAAAACGCAGGTATTAACTGCGCGGGTAATACGCCTGCTATTGGAAGACGGCGTAGAGCCCGAAAACCTGCTCTGTATTACCTTTACTAAGGCGGGCGCAGCGGAGATGGCCGAGCGCATCAACCGGTTGCTGGCATCGTGGGTGCAGCTGGACGATCATTCGTTATTCCGCGATCTGGAGGCCATTGGCGCTGTTTCCGGACCAGCGGCACGGCAACGGGCAAGCGAACTGTTTGCCAAGGTTCTAGACGCTCCCGGCGGCGGGTTGCAGATCATGACGATCCACAGTTTCTGCCAGTCGCTATTGGGAAGCTTTCCCGAAGAGGCAGGGCTGGTGCCAGGCTTCAAACTGATTGAAGGGCCGGAACAGCAGGAACTGTTGCGTCAGGCGCTGGCATCGATGGTCATTGAAGCGGAAGGGCGCGGCGATGACGAACTTATCCGCAACCTCCAAGACCTTAGCCTCGCGATGGGCGAGGAAGCGGCCCTGAAATTCCTTCACAAATGCGCGGCGGCACCGGATGCAATGGACGCAATTCCGGAAGGACAAGGCGCGACCGTCTGGGCGCGGCGGTTGGCTGAAGTCACCTTTGAAGAAACAGCAGAGGAAATGCTCGAAACGGCGTTGGCCGATGAATCGATCGACGGCGTCACCATTCGATCGATTGCCGAAAAGAACCTAGCTTGGGGCAAGGGCAACCCTGATAGCCGTGGGGGCAAGCGCGCGGAAGTGATTTATGACTGGCTGGCTTTGGATACAAAGCGTCGCGTGGCGCATTTCCCCGCGCTGTGTGCCTGCTGGTCCAAAGCTGACGGCGAAGCCTTGATCGCGTCGAAAGGATTTACGCCTCCGGACGATGCGTATGCCGCCTTGGCTTTGGAACTATTTAGCTGGACCAAATCGCTTGCCGACCAAGTCGCGCGCGCGGCCTACGCCGACCGTCTCGCGCAGGCATTGCTCGTCGGTAAGCGCTTCGCGCATTTCTACGCTCAGGCCAAGCACGAGCGCGGGGTTATCGACTTTGACGACATGATTCGCCGGACGGCGGCGTTGCTCGGGACCAGCCACATGGCGGACTGGGTAAGGTACAAACTCGACCGACAGATCGACCATATTCTGGTCGATGAGTCGCAGGATACGAACAAGGCGCAATGGGATATTATCGACTCGCTGAGCGACGATTTTTTCAGTGGTAGCGGTGCCAAGTCCGAACGTGTGCGCACCATATTCTCCGTCGGAGACTTCAAGCAGGCGATTTACGGGTTCCAAGGTACCGCGCCCGAACGCTATCGTGAAGCAGGTGAGCGGTTCGAGGAGAAGATAAAGGCCGCTGACAAAGCTCTTGAACGGCTGACATTATCGCAAAGCTTTCGTTCGACAGCTCCTGTCCTTGATTTCGTCAACGCGGTTATCGAGACCACAGGCCCGGAGAATTTCGGTATCAGCGAAGCGATTGAGGATCATTACAGCGTCAAGCCGGAAGTCGGCATGGTGGAACTCTTATTGCCTGTCGCTGCCGGTGCAAGCTCTGACCAAGGTGCCGCCAATGACAATATTGACGATGAGGAAAGCTGGATCAGCGACGAGAAACGCTTGCTTGCAGCAAGGCTGGCAGATCACGCCAAGGTGTTGATCGACGAACGGCCATGGCTCGCCTCGCAAGATCGATATCTCGAGCCGGGTGATATCATGTTCCTGCTGCGCAGCAGAGGCGAACTGGCATCGTTGCTAGTGGCGCAGTTGCACGAACGCAAAGTGCCAGTGGCTGGAATCGACCGGCTACGACTGGCGCAACCTTTGGTCGTACAGGACTTGCTGGCGGTTATCCGGTTCGTTTTGCAACCACAAGACGATCTCAGTCTAGCATGTATACTCGTTTCGCCGATCATTGGATGGTCGCAAGAGCAGTTGCTTGAATTTGGCTATCGCAGCAATCATCGGGTCAGCCTATGGCAGCATCTGCGCGAACAAGACGCGATCGCCGACGATATCGCGCCGCTTCGTGCGGTTCTCGACGCAGCTGACTACATCACCGTTTACGATTTCCTCGAAGACATTTTGTCCGGTCCAATCGGCGCGCGCCGCAAGTTCGTTGCACGGCTGGGAACGGAGGCATTGGTGCCGATCGAGGAAATGCTCAACACCGCGTTGCAGTTCCAGCAACAGCAAGGCGGGGGGTTGCAGAGCTTTCTAGGATGGTTCGACCGTGGCGATATCGAGATCAAGCGCGAGGGCGTTGGTAGCGCGAACGAGGTGCGGGTAATGACGGTACATGGTGCCAAAGGCTTGCAGGCACCGGTGGTGATACTCGCTGACATCACTTCTGATCCGGCCAAAAAGCCTGATCGCTCTGCCGAGCTGTTGATAGACGAGGGCAAGCGCGTTCCATTGCTACCTATCAGGAGCAGCGAGCAATCCGGCCATCTGCTTGTGGTGGTCGAACGGCAAAAGCGCCGTGAGATGGAGGAGCATCGACGACTTTTATACGTCGCCATGACCCGCGCCGAAGAGCGGCTGATCATGGGCGGCTCACTTGGAGTCAGCCGCAAGGGTGAAGCACCTGCCGAGAGCTGGTATATGGCATTGGAGCGAGGGATGGTTGCGCTTGGATGCACTTGGGAACGCGATGCCCGTTGGGGGCAAGTGATGCGGCATATCGGAAGCGAAGGCGTTTCGGGCCAGCCGAAGGCAGACGCGAAGCCAATGGCTGATAGGTCGCCGATGGTAACCGAGCTTCCCGCTTGGTTGTTCGCTCAGGCACCACAAGAATCGCGTCCGCCAAGGCCGCTGGTGCCTTCGCGGATCGAGGATGACGATTACGGCGATGCGCCGGCGTCTCTGGCGATGCGCGCGGCCGCCGAGCGGGGGAAACTGTTGCACGCTTTGTTCGAGCGCGTAACCGATCCGAGCTCGCTATCAGCGGTCAAGCGATGGCTCGAAGTTACCGTGCGCGATCCGGCGATCGACAAGGAGCAGCTTTTAAGTGTGGCAACCGCGGTTATCTCTAACTCGGAATGGCGCGCATTTTTTAGCCCAGCCGCCCGTGCCGAGGTTCCGCTTGCGGCCGTGGTCGGCGATACCGTCATTACTGGCCGGGTCGACCGTCTGGTTATTGAACCCGGTCTTGTCCGCTTCATCGATTTCAAAACCACTCGGTCGGTTCCCAACGATGAAAGCGGCGTCGTCACAGCCTATCTGCGACAAATGGCGCATTATGCTGCGGCGCTGGAAACAATATTTCCGAGCAGCAAGATCGAAGCATCATTGCTGTTCACCCATGCACCGCGCCTGATAACATTGTCCGACACCATATTGGCGGCGCACAAACCGGCCTCTTAAGCCTCCAAGGAAATCTATTGTCACCTCCGCTTGTTTTGCGTCGAACAGGGGCATACATTGCCGGTCAACAAAGGAGATTATCATGGCTACCACTTCCGTCAGCGACAGCGATTTCGACGCTCAGGTTCTTAAGTCCGACAAGCCAGTACTCGTCGATTTCTGGGCCGAATGGTGTGGGCCGTGCAAAATGATCGGGCCGAGCCTTGAGGAAATCAGCGAAGAACTGGGCGAACAGGTTCAAATCGTCAAACTCAACATCGACGATCATCCCGACACCCCCGCCAAATACGGCGTGCGCGGTATTCCGACGATGATCCTGTTCAAAAATGGCGAGATTGCCGACACCAAAGTCGGTGCAGCACCCAAGGCACAATTGAAGAGCTGGCTTGAGGCTGCGCTTTAACTGCGATAATCGGCGTTGATACTGATATAACCGTGGGTGAGGTCGCACGTCCAAACGGTCGCGTGGCCGTTACCTAAACCCAAATCAACGCCGATTTCGATTTTCTGGCCTTTGAGATGTGCCGTAACCGGTGTTTCATCATAACCATCGATTGGTAGGCCATCACGCGCAACTCGCGTCGCGCCGAAGCTGATTGACAGTCTGTCGCGGTCGGCGGGTTCACCAGCCTTGCCGACCGCCATAACCACACGCCCCCAATTGGCATCTTCGCCAGCGATAGCGGTTTTAACGAGCGGCGAATTGGCGATCGCGAGTCCAACCCGGCGCGCGCTGTCGTCACTGACTGCGCCGGTTACGGCGATCTCGATGAATTTCTGCGCGCCTTCTCCGTCCCGTACGACGAGGTGCGCGAGCTGACGGCAGACATAATTTAGTGCAGAAGCAAAGGCGTCTGCCCCGGCATCATCGAACGAACGCAGCGGAGCATTTCCCGCTTTGCCCGTCGCGAATGCAAGCACCGTGTCACTCGTGGAAGTGTCGCTATCGACAGTAATGCAGTTAAAGCTGCTCCGGTTCGATGATGACAATAACTCCTGCAAGAACACCGCATCGACTGCTGCGTCGGTAAAAATATATCCAAGCATTGTCGCCATATCCGGCGCGATCATCCCTGAGCCTTTGATGATGCCGACGAGATGCACTTTGCGGCCGTCGACAATTGCGTTCGCGGTTGCGCCCTTGGCGAAGGTATCGGTGGTGCCGATGGTATTGGTTGCTTCTTCCCAGTTACATGGCGCAGCCTCAAAAACCGCGCGAAGTCCCGCCGCGGCCTTGTCCTTGGGCAATGGCACGCCGATGACTCCGGTTGAGGAAACAAAGACTTCGTTCGGAGCGCAATCCAGGTGTGTGGCAACCTGAGCGACAATCGCATCCACCGCCTCCCGCCCGCGATGGCCGGTAAAGGCGTTGCTATTGCCCGCGTTGACCACCAAAGCCCGCGCTTTGCCGCCTTTGATGTTTTCCCGGCAGTATTCGACTTCGCTCGAACAGCAAACATTGCGCGTCGTCACGCCCGCTACGCTTGTCCCTTCTTCCAGCTTCACAAACGTCAGGTCGCAACGGCCCCAATCCTTGTAACCGGCTCGTGCAACGCGTGCCGTTACGCCTTCGATTTCGGGCATTTCGGGAAACGGCAAAGCGAGTGGGGATTTGTTCGACAATGGATAACTTTCGAAATAAACGGGATAAAATCTGGTAATATGGGATAGTTTATGATCGCATACTATGTTGCATTGGCGGCGGCAATGACCGGTGACAGACCCACGATGCCGACGACTGCCGCTTATTTCGAGCGGCTCGACAATCCTGTGATTTTCGTGCCACCGGGTCAAGGTAGCAACCCGATCCCGACAGGGAATCCTGGGCTTTGGGTCACAACCAATGACTATCCGGCGCTTGCGTTGAGGGAAAATCGCGAGGGCCTCGTCGGCTTTGCATTGACAGTCGGAACCGATGGCCGCGTAAAGTCGTGCGAAGTTGCATCTTCCAGCGGATCGCCGGATCTCGATGACGCTGCTTGTTCGCTCATCAGCCAACGTGCCCGTTTTACGCCTGCGCGGAATGCCAAGGGAAAGTTACAACCGGGGCGTTACGCCAACAGAGTACGTTGGCAAATTCCCTCAAAAGGCCAGAATGTTACATGGAATGTACCTGTCCCCAAGCCCGGTCAGGTCAACCTCAGCTTCGTCGTCGATGAAAATGGCAAGCCTTCGAACTGTAAGGTTTCCGGCTCCTCGGTCGCGGAAAATGCCAAAAACCCTTGCGATGCCGGCGTGACCTTCCAACCATATTACAACAAGCAAGGCGAGCGTATCAGGGTGAAGGTTCAAACCTCAATGACAGTGAACATCACCGAAAGCAACGATTCCGACTTGGAAGCAAAATAGCTGCGAATGTGTTCTGTCCAAATAAGATGGACGAATACGCCGGTGGTCACTATGTGGGCAGCACGTTAAATCGATGATGACCAGATTATTCCTATATCTGCTGGCAATGATGACCGGCTTTTCAACGGCCGAAGCGGCGCGTCCGGTTACGGCTGTGCCTGCATCCGTTGGCGCAGAGATAGGGCGGGCTTATGCCGCAGTTGCGGTCAAGGCCGTGGAACAAGCACAAGATCGGCCGTCTGCCGACGTTCCGGTTTCGGTATTGCCTGTCGCTGCGGACTATATTGTTGCCGATTTCGTTGGGGTTTTTTCAACGACGCCCATTCTCCGGCATGATGTCATTCGTAGGTAAGTAGACCTGCGCCATTATTGGCGCTTTTGTCACTTGCCAGAACCGCGCGATTGACGCGGATATTACCCCGTAAATTCAAAGGAAAACTTATGCTCGGCTCCGTTGCCAAAGCCATATTCGGGTCGTCGAACGACCGTTACGTCAAATCGATCATGAAGATTGTCACCCAGATCAATGCCCTCGAGGACGAGATTGAGGCGATGGATGACGAGCGTCTGAAAAGCCAGACACAATTGTTCCGCGACCGCCTCCAGGCAGGCGAAACGCTCAATGACATCCTACCGGAAGCTTTCGCCACGGTGCGCGAAGCGTCGAAGCGTGTCATGGGGATGCGCCATTTCGATGTGCAGATGGTCGGCGGCATCGTGCTTCATCGCGGCGAGATTGCCGAAATGCGCACAGGCGAGGGCAAGACGTTGACAGAAACATTGGCGTGTTACCTGAATGCGCTTGAGGGCAAGGGTGTGCACGTTGTTACGGTCAACGACTATCTCGCTCGCCGCGATGCCGAATGGATGGGCCGGATATATGGCTTCCTCGGACTGACGACGGGCGTCGTTGTCCCCAGCGTGACCGAGCATGAACGCCGCGCGGCCTATAATAGCGACATTACCTATGCGACGAACAACGAGCTCGGCTTCGACTATTTGCGCGACAATATGAAATATGAACGCGCACAGATGGTGCAGCGCCCGTTCAATTTCGCGATTGTTGATGAGGTCGATTCAATCCTCGTCGATGAAGCGCGCACGCCACTGATTATTTCCGGCCCTACCGACGACAAGTCTGAACTCTACATGCAGGTCCATGCCATCGTACTGCAGTTGGAAGAAGCCGATTACGAAAAGGACGAGAAAAGCCGTAGCGTCATCCTGACCGAAGACGGCACCGAAAAGGCCGAACGTTTGCTGGAAGCAGCTGGCCTTCTCACCGGGTCTAACCTGTACGACTATGAGAACACTCTGGTCGTCCACCATCTCGATCAGGCGCTCAAAGCCAATGTCATGTTCAAACGTGACACCGATTATATCGTCAAGGATGGCAAGGTCATCATCATCGACGAATTTACCGGTCGCATGATGGACGGACGCCGCTGGTCGAATGGCCTGCACCAGGCAGTAGAAGCCAAGGAAGGTGTCGAGATCGAACCCGAAAACCAAACACTGGCGACGATTACCTTCCAGAACTATTTCCGCATGTATCCCAAGCTTTCCGGCATGACCGGAACCGCTGCGACTGAGGCTGGGGAATTCCACGAAATCTATAAGCTGAACGTTGTTGAAATTCCGACCAATGTCCTTGTCATGCGGATCGACGAAGACGACCAGTTCTACAAAAATACACAGGACAAGTTCGGGGCGATTGCCAAGACGATCAAGGAAGCAAATGACCGCGGACAGCCGGTGCTCGTCGGCACTGTATCCATCGAAAAATCCGAATTGCTGTCCGAATTCCTGGAAAAGGAAGGCGTTGAGCACAGCGTTTTGAACGCGCGTTTCCACGAGAGTGAAGCGCATATCGTGGCGCAGGCAGGACGGCTTGGGAGCGTAACGATTGCGACCAACATGGCGGGCCGCGGGACGGACATCCAGTTGGGTGGCAACTATGAATTCCGTTTGGAAGACGAGTTGCGCGACATGCCAGAGGGTCAAGAACGTGACGCGGCAATCGAAGCACTTAGGGCCGAAATTGCTGCCGAAAAGGCCAAGGTCATCGAAGCCGGCGGCCTCTTCGTTCTTGCCACCGAGCGCCATGAAAGTCGCCGCATCGACAACCAGTTGCGTGGTCGTTCGGGGCGTCAGGGCGACCCCGGCCTTTCGCGTTTCTATCTGTCGCTCGATGACGATTTACTGCGCATTTTCGGGTCCGAAACCCTGTTCTCAAAGATGATGAATTCTTCTTTGGACGACGGCGAAGCTATTGGCGGTAAATGGCTGTCCAAGGCCATCGAAACCGCGCAGAAGAAGGTCGAGGCGCGCAACTACGATATCCGCAAACAGCTAGTCGAATATGACAACGTCATGAACGACCAGCGCAAGGTCATTTACGAACAACGTAGCGACATCATGGATGCCGAGGCGGTCGATGATATCATCGAAGACATGCGCAATGACACCGTGAACATGCTGGTTGGCGAACATTGCCCGGTAGGCACTTATCCCGAACAATGGGATGTTGACGGCCTCAAGGCGAAATGTGCCGAAGTGCTTGGCCTGGCGCCGGACATCGACAGTTGGTTGCAGGAAGACGGGTTGGAGCCAGAAATCATCGAAACCCGCCTCTCCGACATCGCAACCGCCAAATTCGCCAGCAAAGGCGCAGACCTTGACGAGACTGTCTGGCGGCAGGTCGAAAAGAGCATCTTGCTGCAAACGCTCGATCATCATTGGAAAGAGCATTTGTCTACGCTAGATGCGTTGCGTCAGGTAATCTACCTACGCGCCTATGCGCAGAAAAACCCGATTAACGAATATAAGCAGGAGGCATTCGGTTTGTTCGAACGAATGCTGGTCGCAATCCGCGAAGGTGTAACCAAGACCATCGCCACCAATGATTTCCGTGCCGAAGAGCAGGTCGACTTACCTGAATTGCCCGAGCTTCCAGATTTCCTGACGACTCATATCGATCCGTTTACGGGAGACGATGACAGCGACGATATCGATGGCGGATCGCTGGGCCTCGTGACCACGACAATATCTAGCGCATCGCGTGCAAACGACCCGTTTGCGGGAAATCCCGATATTCGCCGCAACGATCCATGCCCATGTGGTTCGGGACAAAAATACAAGCATTGTCACGGCGCTTACTAATTTTGTTATTGGGAGAGGGCGAAGATGATCTGGTTAACCGGTCTTTTCGCCCTCGTCGCGCTAGTTTACGCATCGGTCGGTTTTGGCGGTGGATCTACTTACACCGCTTTGTTGGGACTGTGGGGCGTTGATTACCAGCTGATCCCAGTCATTTCACTGTTGTGCAACATCATCGTAGTGACTGGCGGTTCGATCCGGTTTATCCGTGCCGGGTTAGTCAAATGGCCGCAAGTTGTGCCGCTTCTATTGGTGTCTGCGCCATTGGCGTTCGTCGGCGGACTGGTGCCGCTGAAGCAATGGCTATTCCTGATGATCTTGGGCAGCGCGTTGCTCCTCTCCGCTATTGCTCTAATCGCGCAGCCCGACAGGATGGCACCGCGCAAGCTCACCAAACCAGTATTGCTGTCGATATCGGGCGCGGTAGGCCTGCTGGCGGGCCTTTCAGGCATCGGCGGGGGCATCTTTATGGCACCGGTTCTCCACCTCATCCGCTGGGCGGATGCGCGGCGTATCGCGGCGTTTGCTTCGCTCTATATCCTGATCAATTCGATCACCGGGCTATCCGGGCAGATCATCAAGGCAGGACCGCAATCGCTGGCGGGACCCGCATCGGAATATTGGCCGTTGCTGATAGCCGTTTTGGTGGGCGGACAATTGGGTAGTATGTTGGGGATGAAGTTTCTGACACCGCGGCTGCTGCGCACGCTAACCGCGCTTCTGGTCGGATATGCCGCTATCCGGTTGCTGTGGCAGGGATGGGGCCTGATTTAGAGAATTTTCCGAGCCAGAAAAATGGCTCCCCGGGAGGGATTCGAACCCCCGACCAATTGATTAACAGTCAACTGCTCTACCACTGAGCTACCAGGGAACAGCCCGATTGCTCGGGCAGAGGCGCGCCTATAGCAGCGGGTTTTCGCACTTGGCAAGCCCGCATCGCCGCGTCAGGTAATAAATTGCTCCATCGCAATCCGGTCATCGAGCGCATGTTCAGGGTCGAACAGCAGCGTCAGCGCCCGATTGCGGTCCAACGCCACCTCGACTTGCGAAATGTCACGGATTTCGCGCTGGTCGGCGACCGCGCTGACGGGGCGTTTGCTCGCCTCCAATATTGTCAGCTTGATGACGTAACGGTCTGGCAAGATAGCACCTTTCCAGCGCCGTGGGCGAAACGGGCTGATCGGAGTGACCGCAAGCAACGAAGAATCTAGAGGAAGGATCGGGCCATTGGCCGACAAGTTATAAGCAGTGGACCCGGCGGGTGTGGACACCAATATGCCATCGCACACCAGTTCTGGAATGACCGCCCTGCCATTGACCGAAATCTCGATCTTCGCTGCCTGCCGGGTTTCTCGCAGCAGCGACACCTCGTTGATTGCCGGCAGCGTGAAATGTTGCCCGCCAACAGTAGTGATGGTTGCGGTGAGTGGACGCACCGAGAACGATTTGGCACGCGCCACGCGATTGACCAGGTCGGATGCGTGCCACCCATTCATTAGGAAACCGACTGTACCACGGTTCATACCATAGGCCGGGATGTCCCGACGATCTTCGAGCAATTGATGCAAAACCTGCAGCATGTGCCCGTCGCCGCCAAGCACGATAACAGCATCGGCGCTGTCGAGCGGGACAAACTCGTGCTGCTCGCGCAATATTGCCTCAGCTTCACGCGCTTGTGGCGCTGCTGATGACAAAAGGGCGAGGCGCCTATCCACCGGTGGCGTTCATATGGCGGTGTAGGCGCAAATCGGGCTCTGCCATTTGCCGCTCGAAATCATGCCGTTCAGGTTTGAGGCGAAGCGCCTTTTGCAGCAGGCGATCAACGGCATCCATGCCTTCTTCACGCAACGCCTTGCGGAAATCTACGTGCATTTCGGAACCTAGGCACATGAATATTTTGCCATCGGTTGTCAGCCGCAGGCGGTTGCAGTCATCACAGAAATTATGGCTCATCGGAGTGATGAGGCCCAGCCGGACACCAAGTGGTTCGACCTGCCAGTATCGCGCAGGCCCGGCGCTGCGATGCTGCAATGGTTGAAACGTGTACTTGTCGCGTAATGGCGCAATGAAGTTTTCGATCGCAATGTAGCTATCTTCCCGACCAACAACGCCGTCGCCCAGGGGCATCGTCTCGATAAGCGACAGGTCGAAACCATTTGCGGCGCAATATTCGGCCATGGGCAACAAGTCAGATTGATTCTGCTCTTTGAGTGCCACCATATTGATTTTTATAGCGATACCGTTCGCTTTGGCTGTGGCAATTCCATCCAGTACTTGTGCTAGTCCGCCACCGCGCGTAATTTCGCAAAAAACGTCTTCATCGAGGCTGTCCATGCTTACATTGATGCGCTTTACGCCCGCCTTCGCCAATATCGGGGCGAATTGCGCGAGTCGGCTGCCGTTTGTGGTCAGCGTCAGCTCGTCCAGCCGTCCGGCATGAATATGCCCACCAAGCTCGCGGATCAGCACCTCGATATCGCGCCGCACGAGCGGTTCGCCGCCGGTCAGACGGATTTTGCGGATACCATGCGCGATGAAGCGGTTCGCCAGCAGCGCGATTTCGGTGTAATTGAGCAGATCCGAATGCGGCAGGAAAGTCTGCTTTTCGGGCATGCAATAATGGCATCGGAAATTGCACCGGTCGGTGACCGATATCCGCAAATAGTCGATTTTGCGTCCGAAACCGTCAATCATGCTGCTCATGTAAGGGCAAAGCGTCGCCAGACAAAGCTAAAAGGTTGCTAAACATTTGGCTGCTAATGCTATGCTATGCACGACATGCGCGGAACATCAATTGACAGCAACAAGCAAGGAGCGTTGAGGATGCGCCGACCGCGCGATGCCCGCGATTGGCTAACGCAGCCCGCCGAAGCGCCCGTGACCGTGTTGTTGCTTGGTATCAAGGATTTGAAACAAATCAATGACCGGCTGGGCAGGGCGATCGGTGACGATGTCATCCGCCGGGTAGGTCAACAAATTCGCGCCTTTGCTGAACAGCAGCTCTCGCCCATCCGTTTGATGGCTCGGATGCCAGGGCGTGAATTCCTGCTTGTTGTTGATGGCCATCCTGGCGGGCGGCAACTAGAATTGTCAGCGCAGAAATTGCTTGAAATGGTCTCGGTGGATCTGGGTGAAAGCGACGATCCACTGCATATCAACCCGCGCCTAGGAATCGCCTTGTCCCAGCCCGGCGAGAGCAGGCAGGATCTCGCTGCGCGGGCCAATGACGCGTTGGCGAAGGCTTATGGTCGCAAAGGCAAGCGATTCCTTGTTGCCGATGCGAGCAGCGTCCTTCAATCCGATGCCACCGAGTCGATCGATGCCGCCACACGCTCGGCGTTGGCAGCGCGGCAGATTTCAATCATGCTTCAGCCGCAGTTCGAAGTCTCTACCGGTCGCTTGGTCGGGGCCGAGGCATTGGCTCGCCTTAATCATCCCGAACTGGGTGAAGTTAGCGCGGGCGACTTGTTCGCCGCGGCCGACCGTTGCGATTTGCGCGAGGAATTGTCGCATCTTATTCAGGAAGGGGCGATAAACCTTGCCGCTAACTGGCCAGCCGCGCTCAACACGCTGCGGCTCGCGGTCAATCTTGGTGCGGAGGAACTGACCGATGGTTATGGCCCACGACTGCTGGAATTACTAAAAGCAGCGAACCTAGCGCCGGATCGCCTGACGCTGGAGCTGACTGAAGAAAGCCTTATTCGCGATCTCGATCTTGCATCGGGACAGCTTGAACTGCTGCGGGCAAAAGGTGTGCGGATCGCGGTCGATGATTTCGGCACCGGCTATTCCAGTCTTGCTTATTTGAAAGCCCTGCCGCTCGATTACCTCAAACTCGACAAGGACATGACTCCCGACATTCTCGGTACTGGCAAGGACCGCGTTATTCTGCGCGCGATTATTGCGATGGCGAAGGCGCTAAGCATCGCCGTTATCGCCGAGGGCGTCGAAAAGGCCGAGGAGCTCGAATTACTCAAGGCCGAAGGCTGCGACTATTTCCAAGGCTTCCTGCGCGCTCCGCCGCTTTCGCCTGCAGATTTCGAAAATTTCGCGCTGCGGAGCAATTAACCCGTCTTACGCGCCAGATTGGCTAGGCCCTTCGACAGTTGCAGACATCCGTTAAGTCGCGATACCGGATCACCCCAGACGCGGTTGATAACCAGCTTGCTATCGGGCCGCAGCTTGGCGGTTTCTCCGAGTTTGGCGACATAAGCGAGCAGGCCGGGCACATTGGGCGGCCTGTCGTCGTGGAAACTGACCAACGTCCCGCGCGCTCCGACCTCGATTTTCGCAACTTGCGCAACCAAAGCATTCTGCTTGATCTGGATAAGTTTAAGCAGATTTTGTGTGGGTTCCGGAATTTTCCCGAAACGGTCGGTCATCTCGGCGGCAAAGCCTTCGACATCCTGCCCTTCTTCGAGTTCGTTCAGGCGGCGATACAATGCCATGCGAACGGAAAGATCTGGAACATAATCTTCCGGAATTAGGATTGGTGCATCAATGGTGATTTGAGGCGAGAAGCTGCCGCGCGGTTTGGCGAGGCCTTGCGCGCCTGCGCGCGCTTCCAGTATCGCCTCTTCCAACATCGATTGATAAAGTTCGAAGCCGACTTCTTTGATATGCCCCGACTGTTCATCGCCTACCAGATTGCCGGCACCGCGAATGTCGAGATCATGGCTGGCAAGCTGGAATCCGGCTCCGAGGCTGTCGAGATCGCCAAGCACCTTGAGCCGCTTCTCGGCAGTCTCGGTCAGCACACGATTGGGTTCATGGGTCAGGTACGCATAAGCACGGATTTTCGAGCGGCCTACGCGGCCACGAAGCTGGTATAATTGTGCCAGGCCAAAGCGATCGGCGCGGTGGATGATAAGCGTATTGGCGCTGGGGATATCAAGGCCGCTCTCTACAATGGTGGTGGACAGCAGAACGTCATAACGCTTCTCATAGAAAGCGCTCATCCGTTCTTCGACTTGAGTAGCCGACATCTGGCCGTGCGCGGTGACATATTTGACCTCGGGAATCTCGGTACGCAAATATTCTTCGATTTCGGTCAGGTCGACGATACGTGGCACGACAAAGAAGCTTTGCCCGCCGCGATAATGCTCGCGCAACAACGCCTCACGCAGCACGACCGGATCCCAAGGCATGACATAAGTGCGGACCGCAAGCCGATCGACCGGCGGGGTTTGAATCACTGACAATTCGCGTAAGCCCGACATCGCCATCTGCAGTGTGCGCGGAATCGGCGTTGCAGTTAGGGTCAGCATGTGGACGTCGGTCTTTAGCGCTTTCAGCTGCTCTTTGTGGTTGACACCGAAGCGCTGCTCTTCATCGACAATCACCAGCCCAAGTCGTTTAAACTTGAGCGACTTGGCGAGAACCGCATGCGTTCCGATTACGATATCGACTGTACCGTCGGCGAGGCCTTCACGCGTATTGTTCGCCTCGGCTGAAGGAACGAGGCGCGAAAGGCGACCAAGCTTTAATGGCAGATCGCGGAAGCGTTCGACGAAGTTCGCATAATGCTGTCGCGCCAGCAAAGTGGTAGGCGCGATCACTGCAACCTGAAGGCCTGCCATCGCTGCAGCAAAGGCAGCGCGCATCGCCACTTCAGTTTTGCCAAAGCCGACATCGCCGCAAACCAGCCGGTCCATCGGCTTGCCTGCCGACAGGTCTTCGAGAACTTCGTCGATTACCCGTTGTTGATCTTCGGTTTCCTCATAGGGGAAACGGTCAGCGAAGCTCGCATAGGCCTGATCGTCGACTTCGATAACTGCGCCCGGCCGTAACGCCCTTTCCGCTGCAGTCTTCAACAGTTCGCCTGCTATTGCCCGGATGCGCTCTTTCAGCTTCGACTTGCGGCGCTGCCACGCTTCGCCACCAAGCTTGTCCAGGCCGACGGTCTCGCTGTCCGAACCATAGCGAGACAGAACGTCAATATTTTCAACTGGAACGTAAAGCTTATCACCGCCCGAATAGCTCAGCGCTACGCAGTCATGCGGGCTGTTGCCGACTGGAATCGAAATCAGCCCTTCATATCGTCCGATGCCATGGTCCCGATGCACCACCAAATCGCCGGGAGTCAGTGCCGCAAGCTCGGCCAGAAACGCATCAGCGGATTTTTTGCGCTTCTGCCGCCGGACCAGTCGGTCACCGAGCATATCCTGCTCGCTGATCAGTGCATAATCGGGTGCGGTAAAGCCGTGGTCGATGGGCAGGACGACCATCGCCGCGCGGCCTTTTGCGATGCCCAAGGCTTGTTGCCAGCTATCGGCGTCGGACAGCGGCGGCGCGCCATGATCTGAAAGCAACCCCTTCAATCGTTCACGTGCCCCAAGCGAATAGCTTGCAATGATCGCTTTATGACCGCTTTTGGCTAGCGATTTCAGATGCTCGGCAACCGCCTCATAGACGTTAGTCTTTTGTGTGCGCTCGGGCGCGAAATCGCGCGCGGCGGATATGCCGAAATCGATAACAGAGGCCGAGTCCGGTTGTGAAAATGGAGTCAAGAGATGTGCGGCGCTGGCCGCTAGCATCTGTTCCAGTTGGTCTCCCGACAAATACAGCATCTCGGGCGGAAGCGGTCGGTAACTGCCGGGTTCTGCAACTTGTGCCTTTACGCGGTTATCATAATAGTCACTGATCGCATCAAGCCGCGATTGTCCTGCCGACATAGCACCTGCATCGCGAATAACGAGCGTGCCGTCGCCGACATGATCGAAAATCGTTGCCATGCGGTCTTCGAACAAGGGCAACCAATGGTCCATGCCCGACAGGCGACGGCCTTCGGAAACAGCCTGATATAGTGGGTCGCCGGTGGCGGTTACACCGAAGCGTTCGCGATAGCCGACGCGGAAGCGTTTGATGGCTTCTTCGTCCATTAGTGCTTCGACTGCTGGCAATATGTCGAAATGCTCGACCTGATCGACGCTGCGCTGGTCAGTTGGGTTAAAGCGGCGGATCGTCTCGACTTCATCACCGAAGAAATCTAGCCGCAGACCGAATTCGCTGCCTGCCGGGAATAGATCCACAATGCTGCCACGAATCGCAAATTCGCCCGCTTCCGCGACGGTATCGACACGGAAATAGCCGTTCGACTGCAGCAAGGAAGCTAAACGTTCGCGGCTGATTTCGCGGCCTGCGGTCAGCCGTTCCCCGGTCTGGCGGATTCGGAACGGCGTCACATATTTTTGGATGATAGCGCCGATTGTGGTGAGCACCAGTTGCTTCTTCTTGGCCGCTTGTTGGAGTGCCTGCAGCGTCGACATTCGCTGCGACGTCACCGCAACCGAAGGCGAGGCGCGGTCATAAGGCAGGCAGTCCCATGCGGGCAGCTGTAAAATTTCCAGTTCGGGTGCAAAGAATGGCACTGCATCGGCGACAGCCCGCATCGCCGCATCATCAGGCGCGATAAACAAAGTTCGGCCCTTCGCCGCGCGCGTCAGGTCGGCGAGCAGTAACGGCGCGAAGCCCGCGGGCACCGATGCTAACGTGATACCGCTGCGACTGTTGATGATGCGTTGTAGGTCGATCATACGCCGCTTTTGTTCAAGCCCTCGGGCAGCGAGATAAAGTCCAGCCGTTTCAAATCGTCCATCATTGTCCCAACAAACGCTGCATCGGGTTGCGCAGTTCCGAGCGCCCAGGCCATGATATCGACGTCTTGCTCTTCGAGGAGCCGCTCGAACCAAGCATATTCGGTTTCACCCCAATCGCCGGAATAGCGGTCGAAATAGCCGCCGATCATGGCATCGGCTTCGCGTGTGCCGCGATGATGCGCGCGAAAATGCAGTTTGCGGCGATAGGGGTCGGCGTCCACGCGGGCGTCCTTTATGCTTGCGGTTTCAATCGATTTGCGGGTTATAAGCGGCCCTAGTCATGCGCCCCGATATACTCAATCCGTTATTTGCAGAAGTGCGCAGCCTGAAGGGCGTGGGGCCAGGGCTCGCCAAGCCGCTCGACAGGCTCGGGTTGGAACGGGCGAAGGATGTCGCCTATCATTTTCCGGTTAACTGGATTTATCGGAAGTCGGTGGCGCGGTTCGATGTTGGTGACGTCGGCCAGAATATCATCGCACGCGTGGTTGTGATGGAGCATCGGTCGAGCGGATCGTCGCGCGCCCCGCAGCGGATCTACGTTGCCGATGCCGATGGCAACTATCTGACTTTGGCGTTTTTCGGACGCAATGGCGGGTGGGCGAAAAAGCAGCTTCCGGTCGGCGAAGAATGCATCATTTCGGGTAAGCTTGAACAATATGGCGATGAATTGCAAATGGTCCATCCCGACCATATTGCGGCAGTTGGCGGAAGCGGTGGCCCGGAACTTGCGGAGCCCGTCTATCCTTTGTCCGAAGGGTTGACGAACAAACGGATGGGTCAACTGGCATCGGCGGTGCTCGAACATATTCCCACGTTGCCCGAATGGATCGAGCCGAGCTTACTGGCGACGCGCATTTGGCCGAGTTGGGGAGAGGCTCTGCATACCGTTCACCGCAAGGATGATGCGGCGGCGCGCGACAGGCTTGCCTATGACGAGCTTTTTTCAAACCAGTTGGCGATGCGGTTGGTTCGCGCTGCTATGGATAAACGCAAGGCGGTGCCGGTTGCAGGGACTGGCGCTTTAGTGGACCGGCTACAACTGCCCTTTGCGCTGACTGGCGCTCAGCGGCGGGTGATTGGGGAGATTGAAGGCGATCTCGCGCAATCGCGACCGATGCTGCGGCTGCTGCAAGGGGATGTAGGCGCGGGCAAGACGATGGTTGCCCTCATCGCACTGCTTCGCGGCGTTGAGGCAGGGATGCAGGGTGCTATGCTTGCGCCGACCGAGATATTGGCGCGGCAACATTTTGCCAATTTGCAGAAGCTGCTCGCGGGGTTGCCGGTGAATGTCGCTATCCTGACGGGTCGCGAAAAAGGCAAGATGCGGGAGGCGACGCTGATGGGGCTGGCCGACGGCTCGATCCACATCCTCGTAGGCACCCATGCGATTTTTCAGGAAGCGGTGACTTACAAAGCACTAGCGGTGGCTGTGATTGACGAACAACACCGCTTCGGCGTTTCGCAACGGTTGATGCTGTCGCGCAAGGGCCGGGGCGTGCCGCACTTACTGGTCATGACTGCCACACCAATTCCACGCAGTCTGGCTCTGGCGGCTTATGGTGAAATGGATTCATCGCAGATTGATGAACTGCCGCCGGGACGCACGCCGGTCGAAACGCGGGTGATTTCGCAGGAACGGTTGCCCGAAATTATCGAGGGCGTTGCGCGGCATCTGGCTGCCGGAAAGCAAGCCTTTTGGGTCTGTCCGCTGGTTGAGGAAAGCGAGAATAGCGACCTCGCCGCCGCCGAGCAGCGCGCTGCAGAACTCAAGCTGCGCTTTGGCGAACAAATAGCGGTCGTGCATGGTCGGATGCGCGGTCCAGAAAAAGACGCCGTGATGGAGCGATTCATCGCGGGCGAAACGCGGCTGTTAGTGGCAACGACCGTGATTGAGGTCGGCGTAGATGTCCCAAACGCCAGTTTGATGATAGTGGAGGCCGCTGACCGGTTTGGGCTTGCCCAGCTTCACCAGTTGCGTGGGCGCGTGGGGCGCGGAGCGGAAAAGTCGGTCTGCCTTTTGGTACGCAGTGCGCAGATTGGGGAGACAGCGCGAGCACGCCTTGCATTGATGCGAGAAACCAATGACGGGTTCAGGATCGCCGAAGAAGACCTAAAGCTGCGCGGCGCTGGTGAATTACTGGGCACGCGGCAATCGGGTGAAAGCGTGTTTCGCGTGGCAACGCCCGAGCAAGTGCGCGAACTGATCCCGGTAGCCGCTGATGACGCCCGATTACTCTTAGACCGCGATGGCGGCCTTGATGGCCCGCGCGGTGACGCCGCCCGAACATGCCTGTATTTGTTCGAGCGCGACGCAGGTATCGCGACGCTCAGGGGCGGTTAGCGCAACCTGGGGCTAATATGTTCCAACAACCCTAAAAAATCGGGTAATCGGACGACGCGTTCAAATTGGAAACCGGCGCGGTTTTCGACGGTCCAGATAATCAGGGCTTCGATCCGGCCGATGACAGGCAAACGCAATTCGACGCGCTCGCCGCGTTCGAATCCGGGATTGTCGTCGATCATGAAACCATGCGCGGATACGTTGACGATGTGAATTGTCTGGTCTCCGTGAACCTTGCTTTCGGCAATGACCTTATGGTCTGCGCGGTGGCGCGCTGCCCGGCGTAAGTCCATATCGTTCGTCGGTGCGGCTTGCGCCATAAGTTGCGACCCTATGCTTGTTGCTTGGAGCGTCAGTTATGCACAGAATTTACAAATATTTGGTAAAGTCGCAGCCGCTGAATCTTTACCTAGTCAACATCAGCTAAAGCACAGTAATCCATGCTTTTTCTTGCCAGCCGAGATCTTGACCGGCTGTGCACGTGACGAAATCAATGTATTTTCGTCCGAAACCGCGTCGCCATCGATGCGCGCCCCGCCGCCCTGAATCATCCGCCGTGCTTCTTTTTTCGAGGCGACAAAGCCTAACGCCACGAGCGCATCAATCAAAGATATGTCTCCCGATATCTCAACAGTCGGTAGATCCACGCCCGCGTCGCCCTCATCAAAGGTTTTGCGCGCGGTTTCCGCGGCGTGTTCGGCGGCCTCCAGTCCCCGGCATAATTCGGTCGCTGCATTCGCCAACGCAATCTTTGCCGCGTTGATTTCGGCTCCTTCGAGCGCTTCCAGCCGTGCAATTTCGTCTAGCGGAAGATCGGTGAACAGCCGTAGAAACCGTCCCACATCGCGGTCGTCGGTGTTGCGCCAGAACTGCCAATAGTCATAATCGGGTAACTGCTCGCGATTGAGCCAAACCGCGCCAGATACCGATTTGCCCATCTTGGTGCCGTCCGCCTTAGTGATCAGCGGGGTGGTAACACCGTACACTTCGGTTCCATCCATGCGCCGCGCGAGTTCCACGCCGTTGACGATATTGCCCCATTGGTCCGATCCCCCCATTTGCAAGCGCACGCCCATCGTCTTGCTCAAATGGCGGAAGTCATAGCCTTGCAGAATCATATAATTGAATTCGAGAAACGTCATCGGCTGCTCGCGCTCAAGCCGCAGCTTCACCGAATCGAATGTCAGCATCCGGTTGATCGTGAAATGCGTGCCGACCGATTGCAGCAACTCAATGTAGCCCAGTTTGCCTAGCCAGTCATGGTTGTTGACCATCACCGCGTCGGTTGGTCCGTCGCCGAAAACCAGGAAACGTTCGAACGCTGTCCGGATCGAGGCGATATTGGCCTCGATCGTCTCGTCGGTCAGCATCTTGCGGACTTCGTCCTTGCCGGTCGGATCGCCGATCCGGGTCGTGCCGCCACCCATGACCACGACAGGTTTGTGCCCGGCCTGCTGCAACCGGCGCAGCAGCATAATCGAAACGAGGTTCCCGACATGAAGCGATGGCGCGGTCGCGTCAAAGCCGATATAAGCCGGGACAATCTCTTTTGACGCCAGCGCGTCGAGTGCTGCGGCATCGGTCGCCTGGTGGATATAGCCACGCTCGTCGAGCAGGCGGAGGAGGTCGGATCGGAAAGCAGTCATAGCGCGGCTGCGCCTAGCATGGAGTTTGACATTGGCCAACATTCCGATGAGCGAAATCCGGTTGATATGTCATCCGTCGACACCATCGCTGAAGGCCGACCATGTCGATGTCGAAATACGGATGGCAGGCAATGGCCGCCTGTTCGCGCGATATGCGGTCGAATGCGATACCAGTATGTTATTGCTACCAGAACCATTTGCGCCGGTACGCTCCGACCGTTTGTGGCAAACCACGTGCTTCGAACTTTTCATAAAGCAGGCGGATGGCGACCGCTATTTCGAGTATAATTTTTCGCCCTCGACGGAATGGGCGCTTTACCGATTCTCGGGTTACCGCGAGGGCATGGCCGAGGAAATGGTTCGGCGGCCCCGAATAACCTGCGATTATTCCGAAAGCCATTTCGCACTCAATGCTGAGCTCGACTTGCCCGACGGTTGGCGCGACGGAAATTTCATGCTCGGCCTGTCTGCGGTGGTGGAGGAAAGCGACGGTAACAAATCTTATTGGGCTCTTGCGCATCCATCAGACGAACCCGATTTTCATCATAAGGATTGCTTTGCGTTGCCACTGGATGCACCACGCGTTTCATGAAATTTGGAATAGATCGCCTCCTGACCGAGCCTGAACTTCGTGCGCCACTTGAAGGTCAACGTGTAGCTCTCCTCGCGCATCCTGCCTCAGTCACTGCCGACCTTACCCATTCGCTTGATGCGTTGGTTGCAAGCGGATTGAAGATCACAGCCGCTTTCGGACCGCAGCATGGCCTGCGTGGAGATAAGCAGGACAATATGATGGAGTCACCCGACTTCACCGATCCTATTCACGGTATTCCGGTATTCAGCCTCTACGGCGAAGTCCGCCGCCCTACGGGCCAGTCGATGGGGACATTCGATGTCATTTTGATTGACATGCAGGATCTGGGTTGTCGGATTTATACCTTCATCACCACGTTGCTTTACATGCTCGAAGCTGCTGCCGAGCACGGTAAGTCTGTCTGGGTGCTCGACCGGCCCAATCCGGCAGGCCGCCCGGTTGAAGGGCTTACATTGCTGCCCGGGTGGGAAAGCTTCGTCGGCGCAGGGCCTATCCCCATGCGGCATGGCCTCACGCTTGGCGAACTCGGCCAATATTTCATCGACCATTACAAAATTGACGTCGATTACCGCGTGATTGCCATGGAAGGCTATGAACCGGATGCTGCGCCGGGCTATGGCTGGCCCGTCGACCGCCTGTGGTTAAACCCGAGCCCCAATGCGCCGAATATCAACATGGCGCGCGCTTATGCAGGCACAGTGATGCTGGAGGGCACGACTTTGTCGGAGGGTAGGGGAACAACACGTCCACTTGAAATCTTCGGTGCCCCTGACATCGACGCGCGCGCAGTGATTGCCGAAATGCGCGCGTTTGCGCCGGAATGGCTCGACGGCTGCACTTTACGTGAAATCTGGTTTGAACCAACTTTCCACAAACATGTCCACAGCCTGTGCCACGGGGTCCATATCCATGCCGAAGGCGCGGGTTACGACCATCAAGCTTTCAAGCCGTGGCGGGTGCAGGCGTTGGCGTTCAAGGCTATTATGAGGCTATATCCAGATTACAAACTCTGGCGTGATTTTCCCTATGAATATGAATTTGGCAAGCTCGCCATCGACGTAATAAACGGCGGACTGGGACTGCGCGAGTGGGTGGACGATGCAGCATCAAATGCTGCAGATCTCGATACCATTGCCATATCGGATGAACGCGATTGGACTGAATTGCGGCGAGCATTCACGCTTTATGATTAGGGTCTGTCCTTAACTACCGCCGCATGGGTTGAAGTTCCCAATAGGTAAGCGAACGCCAAAGCCATTCGAGCGGACCGAAACGGAAATGTCGAAGCCATATCGGGCTCCATGTCAGTTCCAGTGCCCAGATTGCGGCGACGACTAAGAACAACTCATGTCGTTCGAACTGGTTGAACATACCGAAGCCAAAGCCGAAAAAGAGAACGGTACAGATAAGCGTCTGGGCGATATAGTTTGAAAGCGCCATCTGCCCGGTTGCTGCGAGCGCGCGTTGTGCTGGCTTTAGCCACCCTGCACGAATGATCGACAGGAACAGTCCAAGATGGCCGATGACCATCGCCAAGCGGCTGATTTCATAAGTGATGCTCGCTTGGCTAAATCCCAGCAGCGCGAAGCCGCTATTCTGGAAAATCTGCAACTCCAAATAATTGAGCGGCAGCCCGACACCATAGCCGCCAACAAGCATAAGCAGATAATAGCGCGGGCTTTTGCTCGCGTTTAATACGCCCAACCCCAAAAGCGCCATTCCGATCATCATGAAGGAGGCCATATCGAAAATCAGCCACCACGGCAGATGGGTCCATTGGAAATCGTAGGACATTGGGAACTGCGCCACGACCGCGTCGATGTAGCCGACTCGATGCACTTGCATGATAGGTTCAAGGTCATTGGCTTTCGGCGAAAATTCAGTTTCGGCTTCTTTCCATTCGGTGATCGATGTCTCTTGCTCGTTGGTCAGCTTCACGCCCGACGCCTTCGTGGCTTCAGCAGCGCGCGCCGCGTTGCTGGTTTCAACCAGCGAGCGGTACCCGAGCATAGATGTGACGACGCTGGTGACCAGCAGTGCACCTGCCAGTATCAGCAAAAGCTTGGGTGCCATTTTGCGAAACACAAAAAGTAGCAGGCCACCTATCGAATAAGCGAACAATATTTCGCCAATCCAGAGCAACAGCGCCCAGTGAATGATCCCGAACAGCATCATCCATAGCATCCGCCGGAAATGGACATCGGCGGTTTTTAGGCCAGCACCCGATTTCTCCATCCGGTCGGTCAGAAGGACAATGCTCGCACCGAACAGCAGAGAGAATATCCCGCGCATAGTGCCTTCGAACAACATGGTGGGAATAACCCATGCCCAGTAATTGGGTGGGTCCATACCGCCAGCAACCGTCGGATTATCGTAAGCCCACGGCAAGCCGAAGCCGACAATATTCATCAGCAAAATGCCGAGCACGGCAATGCCGCGCAATATGTCCAGTGCTTCTATCCGATCGGTCTGTTGAATCGGCGCAACTGAACCGTTCATGCTTTCACTCGCTACCATGGCATTTCCCCCTGCCGCTGGTTCGAATATGTCGATTGACACAGCCCCCCGCTGCTCTCGAACCGGGCAAAGCTATTGCAGATTGTCGAAAATGCAAATCATTTTACATGTTCGAGATCAGGGATAGTTCCCATTACGGCTAGTGCCCGTGCTTGCGGCTCAGCTCGCGCATTGCGTCGTCCAGACCTTCAAGTGTCAGCGGGTACATTCGATCGTTGACCAGTTCCTTGATGATCTTGGTCGACTGTGAATATCCCCACTGCTTTTGTGGAACCGGGTTCAACCAGATGGTCGCTGGGTATGTGTTGGTAATCCGGTGCATCCACACCGCTCCCGATTCCTCATTGAAATGCTCGACCGAGCCGCCTGGGTGGGTGATTTCATATGGACTCATTGATGCGTCGCCAACAATCACGACCTTATAGTCGTGTGGGAATTTGTGCAGCACATCCCACATTGGTGTTCGTTCGCTAAAACGGCGCTTGTTGTCTTTCCAGACGCCTTCGTAAGGGCAATTGTGGAAATAGAAGAATTCCAGGCTTTTGAACTCGCTGGTCGCCGCGCTGAACAATTCTTCGCACAGCTTGATAAACGGGTCCATCGAACCCCCGACATCGAGAAGCAACAGCACCTTGATGGCATTGCGCCGTTCCGGGCGCATATGGATATCGAGCCAGCCCTGCCGCGCGGTGCCGTTGATTGTCGCATCGATATCGAGTTCATCGACCGCGCCGTCGCGGGCAAATTTGCGCAAGCGGCGCATCGCGATCTTGATGTTGCGCGTGCCCAGTTCGCGAGTGTGGTCGAGATTTTGGAACTCGCGCTTGTCCCAAACCTTTACCGCACGCTTGTTTTTGGATTCACCGCCGATGCGGACACCCTCGGGATGGTATCCACTATTACCATAGGGGGAAGTGCCCCCGGTGCCTATCCATTTGCTACCGCCTTCGTGACGCTTTTCCTGTTCTTCGAGCCGCTTTTTCAGCGTCTCCATCAGTTCGTCCCAGCTCCCCATCTTTTCGATGGCCGCCATTTCTTCAGGGGACAGATATTTTTCGGCGATAGCTTTCAGCCAGTCGGTGGGAATATCGACTGGGTTCTGTCCGTAATCGGTAAAAATGCCTTTGAAAACTTTGCCAAAAACCTGGTCGAAGCGGTCAAGTAAAGCCTCGTCTTTCACCAGCGTTGTGCGGGCGAGATAGTAAAACTCCTCCGGATTTTGCTGGATGACGTCGGCGTCCAGCGCTTCAAGCAATGCTAGATGCTCTTTCAGCGAGGCAGAAATGCCTGCGGTTCGCAACTCTTCCATGAATGAGAAAAACATCGGTGGCCCTTTAATCTGTATTTCCTTGTGACGCGGACGGCAGGCCTCGTCAACTGCGCTAGGTTAACCGCCTGATAACCATATCGCGCTATCGCTCGCATAACCAAAACTAAGGACCGGTCGCGTCATGAAAATGGAAAAAATCGAAATTCAGGACAATGGCTGGATCAAGGACACCGCACGCATGTGCGGCGATGTTACCGTGGGCTGCTCCGATACTGCGGGCATCTTAGAAAAAGGACTGGATTCTGCCGGTTTTCTCAAAACCAAATATGCCGAACTGACGGAATTGACGCTTCGGCTCGACAGCGACATTGCTGGCGTTACGCAAGCGACGTCCGATGCCCGCGCCCTCTCGGAAGCGGCGATTACCAAGTTGAATGGCGGTGCCGAAACCATCGGAATCTCGATGGCGCGCTTTTCCGAAATGATTGCGCTGATCGAAAGCCTCGGCACGCATATCACGGGCTTTGCCTCGGCAATGGAACAGGTAAAACGGGTTTCGCAGGCGATCGATACGATTGCGCGAACCACCAATATGCTCGCGCTCAATGCGGCTATCGAGGCGGAAAAAGCAGGCGAGGCCGGCCAGACGTTTGCCGTAGTTGCTGCTGAGGTAAAAAAGCTGGCTCTGGATACGCGCACCGCAGCCGTGGAAATCACGGGGACGGTCAATTCGCTTTCCAACGAAGCGTCAAAATTTGTCGGACAGATCGAGGACGGTATTGCAGCCAGCGGCGAGGCGCAGCAGCAGTTTTCGAGTCTGCAACAGGTGATTGACGGTGTTACCCAAATTGTTGGGCAGGTCGGCGGCCACAACCGCGAAATTGCCGAGAGCACATCCGCCATTCACACGAGCCTGGTGGAATCGCAGCAGGTGCGCGACTCTGTCGCGGAGGCAAATGGAGGCATGATCGATGCTGTCACCAGCGCGCACCAACAGATCAACGACCTAGAGTTGCAGGCCAACCGGATGTTCGATCATATCGTTCACAGCGGGCTTTCGAGCGAGGACCAGTTATTTGTGGATTTAGCCAAGGAAGAGGCCGCAGCAATTGTCGAGGTGACTGCAGCGGCGATCGCCAATGGCGTGCTGACGATGGAGGACCTGTTTGATACCAATTACCAGCCCGTCCCCGGGAGCAATCCTCCGCGCTTTACAACGCGGTTGACCCGTTGGGCCGAGCAACACTGGCAACCGATTATCGAGAGCATGAAAGCTCGCCGCCCCGACGCAATACTTTCCTGTGTCCCAACCAGCCGCGAAGGATTTTTGCCTATCCATTTGAAGGAATTTTCGCGGCAGCCGACGGGCGATCTCGCCCACGATACCAAATATTGCCGTAACGGACGTATCCTGATCGGCGGTATAGACGACCTCGCTAAGGCCAGCGAGCAGGACTATATGATGGCCGTCTATCGCCACGAAGGCGACGGCAAGACCTTTACGACTGTACGCAACGTCTATGTGCCTTTGCGCATTAACGGGCGCCGCTGGGGCGACGCCGAAATCGCCTACGTGATCTGATTAGCCGTTTGTGCGCCGCGCCATGAAGGCCAGGCGTTCGAATAGCATCACATCCTGCTCGTTCTTTAGTAATGCACCGTGCAGCGGCGGGATCGCCTTGGTCGGGTCGCGCGATTGCAGGACGTCCAATGGCATATCCTCATGCAGCAACAGCTTTAGCCAATCCAGAAGCTCGCTAGTCGAAGGTTTTTTCTTTAACCCAGGCACGTCACGCACCTCATAAAAATTATCCATTGCCTTCGACACCAGGATTTTCTGGATGCCGGGAAAATGCACATCGATAATGGCCTGCATCGTGTCGCGATCGGGGAATTTTATATAATGGAAGAAACACCGGCGCAGGAATGCGTCTGGCAGTTCTTTCTCGTTGTTCGAAGTGATGATAACGATCGGTCGCTCGACTGCCTTGATCGTTTCATGCGTTTCATAAACGTAGAATTCCATGCGGTCGAGCTCCTGCAACAAGTCGTTGGGAAACTCGATATCGGCCTTGTCGATCTCGTCTATCAGCAGCACAGGCAAAACAGGTGCGGTGAACGCTTCCCATAATTTGCCCTTCTTGATGTAATTTTTGATGTCATGCACGCGCTCGTCGCCGAGCTGACTATCGCGCAGCCGTGCCACCGCGTCATATTCATAAAGTCCTTGATGCGCCTTGGTAGTCGATTTGATGTTCCACTCAATCAGTGGTGCGCCCATCGCCGTTGCAATTTCTTGCGCTAGCACCGTCTTACCGGTCCCCGGCTCGCCCTTGACGAGCAACGGCCGCCGCAGCTTCGTCGCCGCGTTGACCGCGACTTTCAAATCGTCAGTGGCGACATAATTATCGGTACCTTCAAATCGCATGGAGCTTTCCCGTCAAGTTAATCGAACGGTTAAAGCGATAAGTGCGGTGCGGGATATATGCAAGCCAGTTATTCCCCAGCAAAGGGGAGCGCGAAGGCACAGGCAGCGAATGTGTTAGCATCTCAGGTAATTGACCGCCAAAGCCTTTTCCTGTTCGAAAAACACTTCATTGCGCCTGAAATCTATCAGCAGCCAGACGTTGCGACGCGCCAAATTGATCTGGCGCGCATTGTCGCTACGGCCTAACGCGCCAGCCGCAGTTCTTGCAGCGCAAAAGCTTTTCGACGCCGCATTAGCCATTCGGACTTAGGGCATCACGCGTGAAGCTATCCTATGCCGCCAGCGTCTCTGTATGTCGTGCGGCAATCAATTGCCACAGCCCGCGTTGCTGCGCCAATATTTGTTCAGCACCGAACCGCATCGCGCGGCGGTAGCTTTCGGTCACGCCGAGTTTTCCTGCCAGATCGCAGCATTCGCCGATATCCGGAAGCGTGCAGGGAGGCACATCTAGTCCGACATGTAGCGCCACTGCCGAAAGCAGAAGCCGACTGCGCTGCCAGTCGATTACAAAAGCTATTGCCGCACCAGCAGGACAGCCCTTGCGGTCCGAAGTCGCCAGCATTTCAAAATTCTTCGCCTGGCCGAGGATTAACGCGGCAACCTTGTTCTCCCCATTGTGCCGGCGTTCGGGACCCGCCGCAACGGTCAGCGCATTCAAGAAAGCGCGCTCCACTGCAAAAGCGTCGATTGTGCGGATCAGCCATTTGCGTGCAGCATCGTCGACAATTTTGTGCGCGGCATGGTCTATAACACCGGGGTGCCGCCCGTGCGAAATATTGATGAAATGGGCGACATCGGCCACAAGCGCGCCGCGTGCATATTTATAGGGCGAGCGCAAATCCGGTCGGGTCGAACCATCGGTAATGAATTGGGCGAGCGGCGCGGTTACTCCAACGCTGCCGTCAGTCAGCACGGCATCGACGAAAAGCGATCCGAAATTGCCATATGTGTCCGGCCTTGCCAGATTGTCCATTGCCCACTCCGAGTGACGATCCGCTGCGTGTTTTGGCTGCACCGAATTGAGGAGGAGTAGCAAAAACTCCTAAATGACAAGTTTACGATGAAAAAACTTTTGATTCAGGAAGTTCTGCTCGGCTCTACCGCGCCCGCTCGCTGCGGTAATAAAGGAAAGTGAGCCACAGCGACGTCGCGCCGAGCAAATGCCACACGGCATGCCCCTGCAACAGGCTTTCAGGCGAACACAATGTCCCGTGCTGGTCGAGGTTCCAGATCGTGAACGCCACTGCCTTGGTCGCAATCCCTGCAAAATAGTATGAAACGCGTATCCGCGCCCGCCGGGGCCGGGCAAAGCCAAGCTCAATAACAATCGCCGCGACCAGCACCACAGCAAAAAGCCAGCGACGTACATCGGGTATCTGATAAAGCACCAGCACCAGGGCGCTCACCAGCGCCAGATAAAGGATAATCGCCAATCGCGGCGGCAATCCGCGCCAGCGCGAGAGCGCGCTTATCAACATGAACCCGCCGGTAAGGTACATCCCCATCACGTCAAAAAACTGTCCCCACAAGGTCAGTGTGGCATGCAGTAACACCGAACCTAGCCCGACAAAAATCGCGGTCAGTCCGAACGCGGTCGCCGCCTCCGACCGGAATCGCGATTTCCACGCCACCCCTTGCGACTCGACGATCATCAAGAAACCGACAAAGGCATAGCCATAGCTCGACCAGCTGTTTGCCGGTTGCAGGACAAGTGACCCAACGCGCGGAAACTCGCAGAAACAGCGCGTCGCGGTGCAAGTGGCGGGGGCATATACAGCCCAATCTGGGCCGAGCGCCATCAGCAGTGCCCAGATCGCCGCCATAGATAGGGCAGTTAGCCCAGCCGACAGCGCGATTGGCCTCATACCAATCGCGCTCGCCGATCTATTGATCAAGGAATGACCGCATCTTGCGGCTGCGGCTTGGATGCTTCAATTTGCGAAGCGCCTTGGCCTCAATCTGGCGGATACGTTCGCGCGTCACGCTGAACTGCTGGCCGACTTCCTCCAGCGTGTGGTCGGTGTTCATACCGATACCAAATCGCATGCGCAGCACGCGTTCTTCGCGCGGAGTGAGCGAAGCCAGCACGCGGGTGACGGTTTCCTTCAAGTTCGCCTGAATCGCGGCATCGACAGGGATGATGGCGTTCTTGTCCTCGATGAAATCGCCCAAATGGCTGTCTTCCTCGTCGCCAATCGGAGTCTCGAGTGAAATCGGTTCCTTGGCGATTTTCATCACCTTGCGGACCTTTTCGAGCGGCATCGACAAACGCTCGGCCATTTCTTCGGGCGTCGGCTCGCGGCCCTGTTCGTGGAGGAACTGGCGGCTTGTGCGGACGAGCTTATTGATCGTCTCGATCATATGCACCGGAATACGGATGGTGCGCGCCTGATCGGCGATACTGCGGGTGATTGCCTGACGAATCCACCAGGTTGCGTAAGTGCTGAATTTATAGCCGCGACGATATTCGAATTTGTCGACTGCCTTCATCAGGCCGATATTACCTTCTTGAATAAGATCAAGGAATTGCAGGCCGCGATTGGTGTATTTCTTCGCGATGGAAATCACTAGGCGCAGGTTGGCTTCGACCATTTCCTTCTTGGCGATACGTGCCTCGCGCTCGCCCTTTTGCACCATGTTGACGATACGGCGGAATTCGTTGAGGCTCATGCCGGTATTGGCGGCGATATCAGCGATTTCGGCGCGGATACGCTCGACTCCATCGGCTTCGTTGGTCGCGAAAGCAGTCCATTTCTTGTCGATATTGGCAACGTCGGTCAGCCAGTTTTCGTCAAGCTCGTGGCCCATATAGCTGTCGAGAAACGCTTTGCGCGGAACCTTGTGACGTTCGGCAAGGCGAAGCATCTGTCCGCCAAGCGCGGTCAGGCGGCGGTTGAAGGAATAGAGTTGGTCGACCAGATACTCGATTTTGTTTGCATGGAACTGAACCGATTCAACTTCGGCGGTCAATTCTTCACGTAATTTGTGATACTTATTTTCGGAAGCTGTGGAAAAATCTTCGCCAGCGTTGAGCGCGCGCATACGCTCCAGCTGGATGTTCGAGAATTTCTTGAACAGCGACGCGATCTTTGCAAAGCGTTCCAGCGCCTCGGGCTTCAGCGCTTCTTCCATCTGCGCAAGCGAAAGCGTGTTGTCTTCTTCCTCTTCTTCGACCGGACGCGTCCGGCGCTCGGTCATATCATCATCATCGTCGCTAGGGGCCTCGGGCTCGTCTTCGACTTCTTCCTCTTCCTTGTAGGATACGCCAGCGGTCTTCTCGCTGATTTCGCCGTCGCCTTCTTCTTCCTCATCGTCGGTCAACGTTTCGGGCGCTTTCGAGAGCATTGCGTCCAAATCGAGAATTTCGCGCAACTGCATTTCGCCATTGTTGAGCGCGTTCGACCAGTCGATAATCGCGTGGAAAGTAATTGGGCTTTCACACAAGCCCAGAATCATCGTGTCGCGGCCCGACTCGATGCGCTTGGCAATCGCGATTTCGCCTTCCCGGCTGAGCAGTTCAACCGCACCCATTTCGCGCAAATACATGCGCACGGGGTCATCGGTACGCTCGCCCGTGCCGGTTTTCTTGATGGTATTGGTTAGTGAGCGGGGATCGTTTTCGGAGATATTGTCGATGGTTTCGACTTCTTCTTCCTGCGCTTCTTCACCATCTTCGCCGGCTTCGTCGGACTCGACGATTTGCACGCCCATATCATTGATCGCCGACATCACGTCCTCGATCTGCTCCGAAGACATCTGGTCTTGCGGCAGAGCGGCGTTCAGTTCGTCATATGTCAGGAAACCGCGGCGCTTGGCCTTGGCGAGCAGCTTTTTGACTGTCGCGTCATTCAAATCTATCAGCGGTGCATCGCCATTTTCACTCATGTCTTCTTCGTTTTCGTTCGCGCGACTTGCCAAAATAATTCCCCGATAATCTCAAAAACCGTCCGCATCGCGCCGAAAAAATGCGATGATGCGGTCGTCAAATGCCTTTTTCTCGCTCCGCAACCGTTGCTGCTCTGCAAAAGTCTCGTCGGTCATCTCCAAACTCGCCAACCGTGTGGCGCGTTCCAGAGAGTCTTCCAGCGCGGGACGCTGCTTCATCAGCCTGATTGCTTCACCCAATTCCTTTGATGCGCTGGATAATCCGCCGCTTCCATCCCCCGCTTCCCCACGATTGAAGGCAAAGACTTTGCCGTTGCTGTGGAGGAGCGATATAGCGACATTATACAACTTCTCGTCCAATATGGTAATTAACCCGTCCGTATCAAGCGATTCTTTGGCAAAACTTGCATCGAGCATCGCGCCGAGCAATTGGGCGTGATTCGCATCTGCAGGAACGAAGTCGCTGAGTGCCTCTTGGTTCCGCTGAATGAGTGCGGGATTGCGCAGCAGCGCCCCTAGCACGCCCTGCACCAGAAAGTCCGAGCTTTTAGCATTGAAGCTCTTGGTCTCGGCCCCCGGCGGCAGGATTTGCGGCTTACGCCAGTCGCGCTTTGGGCCTTTGGCTCCGGGTACAAACGGCGGCCGGGGCTTCGCGGCGAACAGTTTGTCGAAACGCTCGCGGAAAGCATCCGCATAATGGCGACGGATTTCAGCGTCAGCGATGTTCGCCATATGCGCGCCGAGCCGCTGTTTAAGACCCGCACGGTCTTCGGGGGTGTCGAGGGGGCCAGCGGCGACTTCGGAGCGCCACAGGCGTTCCACGAGCGGCTCTGACGCCTCGAGCAACGCTGCGAGCGCCTTGGGGCCGGACTTCTTGACCAGATCGTCGGGGTCTTGCCCCTCGGGCAACGTCACAAACTGCAGGCTATGCCCCGGTTTCAGCAACGGCAACGCCCGCAACGCGGCGCGCAATGCCGCTTTTTGCCCCGCCGCATCACCGTCAAAGCAGAGCAGGGGCTTCTCGGTCATCCGCCACAGCATCTGGATTTGCTGTTCGGTGAGTGCCGTTCCGAGCGGTGCAACCGCATCGGCAAACCCTGCCTGCGCAATGGCGATAACGTCCATATAGCCCTCGACGACGATAACGCGCCCGGTTTGCCGCGAGGCAGGCGAGCATTTGTCGAGATTGTAGAGCGTGCGGCCCTTGTCGAACAAAGGCGTGTCGGGCGAATTCAGATATTTCGGTTCGCCTTCGCCCAATATCCGGCCGCCGAAGGCAATGACTCGCCCGCGCGGGTCGCGGATGGGGATCATCAGGCGGCCGCGAAACCGGTCATAAGGATCCTTGTCGTCGACTGCGATGAGTAAGCCTGCCTCGACCAGCATGGGGTCGCCAAATTGCTTAAGCGCGGTTTTGAGGGCTGTTCGGTTGTCAGGGGCAAAGCCGAAACCAAATTCGTTGATGGTCTTCGTCGAAAGCCCGCGCTTTTCCAGATATGCCCGCGCGCCGGCGCCATCAACGCCCTGCAACTGCGCTACATACCAGTCCTGCGCTGCCGTCATGACGTCATAGAGATTATTCGCCTTTTCAGCACGTTGCGCCGCTTGAGGGTCGGGGGCAGGGACGTCCATCCCGGCTTCGGCGGCGAGTTCCTTGATTGCATCCATGAACGACAGACCACGCTGGTCGGTCATCCACCGAATCGCGTCACCGTGCGCCGAACAGCCGAAACAGTGGTAGAAACCCTTTTCATCGTTGATCGTGAAACTGGGAGTCTTTTCGTTATGGAACGGACAGCATGCCTTAAACTCACGCCCCGCTTTGGTGACCTTTACGGTACGACCGATCAACGCGGAAAGCGTGACCCGCGAGCGTAATTCGTCCAGCCATTGCGGGGTGAGTGCCACTTTATGACAACGCAGCCTTCACCAGCCCACTAGCTTTGCTCATATCCAGCTGCGGCCCGTGGCGTTCTTTAAGCGTCGCCATGACGCGGCCCATATCCTTCAGGCTTTCCGCCCCCAATTCGGACTTGATGCCTTCAATCGCCGCACTGGTTTCGGCTTCGCTCATTTGCGCGGGCAAAAATTCTTCGATAATCACCAGTTCCGCCGCCTCGACCGCCGCCAGTTCCGCTCGCCCGCCTTGTTCATACAGCGCAATCGATTCGCGGCGTTGCTTGATCATCTTCTGCATAACCTCGACCACCATGGCGTCGTCGTCGGGCAATTGCGATGCGGTGCGTAGCTCGATATCGCGGTCTTTTATCTTGGCAAGGATCAGGCGGATCGTCGCCAAACGTTCTTTTTCGCCTGCCTTCATTGCGGTGATTTGCGCGGCTTTAATGGTGTCCCGAATCATTATAATCTCATTTCAAATTTCATGTTGTGAGCCGCCATAAGCCGACACCCGCCGCCAAACAATCTCTGCGACCTCTGCGCCTCTGCGTGAACCAATTTTTTTCACGCAGAGGCGCAGAGTTAGCAGAGATTTGGCAACAACCTCGAATGGCATATTCCACAGCTTTTCAATTTTATATGATTGACGCTGCGGCGCACCATCTCTAGGCGCGGTGCCTTAGCGACATTGCTGTAATTCTTCTGACCGGAGCGACCCCATCATGGCCGACCCCACCTCTACGCGCGCGCCCACTGGAGCGACTGGCGTATTGGTTTTGGCGTCGGGCGAAGTCGTCTGGGCGCGCGGCTTTGGTGCAGAAGGCCAAGCGGTGGGCGAAGTCTGCTTCAACACCGCGATGACCGGATATCAGGAGGTGATGACGGATCCCTCTTATGCCGGACAAATCATAAACTTCACCTTTCCGCATATCGGCAATGTTGGCACGAACCCCGAGGATGTCGAGGCACTCAACCCGCATGCTTTGGGCGCGATAGTGCGTCAGGATGTAACCGACCCGTCGAATTTCCGCAGCACGCAGCATTTTGATGGCTGGATGAAATCCAACGGCCGCATCGGCATTTCGGGCGTCGATACCCGCGCGCTGACGCGCCTTATCCGCGTGGCAGGCGCGCCAAATGCAGTGATTGCGCATTCGGCGAGTGGCGTTTTCGATGTCCCTGCGATGCTGGCACGGGCGAAGGCCTGGGCGGGGCTGGAAGGCATGGACCTCGCCAAGGATGTGACGACGTTGCAGACCTATGGCTGGGATGCAGGGCTGTGGAAGCTGGGCGAGGGCTATCGGAAGCCTGCCAAGGGCACCAAAAAGGTCGTCGCCATCGATTATGGCATCAAACACAATATCCTGCGCAACCTGGTCGACACCGGCTGCGACGTTACCGTCGTCAGCGCCACCGCGAGCTTCGAGGAAATCATGGCCCACGCCCCTGACGGGCTGTTCCTGTCGAACGGCCCCGGCGACCCCGCCGCGACCGGCGAATATGCGGTGCCGGTGATCAGGCAATGGCTGGAAACCAAGAAACCGCTGTTCGGCATTTGCCTCGGGCACCAGATGCTTGGCCTTGCGGTCGGTGCGAAGACTGAAAAGATGCATCAGGGCCACCGCGGCGCGAACCATCCGGTGAAGCGATTGAGCGACGGCGCGGTCGAGATTACCAGCATGAACCACGGCTTCGCGGTCGATGCCGCGACCTTGCCCGCCAACGCGAAGGCAACGCATGTTAGCCTGTTCGACGGCAGCAATTGCGGCTTCGAACTCGCGGACCAGCCCGCCTTCAGCGTGCAATATCACCCCGAAGCCTCACCCGGCCCACAGGACAGCCATTATCTGTTCGAGAAATTTGCGGGGATGATGGGAGATTAGATCATGGCAGTAGTAAAAAACTTTTCTGTAGAAGATCAGAATTCTCGCGTTGGTCATTCTGAGTGCTCAGGAACGATCAGGGCAGTTGAGGTCAATGGAGAAAAGTTCATCCAAATTGACACTTACGGCTCCAAAGAACGCGAATTTCAAAATAAGCTCTCTCAGTCACTTCGCCTGACAGAAAGCGCCTTTAACCAGTTGAAGAAGCTAGGTGAAAATCACTTCTAATGCCCAAACGCACTGACATTTCCTCCATCCTCATCATTGGCGCTGGCCCCATCATCATCGGGCAGGCGTGCGAGTTCGATTATTCGGGGACTCAGGCGTGCAAGGCGCTGCGCGAGGAGGGCTATCGCATCATCCTCGTCAACTCCAATCCGGCGACGATCATGACCGATCCGGATATGGCGGATGCGACCTATGTCGAGCCGATTACCCCCGAAATCGTCGCCAAGATCATCGAGAAAGAACGCCCAGACGCCGTATTGCCGACAATGGGCGGGCAGACCGCGTTGAATGTCGCTTTGGCGTTGTTCAACGATGGCACGCTGGCGAAATATAATGTCGAGATGATCGGCGCCGATGCCGAGGCCATCGACAAGGCCGAGGACCGGATCAAGTTCCGCGATGCGATGACCAAGATCGGACTGGAATCGGCGCGTTCAGGGATAGCGCATTCGATGGACGAGGCGCTGGCGGTGCTCGAGCGCACCGGATTGCCGTCGATCATTCGCCCCAGCTTCACCATGGGCGGCACCGGCGGCGGGATTGCCTATAATCGCGACGAGTTCATGGCCATAGTTGCGGGCGGGCTCGACGCATCGCCGACCACCGAGGTGCTGATCGAAGAGTCTTTGCTCGGCTGGAAAGAGTTCGAGATGGAGGTCGTTCGCGACCGCGCCGATAATGCCATCATCATCTGCTCGATTGAGAATATCGACCCGATGGGCGTGCACACCGGCGATTCGATTACCGTCGCGCCCGCGCTGACGCTGACTGACAAGGAATATCAGATCATGCGCAATGCGAGCATCGCTTGCTTGCGCGAAATCGGCGTTGAAACAGGTGGTTCGAACGTACAGTTCGCAGTCAATCCGAAGGATGGCCGCCTAATCGTCATCGAAATGAACCCGCGCGTGTCGCGTTCTTCGGCGCTGGCGTCGAAGGCGACGGGCTTCCCGATTGCCAAGGTCGCGGCGAAGCTGGCGGTGGGCTACACGCTCGACGAGATTACCAACGACATAACCGGCGCGACGCCTGCATCGTTCGAGCCGACGATTGACTATGTCGTCACCAAAATCCCGCGTTTCGCCTTCGAGAAATTCAAGGGAGCGGAGCCTTTGTTGTCCACCGCGATGAAATCGGTGGGCGAGGTGATGGCGATTGGCCGGAATATTCATGAGAGCCTGCAAAAGGCGCTGCGCGGACTTGAAACCGGGCTTTCGGGGTTCAATTACATTGATGCGCTCAAGGGCGCGTCGAAGGACGAATTGTCCGCCGAACTGAGCCGCGCGACACCCGACCGGTTGCTCGTTGCGGCGCAGGCCTTGCGCGAGGGCATGAGTGTTGCGGAAATTCACGCGATTGCCAAGTTCGATCCGTGGTTTCTCGAACGGCTTGAGGAAATCATTGCCGAAGAAAATGGTATCAAGGCGAATGGCCTGCCCAACGGTCCCGAAGCGCTGCGCCGCCTGAAAGCGATGGGCTTTTCGGACAAGCGCTTGGCCTATCTGGCGCTGGAATCGCTCAATATGCGTCCCGGTATGGAAACCGCCGTGCGCCGCGGTTCAGGCATCGCGATGCAGGCCGCGCGGGCGATGGCTGGCGCCGTAACGGAAGACGAGGTCCGCGCGTTGCGCCACAAGCTCGGCGTGCGCCCGGTGTTCAAACGCATCGACACCTGCGCCGCCGAATTCGAGGCGAAGACGCCTTACATGTATTCGACCTATGAGGCACCGAGCTTTGGCACCCCAGAATGCGAGAGCCAGCCTACGAACCGCGAAAAAATCGTTATCTTGGGTGGCGGGCCGAACCGGATCGGGCAGGGGATCGAGTTCGACTATTGCTGCGTCCACGCCTGCTTCGCTCTGGCCGATGCGGGTTACGAGACGATCATGGTCAACTGTAATCCGGAGACGGTGTCGACCGACTATGACACCAGCGACCGGCTGTATTTCGAACCGTTGACCGCCGAAGACGTGCTCGAAATCCTCCATGTCGAGCAGCAGAACGGCACGCTGAAGGGCGTTATCGTTCAGTTTGGCGGGCAAACGCCGCTCAATCTGGCGAAGGCGCTCGAAAAGGCAGGCATCCCGATCCTCGGCACCTCACCCGACGCCATCGACCTCGCCGAAGACCGCGAGCGTTTTGCCGCTTTGGTCAACAAATTAAAGCTCAAGCAGCCCGAAAACGGCATCGCCCGCAATCGCGAAGAGGCGATCAAGATTGCCGACACCATCGGTTATCCGGTGCTGATGCGGCCATCCTATGTGCTTGGCGGGCGCGCAATGGAGATTGTCGACACGCAGGTGCAGTTGGAAAACTACATCCAGACTGCCGTGATCGTTTCGGGTGACTCTCCGGTGCTGATCGATAGTTACTTACGCGATGCCATCGAGGTCGATGTCGATGCAATTTGCGACGGCGATGACGTAGTGGTTGCGGGTATCCTCCAACATATTGAGGAAGCTGGCGTGCACAGCGGAGATTCGGCCTGCACCATCCCGCCCTACAGCTTGCCCGCAGACATCATCGCCGAAATCCGCCGTCAGACTGAATTGTTGGCGCGCAATCTCCATGTTTGCGGCCTGATGAACATCCAGTTCGCGGTCAAAGACGGCGTCGTCTACCTGATCGAAGTCAACCCCCGTGCATCACGGACGGTGCCGTTCGTCGCCAAGGCCATCGGCGCGCCCATCGCCAAAATCGCAGCGCGCGTGATGGCTGGTGAGAAGCTCAAGGACTTGCCGCCAATAAACCTCGACATCGATTATATCGCGGTCAAGGAAGCGGTTTTCCCGTTCGACCGCTTCCCCGGTGTCGATCCGGTGCTGTCGCCCGAGATGAAATCCACGGGCGAAGTCATGGGCATCGACAAGGATTTCGCTACCGCCTTCGCCAAAAGCCAAATCGGCGCAAGGATGCCGCCGCCGATGTCGGGCAAGCTGTTCGTATCGGTCAAGGACAGCGACAAGCCGGTTATCGTGCCTGCGGTCCGGCAGGCCATCGAATGCGGCTTTACCGTATGTGCAACGGGCGGCACGGCGGATTACCTGCTCGCCCAAGGCATCGAGGTCGAGCGCGTGAACAAAGTCGCGCAAGGCCGCCCGCATATCGTCGACAAGATAAAGGACGGTGAAATCCAGTTGATTTTCAACACCACCGAAGGCTGGCAATCCTTGAAAGACAGCGAAGAAATCCGCCGTTCCGCGCTCGTGGGTAAGGTTTCGCAGTACACAACGGCAGCTGGTAGCGTTGCGGTGGCACAGGCAATAGCGTCGCTTCAGCAACGTCCGCTTGAAGTTCGGCCACTTCAAGACTATTATTAAGGCCAGCAGTATTCTCCCCGACAATTGAACTGCAGGCCGGATGGATGGTTACCGTTCCTCCGCCGGGGAAGTTTTTGTGACGAAGGGCAGCCAAATATGGCGAGTTTTGAAAAATATCCGATGTTGGCCGAAGGCTATGAAAAGCTGACGACCGACCTGAAACGCTATCGCGACGAACGCCCTTTGATTGTCGAAGCAATCGAGGAAGCGCGCGCGCATGGCGACCTGTCGGAAAATGCCGAATATCATGCTGCCAAGGAACGTCAGGGCCAGGTTGAAGCCGCCATCGGCGATATTGAAGACAAGATCGGTCGCGCGCAGATTATCGATCCGACGACGCTGTCGGGCGAAAAGATCGTATTCGGTGCGACGGTGACGTTAATGGACGAGGATGATAAGCCCGTGCGTTACCAACTCGTTGGCGAAACCGAAGCGGACGCCAAGGCTGGCCGCATTTCTTACAACTCGCCTCTGGGCCGTGCGCTCATCGGGCGCGTGGTCGAGGACGAGGTCGAAGTGACCGTGCCGTCAGGCGACAAATTCTACCTCGTGTCCAAGATCGAGTTCATTTGACGTAATGCATTTCCCGCGAGGCCCGGTCACGAACGCGCTGGTCATCATTAATCTGGTGATCGCCGCCGTTTTGCTGGTGCCGATGTGGTGGCAATATGCAGTCGTTTCCGGCGGATTGTTTCCGGTTCGTCTGAGCGGTGACAGTTCGGCCTTTGCCGACGCCGGATTTCTGGTTCCAGCGGTTCTGACACCGTTGACTGCTGCGTTCCTTCATGGCGGCATCGCGCATGTCATTCTGAACATGATCATGCTGATGCTGATCGGCAAAATGGTTGAGCGCGTGCTGGGCGGCGGGCTGTATCTAGGGCTATATTTTGTCGGCGCTTATGCGGCGGCAGCGACTGAATGGCTGGCGGCTGTTATGAAATGGCCGATGTCGCTCGATATCATGGCCCCGGCGATTGGTGCTAGCGGCGCTATCTCGGCAATTATCGGCGCTTATGTCCTTTTATTCCCCAACCAGCAGCCAAAGCCTTGGGGGCCGATTCCGGCCCACATCGCACGGCCATTGCACCTGACTATTGCGTGGGTTGGGCTGAATTTGGCCATCGGTTTTGTCGGCCCCGGACTCGGGATTGGCATCGCGATCTGGTCGCATATCGGGGGTTTCGTGGCGGGCCTTTTCTTGGCTCGCCCGATGCTACTGTGGAGATACCGGAAAGCCTAAGTGTCCGGCTCCAGCAGTTTGTGCAGATGCACTACCACATATTTCATTTCAGCATCGTCGACAGTGCGCTGAGCCGCACCACGCCACGCCTCTTCGGCGCTGGCATAATCGGGGAACATGCCGACAATGTCGAGCTTTTCCAGGTCGGTAAATTCCAGCGCCTGAGGGTTTTTAACCCGCCCCCCGAACACCAGATGCAATTTTGCGTTGCTCAAACTTCTGCCCCTTAATCTTTCTTCGCAGCCTCCGCTTTGGCGGCTTCTCCGGCGGCCTTTACAGCCAATGCGGCCTTGCTGACAAGGTCACGAAACTGTTCGCGTACGGCGTCGCCATTCAGGCCGAGGCTATCAACCTGTTCCTTACCCGCAGCTTTGGCAGCCTTGGCCATTTCCTTGGCTTTTTTGTTCAGTTTTTTGCCTGCCTTGCCCATTATTTTCGTTTCGCGCTCGGTGCGCGGTAACAATGCGCCAACGATGGCACCTAAAGCGATTCCGCCGAGTACAATCGCGAGCGGATTTTTGTCGATGCCATCGCCGGTCTTAATCGCGATATTATGCGCGATATCGCGTGATTGCTGAACCCCGCGGGCAGCGGCTTCGCGACCTTTTTCATATGCTTCTGCAGCTTTGTCGCGAGCAGCCGCGCTGGTCTCGGTAGTTTTTGCCTTGGCAGTGGCCAGGCTTTCCTTGGCCGTATCCGTCGCGGTTTTGATGCTATCGCCGATCTTGCTCATATCTGGTTCCTATTTCAGTCGCCATCTGGCGTGTTTGGGGTTTTACTCTTTCGCAGCCTTGAAATCCAATTGGAAATCGGGCGGCGCGCGGCAAAAAGAATGGTGCCCAATCCGACCGCGCCAATCAGCGGCGCATTTTTCTTCGCAACCTGCGCAGCATCGCCAGCGACATCTCTTGCTTTTGCCGTGTTTCGTTCGACAAAACGTCGTAGCTGATTGCGCGGATTGAGGACGTCTTGCGCGACCTCGACGCTGCCCTTCAGCTTGCGCCGCAAATTGCGCCGCTCGGCGTCGGACAATATCACGCTTTCGCGGTCGGTCACTACCGGCTCTTTAGGTAATATCGTCGTCATCTTTTTGAATCTCCGGAAAGTAGACTTTCCTCATCCACTTTCGTGCCTGCATTCCAAAAATTGCTCCGACAATCGCAAAGCTCAACGTAACAACCAAGGTTGCTCCTAATGGCCCGATCAGCGGCGACAAAGTGAGCACAAGCCCCAACACCAGCGCAATCGATGCGCCGCCAAAGGCAAAGGCAGCGACGGCGCCATAGCGAAACGCCCATCGAAAAACGTGCCGCGTGTAGTCTAGCCGCGAACGGTGATAGCGGATTTCGGACTGAACCAGCGCGCGCAGATCTTCGATTACCGACGATACCTGTTCGCTAGCCGTCGGCTCTGGCGAAGCTGGTTCATCTTCCAACGTTTCATACTGATATTCGTCGATCTTCATCGAACCCGCTTATCGGCTAAACGCGGCATTTTGCAATGCCGCGTGTATAGGACAATCAGGCGTCCTTGCCGCCCGACCGGATGAGGCGAGCCAACACAAAACCGATGGCTGCGGCTGCACCAATGGCAACAGCCGGGCTCTTGCGGACGAACTGACGGGCATCCTCGGCGATAGCATCAACGTCCTTGGCGTCCATCTTGCCGGCAAAGCCATCCATGGCGTCTGCTGCGCTACGGGCATAATCGCCATATTGCTTACCGACATTTTCGTCGATGGTGGCGGCACTGTCGCGGATCAGCTTACCGATGCTGCCAACGGCTTCTGTCGCGCGGTCCTTGCCCTTTTCGGCGGCTGCCTTAGCGCTATCGCTAGCTTTGGCTTTGAAATTGTTCATGTCTGCCTTGACCTTTGCTTTGACGTCTTCGGTCTTGCCTTTGGCTGGCGCAGCCTTCGCTACCGCCTTGGGCGATGCGGCTGGCTTTTTTGCAGCAACAGGCTTTTTCGGTGCGGTTTTAGGTTTTGCAGCGGATTTTTTTGCTGCTTTCGGTTTTGCGGTTTCGGCCATATAAAAACTCCTTGGGGTTAGAATATCAGATTACTGACATACAATATTGGTATCGAAGGTGCCTTAGTCAACTATAGCACCGCGAATTTGCCATGTGAATGTATATGTATGCACGTCGTTGCCAAATCATCCACTCAACGATAGAGGCGCGCTTATGTTCCCGAACGGACCAACTGGAGCCATCTAATGACAGCAATCATCGACATCCACGCCCGCGAAATACTCGATAGTCGGGGCAATCCGACGGTCGAAGTCGATGTGTTGCTGGAGGATGGCAGCTTTGGCCGCGCCGCCGTGCCTTCGGGTGCGTCCACAGGTGCTTATGAGGCCGTCGAAAAACGCGACGGCGACAAGGCGCGCTACATGGGCAAGGGCGTGTTGCAGGCGGTGGCCGCGGTCAACGGCGATATCCGCGAGGCGCTGATCGACCTCGATGCCGAGGATCAGGAAGATATCGACGCCGTGATGATCGACCTCGACGGCACCGATAACAAATCGAATCTGGGCGCCAACGCAATCTTGGGCGTCAGTCTCGCGGTCGCCAAAGCCGCTGCCGATGCGCGTGGGTTGCCGCTTTACCGCTACGTTGGCGGGGTGAATGCGCATGTCCTGCCAGTGCCGATGATGAACATCATCAATGGCGGCGAACATGCCGACAACCCAATCGACTTTCAAGAGTTCATGGTGATGCCGGTGGGCGCTGACTCCATCGCTGAAGCGGTGCGCTGGGGTTCGGAGATTTTCCATACTCTGAAAAAAGGTCTGCATGAAAAGGGTCTGGCAACGGCGGTTGGCGATGAGGGTGGTTTTGCGCCCAACCTCGCCTCGACCCGCGATGCGCTCGATTTCATTATGGCTTCGATTGAAAAGGCTGGGTTCAAGGTTGGCGACGAAGTCGTGCTGGCGCTCGATTGCGCCGCGACCGAGTTTTTCAAGAACGGAAAATACGAGATTTCAGGCGAGGGGCTTTCGCTGACCCCGCATGAAATGGCCGATTATCTGGCGGCCCTGTGCAAGGATTATCCGATCCGCTCAATCGAGGACGGGATGAGCGAGGATGATTTTGAGGGTTGGAAGGCGATAACCGACAAGATCGGTCACGAAGTCCAGTTGGTCGGCGATGATCTGTTTGTGACCAACCCCGAGCGGCTGTCTATGGGGATTGGCAAGGGGCTGGCAAACTCGTTGTTGGTCAAGGTCAACCAGATCGGTACGCTCACCGAAACGCTAGCCGCTGTGTCGATGGCGCACCGTGCGTCTTACACCGCAGTCATGTCGCATCGCTCGGGTGAAACCGAGGACGCGACCATCGCCGATTTGGCGGTCGCAACCAATTGTGGGCAGATCAAGACCGGCAGCCTTGCGCGGTCCGACCGGCTCGCCAAGTATAATCAGCTCATCCGTATTGAGGAAGAACTCGGCGGCGCGGCGGTTTATGCGGGGCGTTCTATTTTTAAATAACACCGTAGCCCTGAGCCTGTCGAAGGGCGCTTCTCATGTGTAGCGCTGCCCGGAAAGGCGTGCTTCGACAAGCTCAGCACTACGGTTTTGGTTGCTGGCGGTTGTCTTGTTCGCCTATCCGGAATAGGAATCCAGTCATGGCGCGCGGCAAGAAAAATCCGGAATATATGAAATCGGTCATCGGGCCGGGGTTGGCGTTGGTCGCGTTGCTAGGAATTGCGTCGTATGCGCTGCTGGGGCCGACCGGGATTATCGCATGGACCGACTATCGCGCGGCGCTTTCGGAGCGCAAAATCGAACTGGCCAAATTACAAAAGGAACGCGACGCGCTGCGTAATCGGCAGCTATTGCTCGACCGCGACAATGTCGATCCCGACCTTGCGGGCGAGTTGATGCGCAAGGAACTGAATGTTGTTGCGCCCGACGAGGTCGTCGTTCCGCTTAAATGAATAGCTATGCAGGCGTTTCGTAACGGAAAAGCGCTTTTCATCCCCCCGCATTTTGACTAGGCGGCAGTTAACAGACCGAAGAGGATAAACGCCTTGGCAAAAGCCCCCGCAAAGAAAACCGCGCCCAAGAAGGCTAGTGTCAGCGAAGATGCGGCGCGCGCTAACCGCGAACGGCCAAGCGAGCCGGTGCCGTACAAGGCAACCAAGGAAGAACTGCTCGAATTCTACCGACAGATGCTGCTTATTCGGCGCTTTGAGGAAAAGGCGGGGCAATTATACGGGCTAGGGCTCATCGGCGGTTTCTGCCATTTATATATTGGGCAAGAAGCCGTTGCCATTGGCCTGCAATCGGCGCTGACACCCGGCAAGGATAGCGTCATAACGGGCTACCGCGACCATGGGCACATGCTGGCTTACGGAATCGATCCAAACGTCATCATGGCCGAACTCACTGGTCGTGCAGCGGGTATTTCGAAAGGCAAGGGCGGTTCGATGCACATGTTTTCGACAAGCCACAAATTTTACGGCGGCCACGGCATCGTTGGAGCGCAGGTGTCGTTGGGTGCGGGGCTCGCCTTCGGGCATAAATATTCGAACGATGGCGGCGTGTGCCTCGCTTATTTCGGCGACGGGGCGTCGAACCAAGGTCAGGTTTACGAAAGTTTCAACATGGCCGAGCTGTGGAAGCTGCCAATCATTTTCGTGATCGAAAACAACCAATATGCAATGGGCACCAGCGTCAACCGCGCTTCGTCGGAAGACCAGCTCTACCGCCGCGGTGAATCCTTCCGCATTCCGGGCATTCAGGTCGATGGCATGGATGTGCTCGCGGTGCGCGGTGCAGCCGAAGTGGCGCTCGAATGGGTGCGCGGCGGCAAGGGCCCTGTATTGCTGGAGATGAAAACATATCGCTATCGAGGCCATTCGATGTCCGATCCTGCGAAATATCGTAGCCGCGACGAAGTGCAGTCGGTTCGCGACAACAGTGATCCGATCGAGGGCTGCAAAGAATATCTCGCAGAAATGGGCGTCGGTGAGGACGAGCTGAAAATCCTCGAAAAGGAAATCCGGACGATCGTCAATAACTCTGCCGATTTTGCTGAAACCTCGCCCGAGCCGGAGCTTGGCGAATTGTATACCGACGTGTTGGTGGAGCAATATTGATGGCAATCGAACTTAAAATGCCAGCGCTTTCGCCGACGATGGAGGAAGGCACGCTTGCCAAATGGCTGGTGAAGGAAGGCGATAGCGTCAAGTCAGGCGATATCCTCGCCGAGATTGAAACAGACAAGGCGACGATGGAATTTGAAGCGGTGGACGAGGGCGTTATTACCTCAATCACAGTCGCTGAAGGAACTGACGGGGTAAAGGTTGGGACCGTGATTGCCTTGATCGCCGGAGACGATGAAGCTGTATCACCTCCGCCTGCCGCTGCTCCTGCGCCAACTGTGGTTGTCGAAACATTGGTCGCTGTTTCTGCACCGGTACCCTCGCAAACCATCGCCAAATCCGATCCGGCCATCCCTGAAGGCACCGCTATGACCTCGGTCACTCTGCGCGAAGCGTTACGCGACGCGATGGCAGAAGAAATGCGCCGCGACGACCGTGTTTTCGTAATGGGCGAGGAAGTCGCCGAATATCAGGGCGCCTATAAGGTCACGCAAGGTTTGCTTGCTGAATTTGGTGCGCGCCGCGTAATCGACACCCCAATCACCGAATATGGCTTTGCTGGCATCGGCACCGGTGCGGCGATGGGCGGGCTGCGTCCGGTTATCGAGTTCATGACCTTCAACTTTGCAATGCAGGCGATTGACCACATCATCAATTCGGCAGCCAAGACCAACTACATGTCGGGCGGACAGATGCGTTGCCCCATCGTATTCCGCGGTCCCAACGGCGCGGCGGCGCGCGTTGGCGCGCAGCACAGTCAAAACTATGCGCCGTGGTACGCCAGCGTTCCCGGCTTGATTGTCATCTGCCCTTATGACGCGGCGGATGCCAAGGGCCTGCTAAAAGCCGCCATCCGCTGCGAAGATCCGGTTGTGTTCCTCGAAAACGAGCTGCTTTACGGCCGCACTTTCGAAGTTCCCGCGCTCGATGATCATGTCTTGCCAATCGGCAAGGCGCGGGTAATGCGCGAGGGCAGCGATGTCACCATCGTCAGTTACTCTATCGGTGTGGGCCTCGCGCTCGAAGCCGCAGAAAAACTGGCCGGCGAGGGGATCAGCGCCGAGGTCATCGACCTGCGTACCATTCGTCCGTTAGACAAGGCCACAGTCCTCGCCAGCCTAGCGAAGACAAACCGCCTGGTCTTTGCCGAAGAGGGCTGGCCAGTCTGCTCGGTCGGCAGCGAGATCGTCGCGATCTGCATGGAAGAGGGCTTCGACGACCTAGACGCACCAATCATCCGCGTAACCAACGAGGATGTCCCGATGCCCTATGCCGCCAATCTGGAGAAGGCGGCTTTGGTCAATGCTGACAAAATTGCGGTGGGCGTACGAAAGGTGCTGGGCCGATAGAGGATTCGCAGAACTTAGAAATTACAAAGCGATTTTGTTACATCTTCGCTATTGTAGATTTGAGTAAGGTCCCGAGAATCGCGCACGATCATAGCACCGGTGGCGACGATCTCTTTTTCGGTCAGTTGTGAAAAGCCATTTAGGATTAGCGGTGTGAAATGATAGTGAATTTCTGCAAACATCACTGCGCCATAATCCGGAGCGGTAATCTGGCGACCAGTAGGTCCAATTCCGTTTACTGATGTGCTGTTTGCTACAGACCCGTAAATTGGTGTGTAGTGCGTGCCAGGCCCCGAACAGCGCTGCCATGCAATCTTGAATTTGTTTGTCGTGTTTGGATTTGCTACTGGCTCAAGACTCGACAAAATAATGCGTGCATTGCCACGTGCAACAACCTGGTTGGTGCCTGGATCGGTATATGGGTGAAAACCATCAAACACGAGCCCGTTGCCTTCGTGTCGCGCGCCGGTGAACAAGTCGTTAATGTCGATTTCCGAGACTCGCTTCGCAGTCAGCAGGCTATTGGTTCCCATTCGTGCTGCGTTATCTGCGACGTGGAGCGCGATCTGGTTTACCTGCATGGTCGTAGCTGCATAGTTGGCAGTTTCCACACCTGCGACGGTCAAACCCATGAAAAATGGAAGGGACACCGCAAATTCCACGACAGCAAGTCCACTGCAATCTTTACGTATTGCGCTAGCAAAATTCCAAACCCGAATAGCTCCATTTTTAACGGCTTCAGTCATTGCAGTTTCTCGTTTGTGCTTGGCCATATTGGGCTTGATCGCCATAAGGCTGATTTGCGAGTACGGTGTTAGCGGCTACTGTTACATTTTCGGGCAGACCTGCAAGTGAAGCCATCGGAAATAGCCGGGCATAGCTTACCGTGACAGTAACAATGGACACGTCCTTCGCTCCGCCTTGACCTCCATCACCGCCGTCGGAGTCCCACGTGTCATTCAGGTTGGCATCGACAAAAGGCTCGCCATTGTTGCATTCACCGTCGTTGTTTGTGTCGGTATATTCTTCTTCGTCGGCGTTGTATGCATTGGTGAAGTTACGATAGTATCGACGTTTGATGGTAACTGTTGCGTCCTTGTTGATCCGCTTGATCTGCTCTATAATCCGCGCGTTGATTATTTCCTGTTTCGACAAAATACCTCCGTCCTCAAGCGAGGAATCGCGGGCGATATCCTGTATGGCACCATCCAGCACAGTACGCATGTAGAGCGTGTGACCAAGATCCATCGTGCCCAACATCATGGTCGCGACAACCGGCGCAATTAGCCCGAACTCAGTGATCGAAACCCCGGCTTCATTTTTTGCAAAAGCTATTGCTGTCGTTTTCATGTGTTGTCCTCAGCTCGTCAGGCGGAGCGCGGCGATTTGGCCGGCGATCTGCTTGAACTGTGATGTCAGGCTTACGCCGGGCGTGTACTGAAAGAATTTCCCGGGAGTGGCGCACTGTTGAAGGCGCGTGTTTGTCGTGCTTGACACGTCCGAGCCGTACGACACCACCCACAGCGTGATATCCATGTTTTTAACGGCAGTACAAAGCGCGAGCATTCGTGAGTTGGTCAGCGTATTCAGTTGCGACGTAGTTGGAGCAGATGCAGAATCCGTCTGTAGGCGGTCGAACCACGGTGCTCCATATGCAGACATCGCTTCCCAGTTGGCGTTGGTATCGCCGTCGGTCATGAAAATCATGTGCCGCTGCACGTTATTGTTTGCCACGGCATTGTTTGTCGCGAATATTCCATTTGGCGAAGCCAGCCGCGCTCCCCACAGCATTCCTATATCGTGAAAAGTATATCCGTCGGTTGCGATACCGTTGACGTAACTTTGAAAAGTTGAGGCGGTCCAAGTCTGCAGCAGCTTTGACTGGGTTGGACAAGCGGTCGTTGTCGCTCCGGATGTCGGCCGGCCCATGTCAGATGTGGAGGTGACGGGGCTTGTTGTCCAGTTGCCACCAGAAGTCCGTGCGTAAAGCACATTGTTGAGCCTCGGGCCCCACTGAGTGGTCGGATCGGCAGGATTTGGGATCAAATCAATTGCCATGTCCTTTTGTGGCGAACTTTCTGAGGTATCCCAGGTCGAGACATCTTTTTGGGTCGGCCGTTCCAGAATACATCCGTCCCAGCTAATGCTGGTGCTACTTCCGTTTGAACCTATTGGGAGCGAAAGCGAGCTATTCCAGCTGTTGTTGCCGAGATTCTTCAAGCCGGACACGTTCAGCTCAAGCCTGTCATAAGTCCAATTGGAAAATACCGTATTCGGTACCCAGGTTACCGGACGCGTCCCGGTGTAACTGGTTGTCGTTACCGTCGAGCTGCTTTTAGACTGCAAGAAACATTTCTTGTTTTTTTTGACGTCAGATTTATCTGCCAGATAGCGATATTCGGTTGTCCCCGATGTGGACGTTCTTTCATATGTTTCGGTTACCGAAGTGGCTGGATAAACTGGTGTCGGCGTCGATCCTGTCTGGTACGGACCATTAACCGTCGGACCAAATGGCTGTGTAGCCGGCCAGGATATTCCGGGGTCGTTCGAATTTACTTTTTTCGAGCAATCCAATCCACTCTTGGTGGATTCGACGACTTCTAGAAACGTTGTTCCATTGATGACGACGTTGTTACCGGTGTCGTTCCATGAGCCATTGCTAGGGTTGGCGGTGGGAGTGCCGACCTGCGTTAGGCCGCTCAAAGTGCCAAGCGTGTAACTGTTGTCAGGATCGGTCACGACGTTTGCTTTGCGCGTCTGATAGAACCAGTTATCGGCAATGTAATCGAGCGGCAAAAGACGCCCGACATTCACGTTGATCGAATAATTTACAAATCCAAAACGGATTTGGGAAGTGTTCGATGCAGACGCGACAGGATCTGCGCTCTCGCCGCACTGGGTCGCAGTCACGTCAGTAATGTTTTTCTGCGTTAGCGTCTCATAAAAACACTTCGTTGCTTTTTTTAGTTCGGTGATCTTGACCGGGTTTGTCGCGGAAACCGACTGACTTGAATTGACCGGATCGTCCATCGAACCGGTGGTGTCGAGAACGAACATTACGTCCGAATTGGGAATGCGCATTTCGGAGCTGCACTGCACTGATAATGTGCGATCTTCCTGGCCGAAAACTTTCATAAGTGTCATGGGAACGACAACGGTCGCCGTCCCCGTTACTTTGCCGCTGGATTCTGAAAATGATTTTGCGACAGCACCGGTACCAAATCCGCCGGGTTCGAAATTCGCATTGAACGCCTTGATTGCCTGAGTGTTGGCGTTGCCGCTGTTGTCTGCCCACGCACCGCCGGCCATAACTTTTCGGCCCATCAACGACCCCGCATCACAGGCGGCCTGCAGTCGTGTCTGCGCGAGATAAAGGCGGCTCATATCGACGCCGCCGCCGACAAGGCCAATCACAGGCACTACCGCCGCTGCCATAATCGCTATGACGTTCCCGGCTTCGTTTTTCATCAGACGCGACATCACGCCCGCCAGGCTATTGGCCTCGATATTCTTCGTCACGTTGGTAGTCCCCTGTTTGACACCATCTGGATTCTCGCCATGCCTTAGGGGCCGCAAGGTAAGCGCACTTTGAAGATATAGGGTTACCGGTCCGTTAAGCTTGATTTCGCGCGGAAATTCGTCAGGAGCAGTTGCATGATCGAAGCCGACGACTTGCCGCCCCCCGCACGACTTGCCGTTACTTATGCGCCAAAGCACATCCGCTCGGCATTTGCGTTATTGCTGCGATTCGATGCGCGCCTCGCCGGTGTCGTTGCGAATGCAAGCGAACCGCTGATTGGCCAGATCAAAATGGCGTGGTGGCGCGATGCTTTGTCGGCCGATATGCACGATAGACCAAAAGGCGAACCCTATCTTGCCAGCCTTTTTGCGATGAACGACCCTACTCTTACGGCGGCCGCTATCGACCTTGTCGATGCGTGGGAGTGCCTTGTCGTCGAGGAAAACTGGCTCAAGCCGACGATCGATAAATTTGCAACGACAAGAGGCGCGGCAATTTTCGATACCTATTCGCGAATGGTCGCTCTAACGGAATATCCCCAATCTCTTGCCAGACAATGGGCGATAGATGATTTGCGGCTCCGTTTTGGCGAAAGAACCGCGGTCGGCCAGTTTAGCCGTCCTGCGTTGCCGCCAAAGAGACAATTTCGGCCGCTCACAATCCTCGCAATGTCGGTAACGGGCGTTTCCGGCCCGCGCCTGATCTGGCATGCCTTGACGGGGCGGTGATTTTCAGGGCACATCGGTGCAACGTCATCTGGGGTGGAGATAGACGCTGGGAGCACGTTGATGCGGCGATTTCTGGCGGGTGGAATAGGGGCGCTGTTGCTGGCGGCCGCGGGATTGTGGTTATGGCAGACACAGGCTTATCAGGAAAATGTGATTCCTGCCGCACCGCCGCCAGCCGAGTTACCGGACAAATTGCCCGAGGCAGGGGCCGACGCTCCGGCATTTGGCCCCGCGCCGCCGACCCCGCCCGAAGCGCCAAAGGCCAGCCGCGAGGAAGTGCGTTTCAACCGCTACGACCGCAACCGTGACGAGTTGATTTCAAGAATCGAAATGATGGGTAGCCGGACCAAGGCATTCAAGGTGCTCGATACGGACGGCAATAATTTGCTGACGTTCGAAGAATGGGCGGCAGCTACGGGCGAGCGTTTTGAGGTCGCGGATGCGAACAAGGACAAGCTTTTGACCCGCAAAGAGTTTGTAACGACGCGGCCCAAGCAGGCGACCAAGCCGGGATGTCGTTGTTAAACTGCTACGTGATGGGTTGAAATCCAGTCTGCCAGATCGGTGCGTGCACGGCCTGCCATGGCGGCCTTGCGTGATTTTTTGTGAACCTTGTCCTCAAGCGGTGCAAACAGACCAAAATTGACGTTCATTGGTTGATACCCTTCGGCATGCGCATCACCAGTGATATGGCCTAGTAGCGCACCAAGCGCCGTTGTAGCGGGTGGTTGCGAGATTTCGCGTCCGGCGAGTTCAGCAGCTGACATGATGCCAGCGATAAGGCCGACCGCGCTGCTTTCGACATAGCCTTCGCACCCGGTAATCTGTCCGGCGAACCGAACATTCGGTGACGACTTCAACCGCAGCTGACGATCAAGCAGTACCGGCGAGCGTATGAAGGTGTTGCGATGAAGCCCGCCAAGCCTTGCGAATTCGGCCCTTTCTAGCCCCGGAATTGTCCGGAACAGTTCGACCTGTGCGGCATGTTTCATCTTGGTCTGGAAACCGACCATGTTCCAGATACTGCCCTGTTTGTTATCCTGGCGCAACTGCACCACTGCATGCGCCCAGCGACCGGTGCGCGGGTTGTCGAGGCCTACGGGCTTCATCGGGCCGAAACGCAGCGTATCAAGGCCGCGCGAAGCCATTACCTCGATTGGCATGCAACCTTCGAAATATGGCGTGTTTGTTTCCCATTCCTTGAATTCGGTTTTTTCGGCGTCGAGCAGGCCTTGGTGGAACGCGCGGTACTGCGCTTCGTCCATAGGGCAGTTGATGTAATCCTTGCCTTCGCCCTTGTCCCAGCGCGATGCATACCATGCGATGTCCATGTCGATGCTGTCGTGATAGACAATCGGTGCAATCGCATCGAAAAAGGCGAGGCGGTCTTCGCCGGTTTTGGCCATGATGCTTTCCGCAAGACTCATCGCGGTGAGCGGGCCGGTGGCGATGATAACGTGTCCATCGGTAGGGACTATGTCTACCCGTTCGCGAAAAATTTCAATATTATCGTTATCTTGCAAGTGCTTTGATACGGTTTCGGAGAAAATATCGCGATCTACTGCAAGTGCAGAACCGGCGGGCACCTTCGCCACCTCGGCAGCTTGCATGATGAGTGAATCCAGATCACGCATTTCCTGATGGAGCAGGCCGACCGCGTTGTTTTCGGCGTCATCGGAACGGAAGCTGTTCGAGCAGACCAGTTCCGCCAAACCATCGGTCTGATGTGCCGGCGTCATATCGCCAGACCCGCGCATTTCCGACAGTCTTACGCGAAAACCGCGCCGTGCCAGCTGCCACGCTGCCTCGCAGCCAGCGAGACCGCCGCCAATAATATGGACGTCATAGGATTTGCTCATCCGCGCGCGGCTATCAAAAAAGCTTGGCCCTGCACAGGTAAAAGCTGCAGAAGTGGTAAATGGCATTCACACTCAACCTTGCCGATGACAGAACGATATTGCGGCCCGGACTGACCGCACCCGATGAACAGGCACATAAATACAGCCGGGGCCATGCGATGGTGTGGAGCGGACCGCGGCTTAAGACGGGGGCCTCACGTTTGTCGGCGCAAGCGGCGCTAGCGGTCGGCGCGGGGCTTGTGACGATTATCGGTGAGCGTGCTGCCCTTAAAGAGCAAACTGCACATGTGACCGCGATTATGCTGCGTGAAGCGGACGCAGAGTTGAGCGTGATTGACGACCGCGTGACCGCGCTGGCGATTGGGCCGGGTGCGGGTAACGACATAGCCAATACCGTCTGCAAAATGCTGGATCGCGGCATTCCAACGGTACTCGATGCCGATGCAATAACCGCGTTTGAGAACGATTCTACGATGTTTTTCAAATACCTGAAGGTGCATGACGTCATGACACCGCATAGTGGAGAATTCGCGCGGCTGTTTCCGGACATCACGCTCGATGACCGGCAAAAGGCAGCATTCTTAGCTTCGCAGCGGTCCGGGGCCGTGGTCTTGCTCAAGGGGCATGAAACTACAATCGCCGCGCCCGACGGACGCATCGCCATCAACCGGCACGCCTCGCCTTGGCTGGCAACGGCAGGTTCGGGCGATGTGCTGACCGGTCTCATCTGCGGCCTGCTCGCCCAAGGAATCCCTGCCTTCGACGCCGCCTGCATCGGCGCATGGCTCCACGGCGATATCGGCGTGCGCCACGGGCCGGGGCTTACGGCGGATGGCATGATCGGCTATATTCCGCTTGTCTTGCGCGGCTGTTTGGCGGAAGGCTGACCGCGATGGGGCAGGATCTCGCGCATAAACGACCGTGGCTGTTTGCCAGCTTGCTAGCGGGGCTAAGCTTTCCTGTGACATGGTTACTGCTACCGATCGAGGGCGGTTTCTATGCGATTATCTGGAAAATGGCTGCGGTTGGCCTGCTGGTTCCGTTTGCACTGCGCCGGCACCATGAGGGCGAGTTCGTGCCGCTGGCGATCACGCTGGCCTTCTATGCGCTCGGCGACGGGCTGATCGAGTTGAGCATGATAGCAGGCGCTCTGGCTTTTGCGGCAGGCCATCTGGTCGCAATCTGGCTATATTTCCGGCACCGGCGGGTTGGGCCGACATTTAGCCAAAAACTGCTCGCGGTAGCGATTTTTGTGCTTACGCCGGTAATTGCTTATGGCTTGCCGCCAACACCCGACGAGGCCATTCAGGTCGCCGCCTATAGCGTCATTCTCGCCGCGATGGCGGCGATGGCGTGGAGCAGCAATTTCCCCCGCTTCCGCGTAGGCACCGGCGCGGTTCTGTTCGTAATTTCCGATTTGCTGATCTTTGCGCGCTTGGGGCCGCTAGCAGACTCCCAAATGACGAGCGTCGCCATATGGTATCTCTATTATTTCGGTGTCTTGATGATCGCCGTCGGCGTCGCGCAAACGCTCGTCAAACGGGGGCATTACCCGAAAGGCGAGGAAGCCGAATAGATCGGCTCAAACCGCGCCGATCCGCTCCAGTTTGGCCCGCAGGGAATCGGCGGTGAATGGCTTGGTGACATATTCATCGGCACCGGCTTCAATGCCCTGGAAAATATCCTGAGTCTGGTTCCTGCTCGTGCAGAATACGACATGCGGGCGGTGTGTCGCGTCGAGCGCGCGCAGTTGCGTCACGAACTGGATTCCGGTCATCACCGGCATGTCCCAGTCGAGCATGACCAATCCCGGCATTTCCGCTTTGCAACGCGCGAGAGCTTCCTCGCCGTTCTCCGCCTCGGTAACGCTGAAGCCGAAACTCTCGATCATCGGGCGCGACACCTTACGGACGACGCGCGAATCATCGACAATCAGGCAGGTGCGTGGGCGAGGTGCGCGGGCTAGCGGGTGAGTGGGCACAGCGCGCGGCGGTGCGGCGTGAGCTCCCGGAATCGCCGCGCGACCGATGCCGATAGCGCCAAGCGGCGCACCCATGCGTTTGATCAGGTCGCGAATGACACAGCCTCCTGATGCATATGGGCGGGCTCGACCACGCCTTCGCCAGTCTTGCGGACGTGAAGATACGGCACCCAGACATCGCCATATTCAGCCTTTTGGTACCAGACATCGAGCACATCGAACGACGTCCAGTAGCCCGCATCATCGCGCAGCCGGATGCCTTCGCCGATGCGCGGCACGACGGCAAAGCGCAGTTTATCCTGGCTTTGGGTCGTCTCGTTCTGGACTTCGATCTCGATCAACGCAGCGGTCCCCCCGGTGATTCTGGAAGGCTTAACGGGAAAGTATTGACGAATTGCGAAGGCCAAAATTCGTCGGCAAATGAGGATAATGCGCCGGTCATCGATTTATATTCGATTGGTGCAAGATCATTGCCATCGTCATTGCCATCGTCTTTGTCATCGTCCTTGCGCTCCGCGGCTCCGACATCCTTCAAGCCGTCGAATTCCGCAGAATCCTCAGTAAGTAGAAGCGCAGCGCGCACCCTTGCCCGCGCCGTCGCCTCGCTGTGCGGCAACGCGTCATCGAAGAAATCGTCCCACAAGATTTGCGCATCGGCGCCCTCGTCGATCAACTGCAGGAACCAGTCGAAGCGTGTGGCCACGGCCATAACTTCGGGAAGCGAGGTGGCCGGATTGACCCGGTCGAGCAATGCCAGCGACAGATTCGTATTCTGGCGCGTGTAAGTGGTGACGCCCTCTTCGCGGATCCAGCGCGATTCTTCGCCTTTGATCGCGGCGGTCATCAGCCGGTCGGCAACGATCCGCCGCGCAATAATCAACGCCGCCTCCCAGCCAAGATTGAAGGCATAGCCGCGCGACGTGCGGCGCAGCGCATAGCCGCCGCCAACGCTCATCCCCACCGCGCGCGCCGCATCCTCGACCACGCCATTGTCGGCCAGATGCGCAAGAAAAGCCGCCTGCCGCCCCGTACTCCAGCCATCGGCGCGGGATTCGTAGCGGAGGAAAGCGGCGGCGGGGAGCCGCGCGTCGGTGTCGTCGCGCAGGGTGGAGTGGGGAGGGGTGTGGTCAGTGGCTTGGGTCATGTGTCTTTCCTTCAAAAGACACGATATAACCCATATGGTTATTTGTAGGAAAGCAGATGTTGTGGCGTGAGGTCGCGGGTTTAGTCACCTTCCCTACGCCTACTTTGTCATCCCCGCGAAGGCGGGGATCCATGGCCTGAGCGGTAGGTTTGCACAACAGTCGTCAGTTAAACGGACATTTCCGACCATGGATCCCCGCTTTCGCGGGGATGACAATTGTGGAAGCATATGGGAAATTTGCGCACAACCTCAACGTGCAGCCCCTCTCCGTTGCGATTAATCGCCTCTGCGACGAACTATAATAAGTAGCGCTCCTCTCCCGTGAAGAAGAGAGGGGAGGAAGTATCGTGTTGATCTCATAAGGCGATGCCAATTAAACTCAGGCGTGACGCGCGCTGGTTGTGTTGGAGAGTACCATGAACTAGCGTCGAATTGAGAACACTATGATAACCAATATACTGGTGGTGCCGTAATGGAAATTGACGTGGATAGTGAAGCCGAGGCCAACCGATATTGTTCAAGATGCGGCTTAAGCCTCATCCCTTTGGAAGTAAGCCATCTCAGTGCCGATTGCGCTGATTGCGGAAAGCGAAAGTTTTTCGTCCGAATGGGAGATGGAGGAAAAGGTTTAAAAATCGAGGAGGGTGAGGGCATAACTGTCAAAATTCCTCCTATGTCTCTGCGTCCAGGCCCTAGCAAATTTTTTAAGCCCGGGTTGTCGTGGTTTTTAAGAATGCTGCTATTTCCTCCGGCGCTCAGATCGCCCGCTATTAATTCCGATGCGATCATTGGGGCGTTAGAGGAACACTTCAATCACACACACAGAAATTCCCATGTGTTGGCGGACATGGGAATCGACTTTGATAACCCACCCGATGGTTATGATTTTGCAGACTACTTTGAATCTATCAAAAATAATGAGGCCTCACCAGAGCTTTGGGCTTTCAACGGCTTACTGCATCTGGGGAGGGCGCAAGAGGAACTGAAAAACGGCAACGTAGAGGCCGCTTTTGTCTCTATCCATGCAGCCACTAGATGTTCAGCGATAGTTACATCTTTTGGAGATATAGAGGAGACGCTTTGGCGGGGCTATCAATGGAATTTAAAAGTTTTTGAAGTTTCTGGGGTGCAGGTCGGTGATCCAGCCAAAATCGAAGCACTCGAGGAATTGGCAACAAAACTTACTTCCATCAGCCCTGTGGCGTTGCATGACCTTTTGAAAACCGAAGATATCAAGACTAAGCTTGAAATACCCCACCTAGCAAACGAAGAAATAAAAAACGTAATTGAGTACGTTTGGGAAACAAAAAAAGAGCAAAAAGAAGAGTTTCGTGAGGAACGACGATTCAAATTTGACAAGACAAACATGTGGGTAGGCTTAGTAGGCACATTGCTAGGCGCCGTCATTGGGGCTGTTTTTGCAAGTTAAACTCTAACATCAACCGGACTTGTGCCTATATTGATTGCGGTATCAGTCCATGTTCTCCTGCGCTATGATCGCATCCTCCCCTTCATCACTTTCATCAATCTTGGCAGCTCCAACAACGTGCTCGTCCTCACCAACATTGAACAAGCGCACCCCGGCAGTCCCTCGACCCAACACGCGTAGGCTATCCAACGGCATCCGGATCAGCTTGGCCTGATCGGTGACCAGCATCAACTGGTCGCCCTTGGTTGCGGGGAAGCTCGCCACGACTGGGCCGTTGCGTTCGATATTGTCGATGTTGGTGATGCCCTGACCACCGCGGCCAGTGCGCCTGTAGCCATAGGCCGATGACAATTTGCCATAGCCGTTGGCGCAGACGGTGAGGATGAACTGTTCGGCGGCGGCCATTTCGATGATGCGGTCGGCGGGCAAAGTGGGCTCGCCTTCGCGTTCTGGTTTCCACGGGGCGAAGCGGAGATAATCTTCGCGCTCCTCTGGTGTGGTGCCGACGCGGTGGAGGATCGAGAGCGAGATGACCTCGTCACCCTTGGCCAGCTTCATCGCGCGTACCCCGGTCGAA
>JANNQI010000034.1:0-14526 GCA_031400695.1 Sphingomonadales bacterium | reverse complement strand
AACAACAATATCAATATTGGAGATCGATATGACTGAAATTGCTGATAACCGCATATTGCGGGTTACGAAGTTGCTAGTGTACCTGATTATGGGCTTTGTGGCGCTTGCCGGAACAGTTCTCGCCTTGATGAGCGCGGCCCTTCCAATTTTCTGGACTGAGGCTATTGCGGAAATTGCCAAAGAAAACCCCGGTGCTGACACGACCACTCTGCTTCCCTGGCTGCTGGCGATTTTCGCTCTCGGGCTACTCATCCTGGGTTTGGTGTGGACGATGATGCGCAAATTATCGTCAATCATCGGCAGCGTTGAAGACGGAAATCCGTTCGTCACGGCGAATGCCGTTCGCCTGCGCGCTATTGGCTGGATGATGGTAGCGGTACAAATTATCGGCCTGCCGCTCGCTGCCACAGCGGGAAATGTTGCGGACATATTTGGCGAAAATGACGTCGGCATCGACTTCCCGCTCAATGCGATCCTTGCCATTCTGCTGGTCTTTATCCTTGCCGGCATCTTTGAACGCGGCGCGGAAATGCGCGAAGAGCTGGAAGGAACGGTCTGATGCCTGTCACCGTCAAACTCGACGACCTGCTATACGCAAAGCGGATGACGCTGACCGAACTGGCCGAACGTGTCGATATAACGCTCGCTAACCTTTCGATCCTGAAAACGGGGAAGGCCAAGGCAATCCGCTTTTCCACGCTGGAGGCGATTTGCAATGTGCTCGAATGCCAGCCCGGCGACCTGCTGGGTTTTGAAAAAGGAGAAGGATGATGCAACTCGCATTCAATATTTCCATTTCGTCCAAAGGGTTGGCTTTGCTCTTGCTGCTCGTTTCGGTGGTGCTTGTGGGCGTTTCGGCATGACCGAAGTTTCGACGCTCCGCCTCCATTTTCTCCGGGCAAACTATGCGCTGATTGCCTTTTTTATGGGATCGATGATTTGGCCCGCCATCCTCACCGGTAGTGGCGACTGGACTCTGATGCCAGGCGTGGTCAAATGCATGCTGGGTGGGCTCAGTTTGCTGGCGCTGCTGGGCATACGCTACCCCCTCAAAATGCTGCCATTGCTGTTTTGGGAAATGGCATGGAAGACCATCTGGCTTCTTGCTGTCGCGTTGCCGCATTGGCTTGCGGGAACGATGGACGCCGCGACAGCGCAGACGGTCTTCGAGACCGGCCTTGTGGTGATTGTCTACGCCGCGATTCCGTGGCGCTATGTCTTCGACCAATTCGGCCGCGCAACAGGCGATCGCTGGTCGTTCGGCGGTTGATCCAAACACCGCAAGCCCGACATTGGGTGCGCCGCTCGACAGAGTCACAATAGCCAAAACTTCAATCCCAAACGAAAATGGGCGGCCTATCGCTAGGCCGCCCATTTCTGTATCCCTTAAGGGAGAACCGATTACTTCAGCTCGATGGTACCACCAGCTGCAAGGATCTTCGCCTTGATTTCTTCAGCTTCGGCCTTGTTCACGCCTTCCTTGATCGCCTTTGGCGCGGACTCGACGAGAGCCTTTGCTTCGGTCAGACCAAGCTGGGTTATCGCACGGACTTCTTTGATGACAGCAATCTTGTTGCCGCCGTCGCCGGTCAGGATAACGTCGAATTCTGTCTGCTCTTCAGCAGCAGGTGCAGCAGCAGCGGCAGGGCCGGCAACAGCAACAGCAGCAGCGGCGCTAACGCCCCACTTTTCTTCCAAAGCCTTTGCAAGGTCAGCCGCTTCGAGAACGGTCAACGACGAGAGTTGCTCTACGAGCTTTTCAATATCAGCCATTTAAATAACACTCCGATTTTCTGTCATATTTGTAGGGCTCGCCCAGCCGGTGAAAACCATGGGACGCAGCCGGTTTAAGTCAAAAATTTACGCTGCCTTTTGGTCAGCATAGGCACCAAATACCCGTGCCAATTTCGCCGCCGGTGCGGTCGTGAGCTGAGCAATCTTCGTTGCCGGCGCTTGAACAAGCCCGATAATCGTAGAGCGCAACTGGTCGAGCGATGGCAATGAAGCCAGCGCCTTTACACCGTTTACATCGAGGAAAGTATCACCCATCGCACCGCCGACAATTTCTAATTTGTCATTGGTCTTGGCAAACTCGACTGCAACCTTAGCGGCTGCGACCGGGTCCGACGATGTGGCGAGCGCGGTAGGGCCAGTAAGCAATTCAGCTACCGACCCATATTGCGTCCCATCGAGAGCGATCTTGGCAAGACGGTTCTTGGCAACCTTGTAGCTTGCGCCCGCATCGCGCATCTTCAAACGCAGGTCGGTCGATTGCGCAACCGTCAGCCCGAGGTTCCGGGTGACGACGACAACCGCCGCTTCGTTAAAAGTGGCGTTCAGCGATGCAACTGTTTCGGTCTTTTCAGAACGGTTCATGCACTACTCCTTATTCGGACTTCTCCGGCGAACCGGAAAAATCCAACACGAATTGCGAAGCACCCGGCTGGGCGATCCGCTGACTTAGTCCGTGGGGAAGTTTCATGCCGAACTCGCGACCAAAGGTCGGGAGCGAATGGCGAAGGCTGGCAGCAAGGCCGAACCTGAAATCTCTATCCCCGTCTAGGCTGGAAATTAAGATGGGCAAATTCCCACCACCAACTGTCTCGGACGGTTGCCGGTGGAGCCGTCGCCCCACCGAACGAGCGGGTCACTAGCAGGGTTGGGGGGAGAGTCAAGGGAGGGCTTGCAATGCAAAGTATGACGAGATGCTGGCCACTGACATGAAAGATGTCGTTCACGAGGACACAGAGCGAATTGATGGAAGTGCGAAGGCACCCGACTACGGCTCTAGGATCGAGGGTATACCCCCGCCGAACGCACCATTAAAGGACTAGAGGACGCAATAGAGGCCGAAGTCTGCAAACAATACGGACAATAAACCATCAGGTAGCAACAAAAAGGGCCGGAGGTCGCCCTCCAGCCCTCTTATATTTCTTAATGTAAGGTGTCTTACGCCCCAGCAACATCCACCAGATCGACCTTTAAACCAGGTCCCATCGAAGAGCTGATCGCGACCTTACGGACATATTTGCCCTTCGATCCCGACGGCTTGCTCTTGATGACAGCGTCAACCAGAGCATCGAAATTCTTGCGTAGGTCAGCATCGGAGAAGCTCTTCTTGCCGATGCCGCTGTGGATGATGCCCTGCTTTTCAACGCGGAATTCGACCTGACCGGCTTTCGCGGCCTTGACGGCTTCGGCGACGTCCATGGTGACAGTGCCCAGCTTCGGGTTCGGCATCAGGCCCTTTGGACCCAATGTCTTGCCGAGACGGCCAACGATGCCCATCATGTCCGGCGTTGCGATAACGCGGTCATAATCGAGATTGCCGGCGAGCATATCTTCCATCAGGTCTTCGGCGCCGACCTTGTCAGCGCCAGCGGCGGTTGCCGCATCGGCTTTGTCGCCGCGTGCGAATACCGCAACCTTCATTTCCTTGCCGGTACCGGCTGGAAGCGAAACCATGCCACGCACCATCTGGTCGGCATGGCGTGGGTCGACGCCCAAGTTAAGCGCGATTTCGATAGTTTCGTCGAACTTGGCAGTCGCCAGTTCCTTGATGGTCTTGATTGCTTCATCAACTCCATACAGCTTTTCAGCGTCGAGATGCGCGAGCGACTTTGCTTTCTTGGTCAGCTTGGCCATCGGTTTAGCCCTCCACTACTTCGAGGCCCATGGCGGTAGCCGAGCCTGCAATGATTTTAACAGCCGCGTCCATGTCGTTCGCGTTGAGGTCGGCCATCTTGATGGTCGCGACTTCTTCGAGCTGCGCACGGGTGATTTTGCCAGCGGTGATTTTGCCAGGCTCTTTCGAACCCGATTTTAGGCCCAGAACCTTTTTGATAAGGAAAGTCGCAGGCGGCGACTTCATGACGAAGGTGAAGCTCTTGTCGGCAAACACGGTGATCTTGGTCGGAATCGGCGTGCCCTTTTCCATGTCGCCGGTGGCGGCATTGAACTGCTTGCAGAATTCCATGATATTCACGCCGCGTTGACCCAATGCAGGGCCAATTGGCGGGGAGGGGGTAGCTGAACCTGCAGGAACCTGCAGGCCGATATAGCCGTCGATTTTCTTTGCCATAAATGGCGTCCTTTCATTCTATCGGCCATCTTCGCGCGGGGCTTTGATGGCTTCAAATTAAGTGGTCAAGCAGCGATCCGAAGAAAGCCTCCCACACGGGATTCCCTGATTCTCATCAAGCAAGCGGCGCGCATAGTGGATATGCCTACCTAAAGCAAGGGCGCGGGGGTTACCCGCAACCTCGGCTTATTTCATCAATTCAACTTCTTCGAAGTCGAGTTCGACCGGCGTTGCACGGCCAAAGATGCTCACCGACACCTTGACGCGGTTCTTGTCGAAGTCGAGTTCCTCGACCGCACCGTTGAAGCTTGCGAACGGACCGCCCAATACCTTGACCTGATCGCCGATTTCGTAATCGACCGACACGCGCTTCTTCGGCGCCGCTTCGAGTTCCTGCTTGGTGTTGAGGATGCGTGCGGCTTCGGCTTCGGTAATCGGCTGCGGCTTGTTGCCCGCGCCAAGGAAGCCCGTCACCTTGGGGGTGTTCTTGACCAAGTGATAGACATCGTCGTTCATGTTCAGCTTCGCGAGAACATAGCCCGGGAAGAACTTGCGTTCGGCCTTGATTTTCTTGCCGCGGCGAACCTCGGTGATTTGCTCGGTTGGAACCTCTACAGCTTCAACAAGCTGCGAAAGGCCGATGCGTTCGGCTTCGGCGAGAATCTGGTCGCGGACCTTGTTTTCAAAGCCCGAATAAGCGTGAATGATATACCAGCGTGCCATAGTCCCTAATCTCTTTTCAAGCCGCGCTTAGCCGTTGGCGAGCGCGAGCAGCCCCTTTACAATCGCGGCAAATACCGCGTCGACGCCCAGGAAAAAGATGGCAAGAATGATCGTCATGATCAGCACCATGATCGCGGTCTGCACGGTTTCCTGACGGGTCGGCCATACTACCTTGCCGATTTCGGTCCGCACTTGGCGGATGAATTCACCGGGGCTTGTCTTTGCCATTGTTCAACTTCCTGTTTGTCGTTTCCCGAAAATGGGTAGCCGCCAGCGCTCCGACCGGCGGGGTCGAGAGCGATATAGGTTCCGATTTCGGAAAGACTAGGCCTTTAGCCGGGGATTCGGTATGAGGCAAGGGGGTTTGGCCTACGGAACCGTCTTGAACTATCGGCGCACTTGGCTATCCCCTATACACCAGCTCTCAACAGGAAATTTCCCGCATATGCCATCCGGTCTCGCCGCCCTCCTCGACGATATTGCCACCATTGCCAAGGTCGCTGCTGCGTCGGTCGACGATGTCGCGGCTGCGGCAGGCAAGGCCAGCAGCAAGGCGGCCGGCGTGGTTATCGACGATACTGCCGTTACGCCGCAATATGTGACCGGTTTTACGCCAGACCGTGAATTGCCGATCATCTGGCGGATTGCGAAGGGTTCGTTTTTCAACAAGTTGGTCATCATCCTGCCGGTGGCGTTGCTGCTCAGCCTGTTTCTGCCCTGGTTGATTACGCCGATACTGATGTTAGGCGGTGCCTATCTGTGTTTCGAAGGCGCGGAAAAGGTGCTGGAGAAGCTGCGACCGCATGAAAAGGAAAATCTCGCGGAAGATTTGGCCGAGCTGACCAGCGCCGAACATGAGCAGAATATGGTCAAAGGCGCGGTGCGGACCGACTTTATTCTGTCGGCAGAAATCATGGCGATTGCACTTAACGAAGTAAAACAGTTGGCCGAGACATCGATCTGGCTGGAGGCGGCGACCTTGGGCGTGGTCGCTATTGCCATCACCATCGCGGTTTATGGCTTTGTAGGGCTGATCGTAAAAATGGACGATATAGGCCTGCATATGGCCAAACGCGAAAATGGCGGATCGCAGGCCGTCGGGCGTGCGCTGGTTCGCGGTATGCCGAAGCTACTGGCGGCACTATCGACAATTGGTACCGCTGCGATGTTGTGGGTCGGTGGGCAAATTATCGTGCACGGTTTCGGCATCCACCCTGCAGAATTTGTAGGCCTGCATGAAGGCGCAGTGGCCTGGTTCGTCGATGCGGCTTTATGCGGTGTGTTCGGGCTGGCGCTGGGCGCCGTGATTGTGTGGGTGCATCACAAGGTCGCTGGCGCCAAAGGCCACTAAGCGCGTTGCACCGTAAACCGCGTTTGGAAATCCGAGTAAATGCGGTATTATTAAGCAAACACACCAAGCAATAAGTTGAATGATTTCCTATGTTTAAGGCATGGGAACGACGAATTATCGCTTCGGCATGGAACAGCGGCTTGCTCAGCAGAAGGGCGAGCTCGCGGAAATCCGCAAACAAATCGACATCATTGAGATTGGCGTTGCTCAGCTATCGCAGCTTCACGATCAAGCCAAGAAGCTGGAAGGCGCGATAACGGCTGGTGAACAGTTCATCATGTTTGACCGCCCTGACTGGCAACCGGACAAAATCAAGCCCGTCAATCAGGGCCGATGGAAGAGTCCTTTCAAAAACGGTGAGCAAGGTCGCTTGGCCCTGAGCATCTTGCGTGAGCTCGGTGGCTGGATGACCTGCAACGAGATGGCTCGTGAAATGCTGAGACGCGCAAACCACGACCCGGATGACCGCCTGACCCGTGAGAGGATAACAAACACGATCGGCAATTACATGCGAAAGCACGATAGCGATCTTGTCGAATCGAGAGGTGAATATCCGAAGGAATGGCGCGTGATTCGCTAATTCCGACCGAGACGCCGCAACCTATGTAAGAAAAGCCCAAAAATTAACCATCGCAATCCGTCATAACCAATGAGAACAAAGTAAGAATACGGGTTGTTGACTCGACCCGAAAATCTGCATTCTACGTCCGCTGCAACACACCGCAACGGAGGCAAAGTCGCAGCATTTTCTACTCTCGCCAGAAGCAAGGACGCTTAGCACTAAGCGAATCCATCGCTTGTCAGACGACGAGGCTTTTGCCGAGTATGTCGCGAGACGCTTTGCTGACAACGACGGGAAGCCTTACTGCCCTCATTGCGGTCACAAGGAGGCATATGCGATCTCTACACGGCGTATTTGGAAATGTGCTGCCAAGCATTGCCGACGACAATTTTCGGCAACGTCCGGAACGATATTTGCCAGCCGCAAGCTCAGCTATCGCGATCTCCTTCTCGTGATCGCGCATTTCGTAAATGCAGTGAAGGGACTGAGTGCGATACGGCTTAGTCAGGAACTTGAGGTTTCTTATCCCACCGCTTTCGTCTTGAAGCACAAAATACGGGAGGCCATTGGCACCGAGCAGCACCGATATAAACTGCGAGGAGCAATCGAAACTGACGGAGCTTATTTTGGTGGACATGTGAGGCCGCGTAACAAAGCTCCCAGCCGCGTTGATCGTCGCCGACTAAATCACCGTTCGGACAAGCGTCAGTGCGTTACCATCATCCGCGAGCGAGGCGGTAGAAGCAGAGCCATTATTGCAAGCGAGAGTGACGCAGCTCGGATGATTCCGGACATCGTTGAACCGGGCAGCATTATCTACACCGACGATGCCCAGCATTGGAACCGCTTAAGCGCCCGATACGATCATCGTAAAGTCAATCACAGCGAACGCTACTCGGACGGTGACAAATGCACGAACTGGGCAGAGTCATATTTCGCCAGATTGCGTCGCGCCGAGATGGGAACGCACCATCACATCGCTGGTCCATATCTTGCTGGCTACGCAAACGAAGCATCATGGCGCGAGGACCGCCGTAAATACTCAAACTCGGAAAATTATGGGGAAGCTCTCCGCATCACTACCCACCATCCAATATCCCGCCAATGGAAGGGTTACTGGCAACGCGAGAGGGTAGCGGCATGATTGCTGTCCATATCTGCCTCATTGGCAATCACCAGCCGCTCAGCGTCGATCTCTCTTACGATGATCTCGGTGAGCTAATGGACGAGGCATCACGCCTCAGGTTCATCCTCGGCAGCATGACAGAACCAGATGAAGCAGGTGTCTGTCGGCGCGTGATGATTGCCACCGGGCGCATCCAGTGCGTGATCGAGGCAGGCTGATTACGTCGCACCCAAGCAGACCGGAAGATAGCTGATCGCATACTCTCCAGCTTCTGCGTAGGTGACGCGCAGATTGTCTAAGTTTCTTCCGGCCTTGATATCAGATTTCGGGTCGTGGCTAAAATCGTCCGCACCAGTGATCGACATGAAATCCATCGACAAGTCAGACTCAAACGAGAGGATGCCTTGCAGAACGGCTGGCTCGTAAACGAAAGTTTTGAAGCCGATGTAACCTCCGAAACGGTTCTTCGCGTTATACTCGCCACATAAGATTGTGACCTTCTGACCGTTGGTCGAGATTGCTGTTTTTACAGCAGTGTTGCGGATTTGGAGGCTCGCTGGGTCAAGCAGCCGCCGTGCAATGATTTCATTAGCACTCTTCGTCAAGGCTGGTGCGGTCTGGGCGCTTGCAACTGTTGGCGTAGCTACGATCAAAGCGGCACAAATCAAACTCTTCCTAGTCACATCATCCTCCAATAAATGTTGAATCAATGCAGCGAGAATAATCGCAAAAGGTTAACAAGGGGATTAATACGCCGTGGACTAGTAATCACCTATTCCGCGAGTTGAGTGGGTGGACCCGTATCTCGACATCCTTGGCAATCGCATCCGCGCCCGGAGGCTGGAAATGGGTTTATCGCAGGAAGGCTTGGCGAACGAAGCTGGTCTTGATCGTAGCTATGTCGGACGCATAGAGCGCGGCGAGCACAACCTGACGTTCGTGTCGTTAGTCCGGCTGTGTCGGGCTATGAAATGTGATGTAGCGGTGTTGACAACGGGCTTACCACCGGTGCCTTGATAGGCAAACTTGACAATCGGCGCAAAATTTGTTAAACTTCGCAGATCGCTTGTTGGTTGCGAAGTTCCATTACTGAAAAATCACCATCACCTTTCCAACATCGCGAGGCTGTAATGCAAGTTATCGATCATTTTATGTGTGTAAAAAACGCCGACGAATTTCAACGAATTCAGCGGCGCATTGCGAGCGCTTTAGGGCAAAGTGTCAATGCGGATAGCGGCCGGAGGCCAAGGCAAAAACCAACCGCCACTGACGCCATCGGGGTCAGGTATAATTGAGCCACCTTCATCTCTGACCGCTGCGATAACTCCCGAAAAATCTCCGTCCTCAACGTTGACGGTCAACGACAGCGTTCTCTTGTCGCCCTGACTGTCGGTAAATTCATGACCAATGAATGTAAGTGTTGCTGTCACCGTTATCCCCTTGTTAGCTTTGCTTTGCACTAGCCAGCCTTGGCCCAAGCAGGCTAACCATGTCGAGAGGTGATTTATGCCAACAAGCCAATGTCCTTTCGCATACGACCAATGCAAAGCTGCCCATCCGCAGCAAAATGCCGCTGACCCGGAATTCCTGAAATCTATTGGCGTCGATGAGTCATGGGTTGCCGGTGCATACCGCTGCTCATATTGCGGCGGACATTGGTCTCGCGAAAGCGACGGGACAAAGCGCCGTCGTGGTTATGTCGAACATGATCGTTGGCATCCGGTTAAGTGATGGCCCACTATTTGGGGAGAATTAACGGTGGCTAGCTGGAAAGACGAAGACCTTTATCGACTTGACGCCGAGTTTGCTGAGCAGGGTGTAGCCAGACATGCCCGAAGTTTTCACGCCGCCATGAAAATATTAGGCCCTGAATTTGTGATGGGCGTTGGCGGAAACCCACAAGTTGAAGAGGTAATGGCCGACTACAATCGGCTATTTCCCGACTCCGATCAATCGTGGCCGGGGAAGGGCATAGGCGTTGCAGCTTCTGTAGACCAAGTGCGGAAGGTGACTGTGCCGGTGGTGTTCGGCACATGCTATGTAAACGTTCATCAGGGCTTGGGATTTGCCAGCCACGGAGAGCTTGTTCAATGGTGTCGCAACGACCCGGAAATCGCGCTCAAAGCAGCATTAGCATTCGCTGATGTCTTTGATCTATCTTATGGTCGCGACGAGGTTGGCGATGTCTGCCCAGAGGCATTGGAAACTTGGACGCTATCGCTTTCACAGCTTGAGCTGACGACCAGCGGTTTGATTGGCGGTTTCGATCTGTCGGCGCTTACGCAGTCAATCTGCATGACGGTCGAGCTGTCGTTAAAAGCCGCTCTCATGCACCTTGGGGTGAATGCAAAAAAGCTGAAAGACCTCGGTCATAACAACGTCGCTAGCGCTAAACTGTTGGCCTCGCTTAAGCCCCACCGGGACGACTCCGTGATCGAGGCTCTGGTTGAAACCCTCCCACCTTACGTGGGCTCTCGTTACAAGCGCGCCGAACTGACCCGGTTGCAGATGGTCCACCTTGCATTGGGCAGCCAATTTATCGCTTCCTCAACACTCAGGCGTTTCTCTTCGAGAGATTTTGCGGGCAATATCGAGCAGCAAGAAGGGTCGGAAGCTCGCAGACGGCTCTATCTTTAGCCGCAAACGGCGCGTGAGCCCGTTGAAATCCTGAAAATGGCAAAATATTGAATAATAATCGGTATTTAAGTCGTGGTGCGTTTGCTTAATAATACCGAGTAAATGGCAGGAGTTGGGGGACTCGAACCCACGACCCTCGGTTTTGGAGACCGATGCTCTACCAACTGAGCTAAACTCCTGCACCCGGCATTGCGGTCGGGAAAAGCGCGCTTAGAGCGATTCCAATCGAGATGCAATCATCTGATGCAATGTTGCCCGCGGTTGGGCTTTAATCATCCGGTTAAAGATGGTAACAGGCGCGCCTGAGGAGAAGGATATGCATGATCTGGTCATTCGCGGTGGAACCGTGGTCGACGGCACCGGCAACCCAAGATTTGCAGCCGATGTTGCGATTGACGGCGGCGTCATTACTGCGGTCGGCCATATCAGAACCGCCGGACGCGAAGAAATTGACGCCACTGGTAAAATCGTCGCACCCGGCTTTGTCGATATCCACACCCATTATGACGGGCAGGCAACGTGGGATAGCGAGATGGGCCCATCGAGCTGGCACGGGGTCACGACCGTTGTCATGGGCAATTGCGGCGTTGGCTTTGCGCCCGCGAAAAAAGACAAGCACGACTGGTTAATCGGCCTGATGGAAGGGGTCGAGGATATCCCCGGCACTGCGCTCGCCGAAGGGATGAAGTGGGACTGGGAGAGCTTTCCCGATTATCTCGACGCGCTCGAACGATTGCCGCGCACCATCGACATCGGCACCCATATTCCGCACGGCGCATTGCGCGCCTATGTGATGGGGCAGCGCGGCGCAGATAATGAGGAGCCGACCGATGCCGACATCGCCGAAATGGCGCGGCTGGTCGAAGAAGGCTTGCGCGCAGGGGCTTTGGGCTTTTCCACCTCGCGGACGATATTGCACAAATCGATTGATGGCGAGCTGGTGCCCGGCACCACCGCAACCGAACCCGAACTGGTCGGCATTGGACGGGCGATGGGCAAGGTCGGGCACGGCGTGTTCGAACTGACCACCGATTTCATGGAGGAATGGGACGAGTTCGGCTGGATGGGCCGGTTGAGCCGCGAAACCGGCCTGCCGATTGCGTTCACGATGCTGCAATCCCCCATTAAGAAAATGCCGTGGACCGAGCAGATGGCGGCGATGCAAGCTGCCAATGACAATGGGGCAAATCTCGTCGCCGCGATTGGCTTGCGCGGTATCGGCGTGATCATGAACTGGCGCGGCACAGTGCATCCGTTCATGCGCAAGCCGAGCTGGCAGAAAATTGCCGGGCTGTCGTGGGCCGAACAAAAGGCGAAGCTTTCCGATCCGGCGTTCAAGGCGGTGATGCTGGCAGAGGACAATATGCCGCCACCGTCGGTCGATATGGCGCCGTTCTTCATGCTGGTCACCGCCGCATGGGCGATGCAATTCCCGCTCGGCGAGGGCTTCAGTTACGAACCGACGCGCGAGGAAAGCGTCTTCGGTTTTGCACAAGCCGCGGGAAAAGACAGCGCCGAATACGCCTATGACCAGTTGATGGCCGACGATGGCAACGGCATGATTTATCTGCCGATACTGAACTATATGGACGGCAATCTCGACTTCACCAAAGAGCTGCTCCAGCGCGAGGATATCGTCGCATCGCTATCCGACGGCGGCGCGCATTGCGGGACGATTTGCGACGCGGCATCACCGACATTCCTACTGAGCTATTGGGCGCGCGACCGTAAAGCCGGGACGATCCCGCTCGAACTCGCGGTGAAACGGCAATGCCACGATACCGCGCGGCTGTATGGTTTGAATGATCGGGGCGTGCTGAAGCCGGGCTATTTGGCGGACGTAAACGTGATCGATTTCGATGAATTGAAACTACAAAAGCCTTGGTTGGCGTTCGACCTGCCAGCAGGCGGCAAAAGATTGCTACAAAAGGCGACCGGCTATGTCGCAACGGTCAAGTCAGGCGTGGTGACGTTCCGCGACGGAGTGATGACGGGCGCGCTGCCAGGCGTTGTTGTACGTGGACCGCAAAGTGTGATGATGGCCGAGGCGGCGGAGTAAAATTCTCGACCAAAGTAATGTTTTGGTCGAAACTTGTTACACCCGCATCGGCATCAGGACATACAACGCCGCCGACTTGTCATTTTCGCGGATCAGTGTCGGTGCACTGGCGTCGGCCAAGTGCAACTCAACGACATCGCCTTCGATCTCGCCCAAAATGTCCATCAAATAACGCGCGTTGAAGCCGATTTCGAAGCTGTCGCTGGAATATTGGCCCGACACTTCTTCCGCCGCCGTGCCATTTTCGGGGCTGGTCACCGACAGTGTAATCTTATCGGTATCGAGCGCCATTTTGACCGCACGGGTCTTTTCGGTGGCAATGGTGGCGACGCGGTCGACGCCTTGGCTGAAGGCTTTGGGATCGATGCGGAGCAGCTTGTCATTGCCGGTCGGGATCACGCGGCTGTAATCAGGGAAGGTGCCGTCGATCAGCTTCGATGTCAGGATGACGCTGTCGAAAGTGAAGCGGATTTTGCTCGCCGACAGATCGACCTGAATCGAATTATCGCCGCTCTCGTCGAGCAATTTCCGGATTTCGGCGACGCATTTGCGCGGCACGATGATGTCGGGCATGTTTTCGGCGCCCGCTGGCCGCGGCAGGGTCACGCGCGCTAGCCGGTGGCCGTCGGTAGCTGCTGCCTTCAGAACAGGCTCTGCATCGTCGGTGACGTGCAGGAAAATACCGTTGAGATAATAACGCGTCTCTTCGGTCGAAATCGCAAAACGCGTCTTGTCGATAATCTGGACCAGTGAGGACGCCGGAATTTCGAACGAGGTCGGCAGGTCGCCCTCTGCGATCATAGGGAAATCGTCACGCGGCAGTGTCGACAGGCTGAACCGCGCGCGTCCGGCGTTGACTGCCATGCGGCCATCGGCGGCGTGGAGCTGGACCTGGCTGCCTTCTGGCAGTTTGCGCGCAATTTCGAACAATGTGTGTGCGGATACAGTAGTCGCGCCGGGCGTTTCAACGTCGGCGGCGAATGTTTCGACGATTTGCAGGTCTAGGTCGGTCGCAGTCAACTTGATTTTGCCGCCGTCGCTGGCTTCGATCAGGACGTTGGACAATATGGGAATGGTGTTGCGCCGCTCGACCACGGACTGGACGTGGCTCAGGCTTTTCAGCAGGGTCGCGCGTTCTATCGTGGCTCTCATTCAAAATCCCCTAATCGGGCATGGCGCGCCAAATCTTGCGCCGAAAAACCCTATTTCTATGCCGAATCTGTCTTAATGGCTTTGTCCGGTAGGGCAAGCCGATAGCTTTTGCTTCGGACAATATCCTGTGGAATAAGGCGAAATATGGGGATTTCAACAAATGGCAGGCGGCTTTTCATCGCGCGGCATGGCGAGACGGTGTTCAATAAGATCGCCCGGATGCAAGGGCAGGCTGAGGTGCACACGCCGCTGACTTGGGAGGGCTGTGTGCAGGCCAAGATGATGGGCCGGTCGCTGGCAGATTATCTCGGGGACGATGACAGGCCTCAGCTTTGGTCGTCTACCGCCGGAAGAGCGCTGCAGACGCTGGCTATTGTCGCCGAAGAGATTGATGCCGATTGGCATCAAACACGCCGCGACGACCGGCTTTTGGAAATAGACGTCGGCCGCTGGTCAAGCCGGACTTATGCCGACATTTCCGCCGAAATCGGTCCGATTGTTGATATGGAGCACAAGCTGTTTTCGGTCAGGCCGGAGGGTGGCGAGTATTATAACGACGTTGCCGCGCGGCTGTCGCACTGGATAAGCGAGCAGGCGTTTGAGCAGGATATGCTCGTCATCTGTCACGGCATGACCGCACGGGTTTTGCGGGGGCTGTTGCTGGGCCACGCGCCGCTCGAGAGCTTCGGTGCGCCGATAGCACCAAGCCTCGCGCAAGGCAGCATGGTGATGATCCGCGATGGCGTCGAGGAGTTGGTCATAAACGGCGACGGGCAGGGGGAGCGGGCTTGAGAGTTTTAGCCTGGTTGCTGTGTGCCGCCGCGCTGTCCACGCC
>JANNQI010000033.1:0-7061 GCA_031400695.1 Sphingomonadales bacterium | reverse complement strand
CCCCAATGAAATCGCGCAAAACCAGGCGCGGTGCCACAGCGACGCGAGCGGCGCGAATATCTGGATGCACAATAACTTCCTGATCGAACGGACGGGCAAGATGAGCAAATCGTCGGGCGAATTCCTGCGCGTGCAGTTGCTCATCGACAAAGGCTTCCACCCCCTCGCCTACCGCCTGATGTGCCTGCAGGCGCATTACCGAAGCGAGCTGGAATTTTCGTGGGAGGGGTTGCAGGCGGCGTTTGTAAGACTGAAGCGGATGGTCAGCGCTTGGGAAAAAGTTCGCGCTGAGCCTGTGCCTTCTGAATTTCAAGAAAGTTCGTTGGGCAAAATTCTTTCCACTCATTTGGGTGATTTTGAAACAGCAATTTCGGACGACCTTAATACGCCGCGCGCAATTACGATTTTCGATGAGCTTTTATTTGATAAGGGCGTAAAGCCTCATGAAAAGGGAACTTCAATCTTGGTGATGGATGGCGTTCTTGGGTTGGAACTTTCGTCAATTTCAAGGAAAGACCTCCGCATCCGCCCCAAAGCGGCCATCATCACCGAAGCCGAAATCGAAGCCGCCCTCGCCGCCCGCAAAGAAGCCCGCGCCGCCAAGGACTTCGCCCGCTCCGACGCCATCCGCGACGACCTGATCGCCAAGGGCGTCGAAGTCATGGACGGCGACCCGCTGGGTTGGGATTGGAAGCTGGATGTATGAACTGCACCGTCGCAAGGCCCCTCCGTCACGCCTCCGCTTCGCTCCAACGCGCCACCTCCCCAATGCAAGTCATTGGGGAGATTGAGTGCGGCGTTTCTGCTTGTCTCCTCCCCATCGACTTGCGATGGGGAGGTGGCAGTCCGCAGGACTGACGGAGGGGCCTTCGATGCGTCCGGCAAAATCATCGGTTTCGGTCAAGCGCGCCAAGCGGTTTCGACGCGAGCTTACAAGGCCGGAGTTCTTATTGTGGCAACTGCTCAGGACCTCGCCATCGGGCTACAAATTCCGTAATCAGCATCCAGCCGGGCCTTTCATTCTGGATTTTTTCTGCGCTAGGGCAAATCTGGCTATAGAGATTGATGGTTTCGCACATGGCACCACCGATCGTCCGGAACGAGATGCGGCTAGGGATGTCTGGCTTGCTGAACACCGAATAGACACCGTAAGCATTCCGGCGGCTGACGTTCTGAAAGACGCGACAGAAGTTGCGAATGCAGTTATCGCAACGATTGAAGATCGACTAAATCGCTTTGGGAAGGCCCCTCCGTCATCGCTCCGCGATGCCACCTCCCCATCGCAAGTCGATGGGGAGGAATAGCAATATGACAATCGCCGTAATGTCGGGCCTGATCCGGCCGTTGCTTGAACCGCAGCTTCCCGCCGATCTCGACGTGCGCTGGTTCATGTCGACCGAGCAGGCGCTTGAGCTTGCGCCGCTGGCCGACATTGGATGGTTTGACCTCAATGACAAGGCAGAGATGTTCAAAATCATTTCCGCCGCGACCAACCTCAAATGGCTCAACAGCATCTACGCTGGGGTCGACGGCATGCCGCTCGCACAGTTGAAGGCGCAAGGCACCGTCGTGACCAATGGCGCTGGCATCAACGCGATTACCATCGCCGAATATGTGGTGATGGGGATGCTGACAGTTGCCAAGGGCTACCGCGAGGTCGTCCGCGCGCAGGACCGGCATGATTGGCTGATGGACTCACCGGGCAAGGTCGAACTGTTCGGGTCGAAGGCATTGCTCCTTGGCTATGGCGCAATCGGCAAGCTCATCGAAGAACGCCTCGAACCCTTTGGCGTCGATGTCACCGTTGTCCGCCGCACGCCGGGGCCAACGAGCCTAGCCCCCGACGCATGGCGCGAGCGGTTGGGCGAGTTTGACTGGGTCATCCTCGCGGTGCCAGCCACGCCCGAAACCGAAAACATGATCGGCGCAGACGAGCTGGCGACGATGAAGCAGAGCGCCACCCTCATCAATATCGCGCGTGGCTCGGTGGTTGCACAGGATGCTTTGGTCAAGGCGCTCCAAGACAAGCAAATCGGCGCGGCTTTCCTCGATGTCACCACGCCCGAACCGCTGCCCGCCGACCATCCGCTCTGGACCCTCGCCAACGCGCATATTACCATGCACTTGTCGGGCCGCGCGCAGGACAAGATGTTCGTTCGCTCGGCGACACGTTTCCTTGAAAATCTCGAACGCTACCGCAAAGGCGAACCGCTATCGCCGCTGGTCAACCTCGACTTGGGATATTGAGCATGAGTGACGAAGATTATGTCTATGACGAGGAAAGCGGCGAGTGGATCAGCGCCGCCGATGCGCGTGACAAGGCGGCCAATGCTGGCAAAGTCGAAGTCCGCGACGCGGTCGGCAACATCCTCGCCGATGGCGATCAGGTGACGCTCATCAAAGACCTCGAAGTCAAAGGTGCGGGCCAGACATTGAAACGCGGCACGCTGATCAAATCCATCCGCCTGACCGGCGACGCGCAGGAAATTGACTGCCGCCACGACGGCATCAAAGGCCTCGTCCTGCGCGCCGAATTTGTCCGCAAACGTTAAGGGAGCCATCATGCCGAACCCAGCAGAAATCTGGCACACTGTCGCGCTATCCCGCGATGCCGAAGCGATATCCGCGGTGCTTCACGATGATTGCGTATTCGAAAGCCCTGTCGTCCACTCCCCCCAAGTCGGCAAGGCGATCACCGCCAAATATTTGGCCGCTGCGGGCCACACGCTCGGCAACAGCGACTTCGAATATGTCGGCGAATGGCATCGCGAGAACTCTTCGGTGCTCGAATTCAAAACCGTCATCGACGGCATCGCGATCAACGGCATCGATATGATTTCGTGCGACGAAAACGGCCTCATCACCCATTTCAAGGTCATGGTCCGCCCACTCAAAGCGGTAAACATGCTCCACCAGAAAATGGGCGAGATGCTCGCGACGATGGCAAAGTGAAGCTCGCCAATTTCGATGTCGAGACGTTCCTGCGCGATACCTGGCAGCAGAAGCCGCTGCTTATCCGCAATCCTTGGGCAACATGGGAAAACCCGCTCGAACCCGACGAGCTCGCTGGTCTCGCCTGCGAACCCGAAGTCGAATCGCGCCTCATCATCGGCGCGCAAGGCAGTTGGGCCGTCGAACATGGTCCGTTGGCCGAGGCGCGTTTTGCCGCGCTGGGTCAGGAACCATCGACCTTACTGGTGCAGGCGGTCGACCATCATGTGCCCGAAGTCGCTGCGTTGCTCGCGCCGTTCCGCTTCATCCCCAACTGGCGGATCGACGATGTCATGGTCAGCTACGCCACCGACGGCGGTGGCGTCGGCCCGCATTTCGACCAATATGATGTCTTCCTTATTCAGGGCCACGGGCGGCGGCGCTGGCGCGTGGGGCAGCATTGCGACGCCGACAGCCCGCTGTTGCCGCATGACGACCTACGCCTGCTAGCGGAATTCGAAGCGACCGACGAATGGCTGCTTGAGCCCGGCGATATCCTCTATGTCCCGCCCGGTATTGCGCATGACGGCGTCGCATTTGGCGACGATTGCATGACCTATTCGATAGGGTTCCGCGCGCCGTCACGCAGCGAGCTGATCGCAGACTTCGCCGACGATCTGGTCGCCGGTATGGAAGACGACGACCGCTACGCCGATCCCGGATTGGTGACGCAAAGCAACCCCGGCGAGATTTCGGCGGGGGCATTGGACGCGCTTCACGCGATGATCACCGAAAAACTGTCCGACCGCCAAGCCTTTGCGCGCTGGTTCGGCAGCTATAACAGCACGCCGAAATATCCGGAGATTGATTGGCGACCCGAAGAGTCCGCCAGCATCGAAGACGTGCGTGAATATCTGGCGGGCGGAACAACGCTGGCTCGCAATCCCGCTAGCCGCTTTTCGTTCATCCGTAACGATGCCGAATTGCTCCTGTTTGTGGACGGCGAATGCTTTGAATGCCACGATAAAACGGCGGCGTTTGCCGAGCAATTATGCGCCAACGACTGCATCGACGTCGCAGGGGAATTTGCGGGATCGGAAGCCGTCCAGACGCTCATCGTCCAACTTATCAACCAAGGCAGCGTCGCGTTCGAAGACGGCGAATGACGTGCGGACGCGATTAAGCATCTGCGCGAAGAAGGCGCGTTATGCGTCGCTGGACGAGGCCATGTTGGCCGCTAAAATCGCCGACTTCCCGCTCAGAGCTTATCGCTGCGACCGTTGCCTAAAATTCCACCTCACAAGCCGCACGAAAGGCAAGCGTGTGGCGCGGCCTGACGGATAACGAATGAAAGCGGATGGCCCGTCAATCGGGCGAAGCAATCGCTTCGAGCCGAAGCGCGCTAGCCGCCAAGCCGAAAGTGCGCCGAAACGTCCGGCTAAAATGTGCTGAATCGGCAAAACCCGCTTGATGCGCGGCCTCGGTCAACGAGCTTCCCGCTGCATATAGTTGTACGGCCCGCTCCATCCGCAGCCACAGTATATAAGTTTTGAACGGAAGTCCGGTGTGTGCCGCAAACAAATGGCGAGCCCTGCTGTCAGAAAGGTTGATATGTGCGGCCGCATCGGGAAGCGTAACCCGGTCTTCAAGCCTGTCCCGCGCATAATCGATCATTGCGCGTACCCGGTGGTCAGGTTTCGCTGGTACCGTCGCCGCCGCAAAATCTGCGACAATTTTTTGTCCCAGCTTTACGAGGTCGCTCTGATTATCCGGGTCGTCAATGCACCGTTTCAGCTCATCAATGTAAGATATTGCCCTTTCACCCTTGAGCGAAACAACGGTGTTTTGCCGAAACAGCCCCTGCGCGAGTGAGCGGCCCGCTATGCTCTCCGGTTCAATGAACAACAGCGCAGCAGCGGCGCCGCTTGCGCGCAATAAATGCGACGTGTCCGAAGCCACTGCAACGACCGGTCCCGAGACATTCTCGCCGTTGCTTTCTATTTCGATCAACCCGTCCAGCTGGAAAGTGATTTGGATTGCGTGGTGGGAATGCGCCCCTGTCTCCGTTGTCTCTCGGCTGGCCGTCACCAGCCACAGACTGCCGCCCTCCCATAACGCTATCTTGCCGCTGCCAGTTACGGCCATTTCCTGAACTCCGCTGCGAACGCCGAACATTCCTTGGGTAACATTATGTGAAAATCACCGGATGGGGAAGTTTAGCCGCTTCGTTCAAGCTCAGAAGCAAAAGAGTGCCTATCTCATGACTTCCACAAACCAACCCCAAGGAGAAAACCAATGAACGAGAATTGCAAATGTAACCCTTGCACATGTGCGCCCACCTGCAAATGTGCGGCGGCATCCAAGGCCTGTAAATGCGGCCCGGCATGCAAGTGCAAAAACTGCGACTGCGCAAGTTAGTCGCTATGTGGCGGGGTCCAAATAGCGGGGCCTCGCCACTGCACTAGACCGCAACCTCGCGCCACTCACCCTGCCCCAAGCCCTCGACCGTCCACTCCCCCACCGACCAGCGCACGAGTCTTAATGTCGGAAAGCCAACCGCCGCCGTCATCCGCCGCACTTGCCGGTTGCGGCCTTCGCGGATGGTAAGCTTTATCCAGCTATCGGGTACGCTCAACCGCACGCGTATTGGTGGGTCGCGTGGCCACAATTCGGGGTCTTCAATCCGCTCGGCGTCGGCGGGTAAGGTCATGCCGTCCTTCAACCGCACACCATTTCGCAACGCCGCGAGCGCCTCGTCGGTCGCCTCGCCCTCGACCTGCACCAGATAGCTTTTCGGCATCTTGAACTTCGGGTCAGATATCCGCGCCTGCAACCGCCCGTCGTCAGTGAGCAGCATCAGCCCTTCACTGTCCATGTCGAGCCGCCCTGCCGGATACACGCCGGGTACATCGACATAATCAGACAGCGTCGGGCGCGGTGATCCTTCAGTGCCCTTGTCGGTAAATTGCGGCAGCACCCCAAAGGGTTTATTGAACAGGACCAAACGCGACATCAGTTGCGACGCTACTAGCGCACTTTATCCTGCGCCCAGAATTTCAGTTCGTTCTGCCGCACCGGCGCGACAATCTCGACAACAGGCTTTTTCGACAAGGTGAAGGCCGCAAAGACGCCCGCTATCGCGCCGAACAAATGCGATTCAAAAGAGATATAGCCCTGCGTCGGTAATACGCCGAACACCATGCCGCCGTAGAAAAACACCACGGCCAACGCGATGGCAATGTTGCGAGGGCTGCGGTCGAACCATGCCAAAGCGATAACGAGGCTCCACAGTCCGAAAATCCAGCCACTCGCTCCGATATGATCGCCGGGGCGTCCCAGTAGCCAGACTAGCGCGCCGCCAAGCAATATGATTACTGCGCTCGCCTTGACAAAATAGCGCAGCCCTTGAAGCAGAACGAGCGACCCCAGCACCACGAAGGCGGCCAAATTGCTTCCTAGATGCGCGACGTCGGCGTGGATGAACGGCGCACTCGCGATCGTATACGCGTCACCTATTTGCCGCGGCTCAATGCCGAAATTCGAGAGATATCCGCCGGTCAAAAGATTGACGATATGCACGCCAATCATCGCCGCACTTATGCCTGCGATTGTTTTCCAATGCTGGATCATCGTCGTCTCCTTCGCTCGAACTGTATTATCTATATAACACAATAACGCAAAAAGAAAAGGCCGGTGAGTTTCCCCACCGGCCCTTCGTGTTTCAGCCTGAGCCGAGCGTTTGGACTTAGAAGTCCATACCGCCCATGCCGCCCATTCCGCCCATGCCGCCGGGCATACCGCCAGCGCCGCCAGCCTTGTCTTCCGGAGCATCCGAAATCGCGGCTTCGGTGGTGATCAGCAGACCAGCAACCGATGCAGCGTCCTGAAGCGCGGTGCGGACAACCTTGGTCGGGTCGATAACGCCCGAGGCCACAAGATTTTCATACACATCGGTCGATGCGTTGAAGCCCATGGTTTCGTCGTTTTCACGAAGCAGATTGCCCGAGACAACCGCACCGTCGAACCCGGCATTGGCCGCGATCTGACGCAATGGTGTGACAATCGCCTTGCGGATGATGTCGATGCCGCGGGTCTGGTCGTCGTTGACGCCCTTCATGCCTTCCAAAGCC
>JANNQI010000032.1:0-3498 GCA_031400695.1 Sphingomonadales bacterium | reverse complement strand
TGAGCTGGTGCCGCACAATATCGAGGTTTGCGTCATCCAGCCCGGAGGTTATCCGACCAAGGTGTGGGTCAATCGCAACAAGCTCGCCAAGGCGCTAAAGGATCGGTTGACCGCTGAACAGGCCGCTGCCTATCCCGCTCTCGTCTCGCGCATGGGCGAAGAGGATGGAGGCGGACGCAGCGCCGACCCGATGGACGTGCCGCGCGCTATTGCTGAGATTGCGGCCACGCCCGCAGGCACGCGGCCATTGCGCCGTGCAGTGCATCCCGGCGGCAAACCGCAGGAGGCGATCAATAAGGTTTCAGCCGAAACGCAGGTGAACTGGCTTGGAAACTCGCCGTTCGGACCCTGGGTAAAGGCCGTACATGATTAGAGGTGCACTGGCCCAAATTTTGATGGGGCCGGCTTAAGAACCTTTAGGCGGCATGACCGGAGAACCATCGCGGGTTTCGGAAAGCACGATCACACACATGTTGCGCCATTTCCGGTGCGACCCGCAGGCCACACCGGCATAATGATAATTGGCGGTCAGGAGCAATCTTCGGTGTCCGCGCCCGGGCACTCCGTCATCGACGACCAGCTGCCGCACCGCGTTGCGCGAACTATAGACGCCATAAACGATAACTTCGCCGACATAAATGTTGCCCCCATGTGCCTTCACCCGGTCGCCCGGCCGTTTGCCGTTGGAGATATGCCCCATCTGCCCGCTCGCGCCCTGGAAACGGACGTGGTCGGCTGCTGCTTTCGCGAGGATGTCGCTGGGCCGCATTTCAACCATCGGACTCGCCCTGCGGAGCTCATGGGCAGCCTCAATAACCGGACGCAGCCCTTCGTGCGTCGTAAAATCGGGCTCGTTGCCTTCTCCAACGGCGATCGTGCCATCGAAGCGCCGCTTATATTCTTCAAGATCGCCAGCATAGGAATCGGGATTAGTTCGCAGAAAGTTGACCTCCTCCAATATATCCGCTTCGACCCCGCTGCTGGCGTGCAGCGACCCCGTCATCAGGGACGCCGCCACGACAGCCGACAGGCCCCCCAATATCCTTTTTATCATCGCAACCCCAACCCACAATTTTCCGATGCATTCGTATCACTTCCACCCTTAACACCCGACAACGACGGATGAGGAATGCCGGGGACGATGTCGAAGGAGACGGATTGGCATCGAAGGACCACGTCTTGCGCTTTCCCAATGATCTGGCGCGACGGCGGACGAACGGTGCGTCAAACACCCAAGCTCCGGCCTGTCACAAATATTTCATGTGGTGTCACGATTGTGACGCGATGACGTCACTCCTCTGAAGTGGATTTCTGCGACCCCTCTGACAGCAGCTATCCGCGATTCTCGGTTCTGCGTGCCTTTTCATTCGAGGGGAGAAATCATGTCTCATCTAACCGATGCCGCTCGCGCACCTTTTCGCGGCGAAACAACCGATACACCGACGTCCGACAGTCTGGAAGCGATCGTGGCAGCAAATCCATCGCGTCGTTCGATTATCGCAGGCGGCCTGATGGGCCTTTCGCTCGTGCCCCTTTATGCAATGACGACGGGCAGGTCAGACAGCGCTGCCAAACCGGTCCAAATGCCGCAACAGCCGGAAATTGGACGCCGCCCCGATGTGCCCCGCCCGTATCAGGAAAGCTATGACATCAGCTTCACCTCGGTCCCGGCAAACCAGAGCGACCAGGTCACGGTGCCGGTCGGCTATACCACCGATGTCCTGCTGAAAGCGGGCGATGCGGTCGAGGCTGGCGTTGCAGGATATGCGGGCAGCTTCCCCACTGCCGCTCAGGCCGAGAAATGGGCCGGCGGCAATCATGACGGCATGGAATATTACACGTTGCCCGGCGTCGATGCCAACAACGGTGGTTTGCTTGCCATTAATTTCGAATATCCGGACTTCAACATCCTCCGCAACGGCAACTACGTTGCCACAACAGCGACAGCTGAAGAGAAAGCTATTGCGCTTTCAGCAGTCGGCGTTGCGATTGTTGAGGTTGGCGCGGACAGAAACGGAAAATGGACGGTCAAGGGCAATTCGCGTTATAACAAACGTTATACGGGCAACAGCAGCTACCGCGTCGGCGGCCCCGCAGCCTCGTTGCTGCCATCGACAATCAAGGGAACGCTGAACAACTGCGCCAGCGGACGGACGCCTTGGGGCACGTACCTGACCTGCGAAGAAACAACCGAAAATTATCTCGACCCGACACAGCCAGCCCTGGGCTATGGCTGGGTCATCGAGATTGACCCTTACAGCCCACAGTCACTGCCGGTGAAGCGCACCGCGATGGGACGTTTCGACCATGAAAATGTTGCGTTCATGACCGGGCAGAGCCACCGTGTCGCCTTTTACATGGGGGACGACAGCACGCCGGGATGCATCTACAAATTCATTCCCGATCGCGCCTATAGCAATTCGTACAGCGGCGCGAATTCCAGGCTGCTGGATGAAGGCACGCTTTACGTCGCCCGCTTCAATGCCGACGGCACCGGAGAATGGCGCGCACTGGTTCAGGGACAAAACGGTCTGGTCGTCGGTGCCAGCGACCCCGGCATTACAACGCAGAGCACGAGCACACCATCACCGACCCCAGTTAATTTTGCGACACAGGCAGACGTGCTGATCAACACCAAAGCAGCAGCGCGTGTCGCCGGCGGAACGGTCATGGATCGTCCCGAGTGGATTACCGTTGCGCCCGATAATTCGGGCATATTTGTGACCCTGACAAACAACAGCGGTCGCCGCGTGACCGACGCCGCCAATCCGCGTGTCACCAATCGTCATGGCCACATTGTCAAAATGCGTGAGGCGGCTGACTCGCCGTTGGCGCTTGCGTTTACCTGGGAGATTTTCCTGTTAGCGGGCGATCCGTCACTTGCCTCGGGCGGTGCCAACCTGACAGGCAATATCAATGGCGACACATTTTCCAGCCCGGACGGTCTTCGCATTGACCCGCAAGGAAGGCTCTGGGTGCAAACGGACCATAGTGTTCCCGGTACGTCAGGCGTCACTGGCCTCTCAATCGACGTCGCATTCGGGCATAATGCAATGTTTTATGTCGATCAGAAAAGCAAGCAGTCGAAGCGCTTCCTGGTCGGGCCGCTTGGCTGCGAAATCACCGGATTGGCTTACACGCCGGATCTCAAGACCTTCTTCGTCAACATCCAACATCCCACGGGTAACTGGCCGGTTGCAGGGCAGCAGCCGCGATCTTCGACGATTGTGGTCACTCGCACCGACGGAGCCCCCGTCGGGGCGTAAGTCGATCGTAGGGCGGATTGCAACCTTTGGGTCGTAATCCGCCCGCACTTGCTCTACGGGCGTCCGGTCAATTCACAACCGGGCATAAATTATGGGTTTCAAATGCGGTATCGTCGGGCTTCCCAATGTTGGAAAGTCCACCTTGTTCAACGCGCTGACGCAGACGGCGGCGGCGCAGGCGGCTAATTATCCGTTCTGCACAATCGAGCCGAATATCGGTAACGTCGCCGTG
>JANNQI010000031.1:0-3013 GCA_031400695.1 Sphingomonadales bacterium | reverse complement strand
CTGGATGTGACGACCGCGCTAAGATTCCATCCGTTCGAACTCATCGTTTCGACATTCTACAAATCCGCATGGGTGGCGTTGCTCGGCGTGCCCGTTCTTGTCGCACTGGCATTCGAACTCTGGCTCAACGCAAATGCGTTGTTCAACCACAGTAACATTAAACTAGCACCGCGCGCCGACCGCTGGCTGCGTCGCGTCATTGTCACGCCCGACATGCATCTGGTCCACCACAGCGTCATTCCATCCGACCAGCAGCGAAATTACGGCTTCGCGCTGACAATCTGGGACCGGCTATTCGGCACTTACGCTGCTTATCAAAGCCAACAACCGATAGGCCTTGCGGATGTTCAGGACGAGCGCCCTGCCAAGGCTGGGTGGAGTATGGTCCAGCCGTTTCGAAAATTTAACTGAGCGATTGACACTAACCCCAAGTCGGCGCAAATTTTCGCCGGAGAAAAATGGGGGAGGAACCGATGCGTCGGATTTCACTGGTGTTGGCCGTAAGCGCGATGGCCTTGATGGTAACGGGGTGTGACCGCGAAAAGGGCGGAAAGCTTTTCGGGGACGGCAAAGAAACGAAGGTCGTCGAAACGGCCTTTCCGGAAAATGTCTATTTCGGCGACACGCATTTGCACACAGCCAACTCGTCCGATGCCTTTGCCTTTGGCGTCCGTCTTGGCCCCGAAGAGGCGTTGCGCTTCGCCAGCGGCGAAGAAGTAACCGCGACAATGGGGATGAAGGCAAAGCTGTCACGCCCGCTCGATTTCCTCGTCATCGCTGATCACTCCGACGGCCTCGCCGCGTTGAAGGCCATCCATGACGCACCGCGACTTCTCCTGCGTGATCCTCTGCTTGAGCGCTGGCACGATGAACTCCAGAAAGGCCCGGAAGCATCGGCGCGGGTCGCTGCTGAGTTGATTGCGCGCTTTTCGCAACGCACGTTGCCCGCCGCAATGATGGATCCCAAGGCGAATGCGGAACGCACTGCAGACGTCTGGACGGAGCATACCTCGATTGTCGAGCGCTATAACAAGCCCGGCAAGTTTACTGCCTTCATGGGATTTGAATATACACTGACCCCGAATGGCGACAATCTGCACCGCGTCGTCATTTTGCGCGACGGCAAGGACAAGGCCGACAAGGTCATCCCATACACGTCGCTCGTCGGCACGAGCGCCGACATGTTGTGGGATTATATGGACGGCTATGAGAAATCGACCGGCGGCAAGATGCTCGCCATCCCGCACAATTCGAACCTGTCGAATGGCTTGATGTTCCAGATGACGATGCCGGGTGGCGGGCCGATGACGGCGGAATATGCGCGGCGGCGGGCGTCCCGCGAACCGATTGTCGAGGCGACACAGATCAAAGGTGATAGTGAAACGCATCCCTTTCTCTCGCCCAATGATGAATTCGCAAGCTTTGGCAAAGCAGGGTGGGACATCGGTAACCTCGACAATTCGGTCAAGAAAACGAACGACATGCTCCCGGGCGATTATGTACGCGAGGCGTTGAAGCGGGGGTTACTGATCGAACAGCAGACCGGCGTGAATCCCTACAAATTAGGAATGATAGGAGCGACCGACAGCCATACTGCACTTGCGACGGGCGACGAGGATAATTTCTACGGCAAATTTTCATTAAACGAACCGAACGCCGAGCGCGCTTCGCGACCGCAAACCCTAGGCACGCAAAAGGCCGAGCGTTTCGGCTGGAATTATTTGGCCGGTGGCTATGCTGCGGTCTGGGCCAAGGCCAACACACGCACGGCCATCTTCGACGCGATGATGCGGCGCGAGGTTTATGCGACATCGGGGCCGCGGATGGTCGTGCGTTTCTTTGGTGGTTGGGATTTTTCGGATGCCGACCTGAAACGCAATATGGCCAAGGCAGGCTACAAGCGTGGCGTTCCAATGGGAAGCGATCTGAAAGAAGGCAGGGGTGCACCGAAATTCATGCTCTCTGCGCTCAAGGATCCGATGGGGGCTAATCTCGACCGCGTTCAAGTCGTAAAGGGCTGGGTCGATAGCTCAGGTAAGCTGCAGGAAAAGGTGTTCAACGTTGTCTGGAGCAGTCCTAACAAACGCAAAATTGGCGCGGACGGCAAAATCCCTGCGGTGGGTGATACAGTCAATCTGGCGAAAGCAAGCTATGCGAACAGCATCGGTGCGCCTGAGTTGAAGACAGTCTGGGAAGATCCGGAGTTCAATTCCAAGCTGAAGGCATTTTATTACGTGCGCGTTCTGGAAATTCCGACGCCGCGCTGGGTAGTCTATGACGCCTTGCGTTATGGCGCGAAGCTTCTTCCAGGGACCGAGTTGAAGGCACAGGAACGCGCTTATTCCTCGCCGATCTGGTATAATCCCAAAAAGACCTGATCCTACTCCGCCTCGATTTCGGCAAGGGTAGGGTCCGCAATTCCCATTAACCGCCGCATGGCGAGGCGTGCAAGGCGCTGCGTTTCGGTTTTGCGCCGCGCTGCTGCTAGAGGCACCAGGGCCGCAGGTCGGGCGATCTCGGCATCATAGGCATCGGCGATAATCAGCCCTGCCCGTTCGGGCATAAAGGTCTCGCCGTGTAACGGGCCGATGTCGAAACCGGCGGGCACGGCCCAGAAAAAGCGGTCGCAAAAATCGAGATATTCAGGCCACTTCTGGTCGCCCAACAGATCGGCACGCGAACATTTGATTTCAACGACAATGATTTCGCCCTTGCCGTTAATTCCCATCAGATCGGCACGGCGATTGTTGCGCAAACCGACCTCTGGCTGGACCATGATCTGGTTGCGCAGAAATAGGCGCGACACGCCGCGCGCGACTGCCGGAGCGCCGCAAAAGGAATCAGCAGAAGCAAGGGAAGCCATAGCCATGCATTAGAACATGATGCGAACAAAATAAAGGCCCCAAAATCGGAGCCTTCATTCATTCGATGGTTTTGGTGGCGATCAACGATAGAAAATATGGTTGTCGATGCTACCAAGGCGGGTCAACCGCCAGCCGGGCGAAACATGCCG
>JANNQI010000030.1:0-24595 GCA_031400695.1 Sphingomonadales bacterium | reverse complement strand
AGGCGATCGGAAAGATCATAATGATGCGCGACATTGGCCTTGGCCCGCGTGCCATCGTTGCGCGGCAGTATGGCGTCGAGCCACCGAGTGCTGCGCCAAAGACGAACGCGATTTTTGTTGCTCCAGTCCCAACGGACGTTGTGGCCAACCAGATCGAGCAGAGGCCAGATGTCGTCGTCGAGCACTCGCAACCGGCCATCCATATACGCCTCGGCTGCACAAAGCGCTGGATTGCGAGTGATCGCCCGCGCCGTTGCACGATCCTTTAGCCAAATTCGAACCGGCTCACGCGCGGAATCCGGGTTTCCAAAGCGTTTTGCGACAGAGCTAGCAATTACTACTTCGACCTCGCCTTCGTGGATCATGCTTTTCATAAAACGGTCAAACAGCATTTTTCGTTCCTATATTGTGTCCGTAATGCGGAGATGGGCGGCGGGGACGACTGGCCAGCGTGAAACCCTGCAAACTTCCATCATTTCGTCGAAGGGTAGCGGCTGACCAAATGCTTCTCGCGCCTCCATTGCTTGAAAAACGAGCGCCAACTTTCAGGCCGAGCGCCGCGCTTGCGATTGGCGGCACCGACCCGGAAAAGCAGCGAAAACTGCCCGCACAAGGCGACCCAGGCTTGAAGCAACGTCGTGCGGCTGTCCCAGATATGAGTCATTTCCGCGCCTGCACCATTATACTCAATGATCGCAAAATCCTCGCCGCGCTGGAATGCGGCAAAGTCGGCAAAGCGGACGTCGAAGCGGCCGAAGTGAAAGCCGTCAATCGCATCGGCAATTGCATCGAACCGCGCGCACATCGCTTCGGTGATGTAGGCGTTGCCGTTGCGGAAGATGGCACCTTTGGAATGGCTGCCCGAAAACACCAGTCGCCGAGCCTCTCCCATCGGAACGATGCGGTCCAACTCGTCACCGAACCGCCCCAGATAGAGCTGCGGCACCAGACCTGCGCGATTGTCTGAAAGGATGAGCTGTCGCAAGCTCGAACGACCGTCGCCTACAACATGCGGAAAATATTTAAGCGTCAGGGAGTGGATGCGGCCTTCTTTGGAGCCGGGTTCACGGACATAAAATACGCCCGCTTCGCCTTCAACATCGATCATGCGCTGGACCAGGAATGTTTCGCCTGTCGGAAACTCTTCGGTATATTGGCGTAATTCGGCGGGCGAACGAACGGGCCGGACACCCGCACCGCGGCAACCGATATCGGGTTTTGCGACCATGGGATATACCATGCCCGCGGACTGGAGCGCTGCCTCGATTGATGGCCATTGAGCATCCATTGCTGAGTCAAGGCGATCTACCACGACATAATGGGGCAAATGCCTGCGCTCGGGTCCGCTCAATCGCGCAAATAGCTGACTCTTCCTTTCGCCGACCAACCCGCCAGCCGGAAAACCCGGATTGGCGATAAGCGGTGCACGGATGCTACGATGTCGGACCATCAGGCCCGCAATAGCGATCCAGACCGGCGCATAGAATTTCCACGCCGGCCAGAATTCGAAGTGCGACAAGGCCGGGCCGTCCCCAAACGGCGGCATCGCCGATCCCGCAATCGCGCCTTCAGGCTGCGACACGATAATATTCGCGTGCAGCTGAAGTGGTTTGCGAGCGCAAGCGTTGGACGCTGTCGACAAAGATCGTTTCGAACAGTTCGCGCTGGACATTACTGCCGCCGAGTTCGGAAAGATGATGGCAGACAGGGGCCAGCGCCGCTGCGGCTTCGCGGTAGTTTTCGGCAACATAGGACTGGATGGCATTGGCAATCGCGCCTGCGACCCGGTCGCGCTGCAGCAATTGCGTCAGGCGCATTGCCGCATCGGACCGCCCGCTTTTCAGCAGCGTAATCAGATAGTGCAGATCAAGGAAGCCGTTGACTCGGTCGGCAACACGCCCCTCGATATAGGTTGCGATGTCATCCCACCGCGCTGCGGCGCGGACGCCCTGCATTTCCATTCGGAACAGCAGCGAGATAGCGTTTATCTGGTCTTGCGCATGGCCTTTTCGTTCGCTCCACACCCGTTCGTCGAATAGCGCAAGCGCCGCCGCCTTGTTACCCAGCTCAAGCTCGATCAGCGCGAGATGCCACCAATTGTGCGTTAGCATGAACGACGAGCAACGGTCCCAGCTGTGCGAAACGCTGTGCAGAAACGCCCGCGCCTCGACAGGCTGATCCATCGCAAGCAGGGCATGAGCCAGCGCGTGCTGCGCCCACGGGTCGCGTTCCGGATTGATATCAATTGCTCGGCGCGCAAAGCGATGGGCCAGCTCGGAATGACCGGCTTGCTCGAGCGCAAAGGCGTGAAGCCCGAGCGTATAGCCGCTGCGGCCTTCAACTGACGCCGCCATGCCAGAAGTCCTTAACATGCCAATCACATCACCCTGGTTCAATTCGAGTATCTGGCAGAGCTTTGCAGCAACCAAATCATGCGGCGCGCATTCGACGACGCCGCGCAGCAACGAAATCGCTGATCGCTCATCGCCGCCGCCCCATGCTGCGACGGCATGTATTGTGGCTTTCTCGCGCACGCTGCAAAAAGCAATGTTGTCCTTGGCCGCCGCGATATGCGGTGCGGCCTGCGCCTGACCATTGCATGTCATCTGGGTTAGAAACACCGCCGCTGCATAGGCATGGCCAAGCGCACATTCGGGGTCTTCGGTCACCGCATCGAATATGACCTTCGCGCCCGCTCCGTGGCTTAGCAATTCTTCGGCAAAGGCGTGAATCGCTTTTGCGGCAGGCGGCGAGATAGTCGTTATCGGCAGATGGAAATATTCCTCGTTCATGATTCTATCCTCTCAGTTATTTTATGTGAGCTTTGGCGCGAAAATGTTCGCCTTTGCCCAGCGAAAGCACAGCGCGCCAATCACGAGCGCCAGACCCGCAGGCAGCGCAGCGGCAATCAATTGATGTGCCCCTGCTTCGCCTGCGTAATGCGCGACGGCAAACAGCGTGCCCGTCCAGAACGGCGTGGTAATTGCAATAATCGCTGCGACTGGCGCAAACGGCGCTGCAACCAAGCCGCTGGCCGTAAATATCGGCAGGCGCGATCCGGGCAGGAAGCGTGCGGCAAAAACCAAAGCCATGACGCGGCCCGATATCCAGCCTTCGGCGCGCTGCACGTCGGCGCGAACGCGCAAATTGCGGCCCAATTTGGTGTTACCGCCCCAGCGGCCCAGCGCGTAAAGCGCAATGTCGCCGATCGCGGTGCCCAGAACGACGCCCGAGAGCGCGGCGAACGGATCGGCACCAGTCCGTGCAACCAATACGCCAGCCGCGACGGTCGCCACATCTTCTGCAACAAAGGTGGCTGCAAACAACGTCAGGCCAAGCAGCATTGGCTGCTGGCTGAGCGAGAGGAGCAGGTCGCCAAGCATGTCAGCGCACTCCGCGAACGCGGCCGATAAGGTCGGCAATCGTATCGCGGCCCATCCACAGCAAAGCAGCCGCAGATATCCACACACCGCAGGCCAGTGCAAAAAGCTCGCCACCGTCATGCGTTCCGTCTGTGTTGAGCACCGAAACGCCCAATGGCGTAAATAGATGGAAAAAGATTGCTCCTGAGATCACGCCGATCGCCATCAACGCGCCGAGCGGACGAAGAACCAGAAAGCGGTTCGAAAGTGCCGCTAGCAAGATTACGGCAGCAACAAGCTCTCCAGTGCCAACCACATATTGCGAGAAGATCCCGGTCGGCGCAAACAGCCCCGGCCAGCCGAGCGAACCGCCCCACGAATCCAACGTGCCAAAAATATACTGCGTTTCGGGCGAGTTGGTGAATTTGAAAAACAGCGACTGGATGAACACGAACGCAATGTAGAGCGTCAGTATAATCGGCAGATATTTGCGTAACATGGTATTCTCTCCTCGGTGGTTCCGATGAGGGACAAATGCCAAATGATCGCCCGACGATAAAATCACCTTTGGTTATCGTTTCGATGCACGAACGGGGTCGGGCTCGTCTTTGCCGAAAAATTGTAACCGCTGCCGTCCAAGCAACGAATGAGCGTGAGACGATCGCACCGTTTTACGAAGGATGATTCATGACCAAATTTATTGCTATCATTGCCGCTGCCGCACTTGGCTGTGCAGTCGCATTCCAGCCTACGCAGGGCTTTGCCAAGACCGAACCGGTCTATACCGGAACGTTTAGCGATGTGGCGGTATCGGGCTACGATCCGGTAGCTTACTTCACAACCGGACGACCCGTAAAAGGCAGCACAACCTATAAAATCACCCACAATGGCGCCGAATATCGCTTTGCCAGTGCAGCTAATCTGGCCAAATTCAAGGCCAACCCGTCAGCCTACGCTCCGCAATATGGCGGCTATTGCGCTTGGGCCGTTAGCCAAGGATACACCGCATCGGGTGATCCGACCGTCTGGAAAATTGTGAGCGGCAAGTTGTACCTCAATTACAATCGAGAGGTCGGTAACACTTGGGAAAAAAACATTCCGGGTCATATCCGCTCGGCCAACACCAATTGGCCAAAACTTTTGGCCAAATAGGTTGGCATTACCGTTGCTGGGCGCACCCAAACCTCGACCATACGACATTCGATATAATTGGGAACCGTGCTTAAATTTGATGAAGGGATGGCAGTTTTCAGCAATGGCAATTTCTGGATCGAGCATGCGAATTGCTCGCGGCAACAGCAAAGCGCTCTGACCGGCCTAAACGGCAGCTATTTATCGATCCACTCACAGAAGCAGACAGTCTGCTCCCCAGCCCAAATTCTGCTCGTTTGAGATTACCCTTGCTTGACTTGAATAGCTGCCGTTCGAGTTCGACTATTCAAAGGTCACGCGCGCATTGTGACTTTAGGGTGTCTGCGTAAATTTTTGTACACGCTGGCCTGCAATATCGACAAACATATTTGCCAAACATTGACCGTTGTAACAATTGACGCGGGATAGCCGAATGTTGACCTAAGGATTATATTCCTCAGCGATTTATTGGAGACTATTATGGCCAAATATTATGCAGCAACGGTTGCGCTTCTGTTTATCTCGCCTGCAGCTTTTGCAGCGCAATCTTCAACTGTTGCCGGTGCGATACAGGCTTGCTGCGCGGCGCTCGACGATTGCTGTGAAGAAGTAATGGATTGTTGCGACGATTGATTTAGCTTCAGATAAAAGGTGCCCGGTCGATAGATCGGGCATCAAACTTTGCACCTGAACATCAGGCCGCCTTTCGGAACGTGGTGAACTGGAATTTTTGAGCACTATCTCACGGTTTGATGTGGTGGTAATGCTATTAATCAACCAAAATAAGCTGTATGTTATGCGACTGCGTGCGATGTTCGCCGCCTCGTGCCGGGTACAGAAGCCGACAGTATGCACCCCAAATTGAACGGACGGTCGCAATCAACGGTTGTCGTCGCAGCCCGGAATGGCAGATAGGTTTAGCGGCAGCAGCCAAGCGTTCTTACCTGCCTAAATGGCAGCAATTCATAGATCGACGCACAGAAGCAGACAGTCCGCTCCCGGCGCAGTTGCTGCCACCAATCTTTCTAGCCTGAGCGAGTGACCGGACGGCAGCTATTGGGGAACCAGTTGGTTCAAGCGCCAATGTCACTGAACGCTAGAATGTTTCACTACTCGACGTTCATGATGCACGGCGCATGCCTTTGGACACCAACAACCGAAAAGCCTGGAAATCCGGCCCACGGCTCGATGATAACAATTCCGATTACCGAAGATAACTAGCGTCATAAGACTGCTGTCCGGTCTTTGGATAGCTCAAAGCCAACTTGAAATCTGATCGAGTGGTTTTTTGATCATCGCGTGAGCTGGGATTGTCGCTTTGGGCAACGGATGACCCACGACGATGATCATCACCGGTTTTTCATTCGAAGGGCGATCACAAATTGCATTTAGAAAGCTCATTGGATTGGGTGTGTGCGTAAGCGTTGCTAGGCGCGCTGCGTGCAGGCCGGCAAGTAGGAACCCGGTCGCAATACGCACGCTTTCATGCACATAGTAATTTTGCCGCATTTCACCCGGATACAGCCCACCCTTACGTTGACCAAAGATTACGATAAGCGCAGGCGCATCTTCCAGATACTGTTTGTCCTCGTCGGTACCCAATGGGGCCAGAGCCTCAATCCATTCCTTGCCGGCCTTTCCGGCGTAGAAGATTTTCTCTTCTTCTTCAGCCGCACTCCGAATTTTTTTCTTGAGGGCAGGCGACGTCACTACGGCAAAATGCCACGGTTGATGGTTGGCACCAGAAGGCGCCGTTCCAGCAGCCTGAATCGCGGCTTCGATTACATCACGCGGGACGGGTTTAGTCCCGAAATAGCGGCATGATCTGCGCGTTCTTATTTCTTCATAAAACGCCTGCGCCGCCGCTATGCGCTCATCATCGCTCTTTGCGGGATAAGCAATCCAAGGTATCGATTCATGGGGTGTCATAGTGGCGATTTCCGTTGAGAGTTGATCCGAGATTTTTATCAAGCAGTAAGCCGTTCAGCTATATTTCCCGCGAAGCATGGACCGGATCAAGCGGGTAATTGTTGCCTTTTGTATTCTGCGAATGGCAAACACAAGTTGCGAAATAATCGTCAGCAGCCAATGCCTTTATCTAGGACGCGAGCATGCTACTTTACGTGAATGAACGTCCGCTTTCGAAATGATCGTTGGTTTCTCTGCATGTCGCGAGTGTTAGCGGTACTGACCGCAGATTCAGATCCGGTCATTACATGATCGAGTTGTGCAGCTCGGCTATTCAAAAACCACACCTTCAGTGCTTTGCGTATTCACGCGAAGCTCGAAAATATCCGGTCGGCTGTAATGGCCGTCGGTATCGAGTGCCGCCAGCCCGGCGCCTATTTCGTTCAGGTCGATGTCGGCGAAGATCGTTTCTTCACCGGCACCCGCTTGCGCCAATATGCGTCCATCGGGTGCAGCGATTAGGCTTTGGCCGTGGATGCGCTGGCCATCGGGGATGGTCCACAGCAGTGCCTCGCCATCTGCATCGCCACCAACACGGCGCAAGCCATCGAGCAAATCGTCGCGCCATTGTACCAGGCCCGCCGCCAGCGCAAAGCATCGGCCCTCAAAAGCATAATGGCGCGAGGCGATGGCATGGCTTTCCCGCACTGTCGGCCAGCAAGCGATGTGGATCGCCTCCTGCTGAGCGTGCATCGCTGCACGGGCCATCGGCATCCAATGCTCCCAGCAGATCAGGCTGCCGACATTGCCCCATGGTGCTTCATGAACCTTCAGCGTGGAGCCATCCCCGCGCGCCCAGAGCAGGCGCTCGCCATGCGTCGGCACCAACTTTCGATGGTTGAGCGGCGTTTCATTAGGTCGAAAGAGCAACTGATTGTTATAAAGGCTAGAACGACGGCGTTCGTGCAGTCCGATTGAGATCAATATGCCGTTTTCGTCGGCAAGTGCTTGCAAATCAGCCAGCCGCGCATCGCCATCGCAAATAGCGTGTTCGAGCAGTAGTAGATGCAGAGCCTTTGTCCCAGGATGGTCCCAAAGTGCAGCATTGGGCGCTTCATCAAGCCAGATCGGGTAGCCGCCGATAAACGTCTCGCCAAAAGCGATGATTTCGGCACCGGCTTCAATTGCATCGCAGGCGAGCGTATGCGCTTTGGCAAGGCAATCATTCACTGCGAAGGGGATGGGCGCTGCTTGGACAATAGCCACTTTCAACTGTTTTGGCTCCTCGGCATGATGGTTTGATAGCCCTTGATGACGCGCGCGGCAAGCAGATGGGATTGAACCGCTGATCGCTACCCATCCCGCGCTCGGCTGAAGCCCTTTGTGTAACGCCAATTACAGGCAATGAATGTACGGCAGCTTTTGACGAGGCGTTCCGACCGACCAAACGTCGGAAAAGTTGACTGCAACCGCCAAGCGTTTTGACCGGCCTAAACGGCAGCTGTTCATCGAACCACTCACAGAAGCAGACAGTCCGCTACCGGCCCAAAAGCAGACGTTCAAAATCCCTGACGGCTAAAGGCGACTGGCGGCGCGAGTATTCGGCATGGTAAGCCAATGGCGCTAGCCTGATTGAGTTGTTGGAAAACTGATGATCGCAGCAATCCTCCCGCCAGCCTTCAAACACCTTCGCTCCCGGGCTTGGAACGACAAATTTGCGAACTGTCAGGAATGCCTGAAAGGCAATATTAACCATTATAGATTAGTAGTCACTTGTCGGACCAGGACAATTTAACAATTAGGATCTTGGTCGATTCATGCAAGCGCTAGACAATCATTCACAAAGAGGCGGTCGATCCTCGAACAGAGAATTCTGTCGGGGGGATGTGGCCATAATCGCCGATGTTCGCGTCGCAGGCAGCAATAAAACTAAAGTCAGAGTTTTCGATCTTTCGCTGACAGGTTACCGGATGGAGTGCCTGACGTTTATATCAGGCAGCCAAGCGACTTTCTTGTCGATGCCTGGCTTTGAACAATTAGAATCGCGGATCATCTGGCAGACGGAGTGGATGTACGGTTGCCAATTTGCGCGGCCACTTCATACCGCTGTTTATGACCATATCGTTAGAACCTTTCCAGCAATCGAAGTGCGGCAGACAACAACATTGGACGGTATAATCTATGGCGCTGACGCTGGTCTCCGTTGGGGAGACTCCTATTGAGTGATACGTTGGTTATGTCGCCTAGAGTCTTCTCAATAAACCGAAAAATCCTACTTTCCGGCGGCAGCAGTTAACCTATTGCAACTGCGTACAGTTGCTATATTATATAAAAATAGAAAAAGCGGACGTGGATTAACTATTTTTGCGTACTAATTTCATTTGAGCGCGTAGTTATCAAATTAAAGCGACCATCGTTTAATGACCAGATTGATCAGTCAACCAGAATCTTCGCGTCGTTTTCATTGCGCAAGTGGTTTCGACGATTTTTTGCATGCTGCAAACCGGCGCGGTCGCAGACATTGAGAACGGGCAAAGAATCTTGCGAAGTCGCGCAGTTAACCCAGCCACAGATTGATGTCCTGACTCGGGTGGCCCGATTCAAATCATCGAAACAGATCGCGCGCGAACTGGGCATATCACACCATACCGTTGATCAGCGCATTCGTTCAGTCATCGATAAGTTGGGGGTAGAAACGCGGGCAGATGCAGCACGCGCATTTATTGATGCGCGCGATAACAAAGACTTGTCCGACCATAACTTATGCGAGAGTCTCGCATATCAAATACCGGATATAGATATTCCTTCCTTTTTGGCGGATCAGCAACTGTCACCCGGCGAATGGAGCCCGGCGGGCGGCAGGCAGGAGCAGCAACTGAAAGAAACTCAGGCATTTTATTTTGCCGGCGATTCCCAGGTGCAAAATCTACTGTCTTGGGCCTCGGTTCTTACGAAGGCAGACCGTCATAATGATCTGACAGCCTTGGGGCGGACGATTTGTATCATGTTCACCATGTTGTTTACACTTTTGATAGTGGGCGCCCTGGTGGGTCTTGCAGAAGGTCTCTCCCGGCTCGTTTGAGTTTAACGGTTTTTCTAAAATGCCTTTTTCAACAAGAACCGCAAAGCGTGTGCTTTGCGGTAGGAGAAAAGCTATGCTGAATGATAGACTAGCCGCAGCCAAGATGGTTGCTGAAAAAATTTCTGCGCTTGAAAATGCGATCGACGATGCGCTGACCTGTGCCGCCGAATTGACCGCTGCAACACCTGCGGCTCGTAAACGTGCGAAACTGTCGCCCGTTGTCGGCCAGGAAGCGATTGCCCTCACTGGCGAAGCAATGGCAGCGCTACATTCAGCGCGCGCCAAGATTGTGGCAGCGCATGGTGAGTTTGCGATGGTGCGCGAGCAAATTGGTATCAGGCCTTCCATGACAGGTGATCTTTGGAAATTTGTCGGTGCCGCCGACGAGGAACTGCCAGCGTTGAAGCGCGTCGCCTGAGGCGAACTGTTAATGAGCAGGGTTGACCTCGGCATCAACTCGGCGGATCGTTCCTGCGATGTTCAAATGGATATATCTGCTGCTGTTGCTGTCGAGCGTCATCCTCATTCTCTGGAAAGGAAAATGGGAGGAAAGGCTTGTATTGGCAACGCTGGCCATCGGCTCGCTGCTTACACCGCTCCTCCATGCCCGTACCGAACGCGACTGGCTCACGCCTGACACCGCACTTTTTGTCAACGAGCTGCTCGTCACGATCGTAATTCTCTTTGTCGCTTACCGGAGCAGATTCTTTTGGCCCATTCCAATAGCTGCCTTTCAGATGCTCGCGTTGCTGACCCCCTATGCAACTTTAATAGGACAGGATCTGGTATCCTATGCCGTTGGGATGATGCAGGGAATGTGGGCTTATCCCCAGCTACTGATCATGATCTACATAGTAACGGCGCGACTGATAAAGGAACGTCAAATGAATTCCGCGACCGACAGTCCCTAGTTGCTGCATCGGCATGCCTGCCGATCGATGGCGATAAAGCTGATCAGCGCCGACGCGAGGTCGGTTTGCTGGCGGATTTGCTGGCACCTTACACCAGCGAAAGCGCGGTCGAGACAAGCAGCGCATTGCTTGACGGGCACGGATCAATAGCGTCTTTGCTTGTCCAGCTGAGACATCGGTTGCCGCTTAAGGTCGAACTGCCTAGTAAAGCTTTGGCGCGGATCGAGGATCTGCTGTCCGTCTTGCTTAATGCGTGGGAAGTCGAAGCATATCACGGTCCCGTGCTCTCCTCGTCAATCGCGCTGCACCGTTATCTGCAGGTTGAAATGGCCGGCGCGCCCCGCGAGAATTTTCGCGTGCTATTTCTGGATGCAGCCAATCATCTCCTGCTCGACCGTATCATGTGGGAAGGCACGGTAAGCAGTGTTCAGGCGCATCCCCGAGAAATCGTGCGCCTCGCTTTACAGCATAACGCCACTGCACTGATCCTTGCGCATAATCATCCTTCGGGGTGCATGCAACCGAGTCGTGAAGATATCAAAATAACGCAGCACATTATCCACGCCTGCCGACCACTCGACATCTGTGTCCATGATCACCTCATCATTACCCGAAGTGGAGTGGCGAGTATCATACACAATAATCGCCAAGAATAGGAACGACCAGCAACGATATAATTAAAGGGGCAAAAGGGTGACAAATCGACAAAGGAACATCCAAAGATCGCCGCCTGCGCGAACTTTGATGCCCGAAGGATTGCAGCGCCCCGGTTTTACGGCCGCGATGCGGCTCGAACGCGACCACCTTTTCGATAACGGCCAATTCAACAAGGCACCGACACTGATGCGGCTTCTTGCATTCCTGGTTGAAGAGACACTCGCCGGACGGGGTGACCAATTGAAAAGCTACAGCGTTGCGGTTGATGGACTGGGTCGAGACGCTGACTTCGACGCGCAGGCAGATAGCTATCCAAGGGTACAAGTGGTTCGATTGCGTAAATTGCTCGAAGCCTTTTATGCCCGCCATGACCCGGCCGAACATTCATGCATTTTCCTGAAATCCGGGTCTTACCGTGTCCGGCTCGGCCCACTGTCGGCGGCGTATCCCGAACTTGTGCGTGCGTACCCCGTTGCCGCGCTCACAAAATTTCCGGCGCCTGAAGTTGAAACCTACGTTGCGCCATGCTTTGCTGGAGAAACCGACCTTCCTGAACCGGAGCTTCCCGCTGCGGTTTCCCTTGAGCCGGAAAGCACCGATTTGCGGGGCAGCCATCTCCGTGATTGGCGCTTGATCGCGGCTGCGCTGTTAATCATTTCCATCGTGCTCTTCGCTTATGCCTTTAGCTCTCCCGCGCTACAAAAGACCCCGCAGGCAGCTTTGACGCAGACCGAAGCACCCGTGCTGTTACTCGAACCAGTTAGCGCAGCATCGGATGCCCGGTCCGCGGCAATTGCGGACGACATTTATGCGTTGCTTGCCGACGGTATAGGCCGGTCATGGCTTGTCCGACTGCGCCTATCAAATACACCGGTGCCTTCGACCCAATCCGTAACGCCGGCATATCGGATAACGGCGCAATTAGGCGAAATCAGTGGCGACGGGCGTCCCCTCTACCTGCGGCTAACCGAATTTGAGACGTCGAATCTATTGTGGTCGACGACAATAAATATAAAATCCGGTACATCTGTCGGGGATAGTCTTGGACAACCAATCGCCCAATTGACCGGGCCCTTTGGCGTTATTGCAACTCGCGAAAATCGCATAGCGCAAGGCCGCTTTGGCCCGGGGTATAGTTGCCTGCTCGGGTATCTGAGCAATATTGTGAAGGATAGAGGCAAAGTGGATGATACTGTTGCACGCTGCCTTGCCAAGGAAAATGCCGACGCGAAGCTGGATGCGGTCCGCCTTGCGTTCCAATCCTTTCATGTGATGGATGGATATGGCGAGGGACCCGCTCGTAAGGACCGGGTTGTACGCGCGATGGATCTGGCCCGACAGTCGATCAATGCCGATCCCAAAGAGGCCTATGCGCATTTTGCTATGGCGAGGATTCATTTTGTTACCGGAAACTGCCCGATGGGACGGCAGCACAGCGTTCACGCATTGGAGGCGAATCCATTTGATCCGGTCATCCTGGCGGTATTGGGAAACTTCACTGCCATGTGCGGATATAAGGAAGGGTTTGTGATGCTCGACAAAGCTTATGCCTTCCGGTCCGCAGGGGAATCGCATGCCCGGCTTTCGCTTATCCTTGCGGTGATCTGGCAGAAACGTTTCGACCGGCTAAAGATGTTGCGTGAAGATGGAGAACAGGCAAGTGGTACCAGTGCCGCATATCATTATCTGTGCGAAACACTGATCGCCGCTGCGCTTGACGATACCGATGCCGCGCGGGTCAACTGGCAGAAGTTCAGGGCGTCACCCCATGCAAGCTCGGCATCCGATGATGCGATGCTGACGAGCGTAATTATGTCTCCACAAATTCGGGCGCGGATCCTTGGCTTCCTCAAACAGAAGGGCGTGATTCCGCCTCCAAAAGCCTGAATTTCGTAAAAAAGCGGGTGTTACGGCTAGCCCCAACAGCCGTATCACCATTACCAAATATTAATCATGTTACGTACGGAAACGCTAACAATGGCGGTTCTGTGGCCTCGGGCGAGAAACCTAGCGGTTTGAAACAGCCGCAACGGTAACAAACTGCAATTGGCGGCAAGTCTGGTCCATTATTTGCGGCATGGAAGTCAGCCTTCACAGCATTTGGTCCATACTGGTCCTGGCCCAAGGTGTTCAGGGCATGTTGGCTTCCGCATCTGCGCCGACGCAAGGTCCACTTCCATCCGCGTCGGCGCAGACATTTTTTGCTGCGGCAGAACAAAAAACCGCGAAGGTCGACAGCGGAGCGACCATCGAAATCGTTCGCGCGGTTGAATGGCGGATTCCCCAGAAGAGAACAGCACGATCGGTAACGGTCGGCGGGATGTACCTAATCCCACGGTTGCGAAATCCGCAACCAAATGCAGCGCATGCGGGACCTGCCGATGCGCGGTCTATTTGGGTCGTGGACTTGCCGTAAAATGGAAATGGCTGGCAAATATTTGCCGTCGATGGCGCGCAGAGGCGAAGCCTCCATACCGCGTAGCCTATCACGACATGTTTCGATGCTAGGCTTGATCTTTACATTGGCGGTGTTGCCGCAACCGCTCAATGCTCAGCTGATCGGTGACGTTACCGTCACGACATCAAGCCAGACAGTCTCCGACGGTGTCAGTTTCACAAACGCCAAATCAATCCCTTCCGCCGTGATCGACTATACAACGCAGGTTGCCAATCGCAGCGTTTTGCCTCTGTTACCTGATGCCCTGGTTGTTACCAACCCGGTGCCACAACAGCTTATACTTTATGTAGGTGACATCGCAGGTCCGGGATCGGGACCCGTATTGTTTGCGCAAGGCACGCGATCGAGCCAGCTGGCCTGCGTTTTCGGCGGGATCGCCGACGGCAGCGATTGTCTGGAATTCTCGAACAACAACGGCGCAACCTTCAATTATCAACCGGCCCCGGATGCAGATGGATATGATGCCGCCGTCACTCACATTCGCATTCGCCCGCAAGGGTTATTCGCGCCGGCGCTCTTCCAGCCATCAAGCTTAGTACTTCACTACCGAATGAAAGTGAAATGATCATGGTTCCTATGGAAAATATATACCCACTTCGCGCGACGGATGCTTTCGATGGTCCGTATAGCGCTGATGAGGACGGATTTGATCAATTCGAAAACATCAGCACTTCGGCCGATTTCGAGTCCGACAGGCGCGGACAACCTCGCCACCCCACCGCAATGCGTGTTGCCCGACTTTCGAGCAATGTACATCAGGTTGAAGCGCTAGGTCTGCTACGTAACGTTTCGGAAGGAGGGATGATGATCGACGCCTATCGCGGATTCAGCGTAGGCGAAAGAATCACGGTATCCCTGCTCGACGGTGACCGAATCGAAGGCAGCGTGGTGTGGACCGACGGCAGCACGATTGGAGTTCAGTTTTCAAGCAAGATTGCTATCGACCATTTGCTAGCAAAACCGCGCACTCTTGCCGACGGCACGCGTGTTCGGCCGCCTCGCCTTACTCTGAATTGCAAAGCGGTTATCCGTTTCGGTGGCTATATGGCGGACATAGAAATCTGCGATATCTCGCAGCGCGGTGCCAAGATTCGGTTCGATCGTAGCCTCGCAATCGATAGCCGGGTACAAATATCCATTAACCATCTGCGACCGGTTAGCAGCAGCGTAAAGTGGCAGGTTGAAAAACTGATCGGCCTCGAGTTTCATCGTACATTGACGATTGAAGAACTGTCGACTTGGATGGCCCATACATCCCCGATTTGACGTTCACCAATGTTCAAAGTCACCAGTCTAGGCCGCACTGCCCAACACACACCTAGAGAAATTTGCAGCAGAAAAATCAGCCGAAAATCGAGCGTCAAACTTCAATTCCACGAGCAAATTAGTACGTGGTCAACTCCGTCCGCTTTCGCCGGGCTGTTTGTATAAGCGGACTGTCCGGTTCGTCCGACGTTTCAGCCAACTCGCCGGGACCAATAAAGGTCCGCTTTCAGCACGATCTGACATGACCTCGAATGACCGACATTGGGCGCGAAGCTGCCGTTAGCCTATTCATCGCACCTATGTTTCTGACATCGAACGAGGGGCAAGGAATCCAACGATTACAATCGTGGATAGGCTCGCCACCTCGCTCGGAGTCACGGCATCTGAACTATTTAACGAACATAACTAGCAATTGGGATCAAGATACCGACGAACAAGTGTCATCCGCCCTTCAGTGTCTGCCATACCGTCATTTACCCGCCAAATTTCGTTCAATGCTGCCATGCAATGCGCGCATTTTCTTACTGTTTCGATTTCGGCCTTTTGAATTTCTTCAAGGGCAAGCGAGTCTGGCGTAATGGATCGTTCGAAGAATTTCGCGATTTTCGCCATGGCGTTGTTGGCATGAAACTCTGCTTCCTCTTGCCTGAGATCTGGGGGAGTGCCGCCGTGTTTTTCCATGAGGTCGATCCAATAGCTCAGGTCGCGTACACTTCCCGTTTGAAGGACCTTGTTACGCACTTTGTAGAGTGAGGCCTCGAACGCTGTGACCCGGGTGCTCTTACCATTCACCTGAGTCGTGATCATTTCATCGCGCACCGCCGCAACACTATCTTCGCGTGACCTGAACCGCTTTTTGGGATTCTTAGCGCGCTTGCGACCGGATTCTCCCTTCTTGAACTGCCCGTGTTTCGGAGGCTTGCCATATCTCCTTCAACCTGCAACCCTGATTGAGTTCTGCATTGACCAAAACCAGGACAGACTGATCGGTTGAGATTGCATTTTGCATGGTATGTTCCTCTATTGCAGTGCCATGGAAACAGAGAAAACACAGGCGCTGCATCCGTGACAAGCCCCCTCCCCCTGCGGCTTGAGCAAATTCCGATTCAATACGCTGCGCCTTTTCTGAAGTTCGCTAAAGCGTCGAAAAAATTCCCTATTCGTTCCGCAGGGAATTTTCGTGCAGAAAAGGCGGAATTGCGGGCCTCTCAAGCCCATGAACAGCGTCAATTATTGTGAATTCGCTGTTGATTCCCTGCTTGTAGGGAATTTTCGTACAGAGACGCTATCCGGTACGACTACGCACACCACCATTTTCCCAAAACCCCCAATATGTCAGCCTTTACTCGGTGGTATTCCGTGCCACCTTTTGTAAACGCGGGTAAATGCGCTTAGCTCGCTATAGCCAAGCAGAAATGCGATTTCGCTTAAGGAGCGTCGATCTTCCAGAAAATAGAGCCCGCACAGATCCTGTCTTACCCGTTCCAACAGGTCGCGGAAAGGCACGCCCTCTTCGAGCAACTTTCGACGTAAGGTGCGTTCTGTCATGCCAAAGGAAGCGGCCATCCGGTCGAGCGTCGGCGGTGATTTGTCGACAGCATTGGACAGATAGAAATAGCTGTTGGCTAGATGTGCCTTGCCGCCGACCATCCATTCCGCCGGTTCGCGATAGCGCGCCGATGCCGCTTCGAGCACATTCGGGTTGGCGTGTGGCGACGGTCGGAAAAGCTGACGCGCGGCAATCTCCATCCGGGTTTCAGGCATCGAAAACCGCACAGGACAGCCGAAAGCGACTTCATATTTTTCGATGGCAAAGCGCGGCTGATGGCGGAAGTCTACCGACCGCAACAAGGCCGGTTCTGCCAATATCTGGCGCGACAGCCGGGCATAAGTTGCAACCGACAGTTCGATAAAGGGTGCGTAAGCCGTGACGAAGTCCGGATGGCAGCCCCAAATCAGACACGGCGGCTTTGCTGTCAGGTCGAGCGTTGTGCGAAACATCGTCTGCCGCACGGTCTGGATACTGATATTTGCCTCGATTACCGATGCAAGATTGGCTTCCAGCCGGGTCGCATAGCCAATGTCCGAAAAGTTCTGCATATCTGCTTTTTCGCCGACACGCAGCAACACCGAAGGGTCGCCGAAATGCTGCTCCAGCGTCAACAGAAAACGTAGCGCCAGTTGCGACGAAAGGCGGTTCAGCGGGTTGCGCAATGATGCGTCTTCGACCCCGAGCGCCGAAATAATTGCACGCTGATTGCCGCCAAGCGCAACCGCGCCGCGCAGAAGCCGTACCAGCAGGTTCGCGGAAATCGTATCCTCGGCGAATCCACCGCCGTCTTTCAGCAATCTATCGACCCACTCGTAAATCTTTGGTCTCCCTCAACGACATATCTGTTCAACATGCTGCATCATATTGCGCAAGCATCATTTTGCCCGGCTTGCGACGTCGTTTAAGGACCGCTAAGCGATTGTCATGAACCTTGCGTCGATACTTGCCCAGTTCCAGCCGGGCACCCCCAGCCATAACATTTCCATCCCGCCAAGCTGGCATCAGGGCCGCACAAGCTATGGTGGCCTAAGCTCGGTCCTCGCTTATCAGGCAGCACGGCTTGCCGACAGTGACCTGCCGCCTTTGCAGTCGGTGCAAATCGCCTTTGTCGGGCCGCTTGCGGGCGACGTCGACGTTACCGCAACGGTGCTTCGGCGCGGCAAGAACACGGCATTCGTAAAATCGGAAATCAGCGGCGCGGACGGCGTCGGGCTTTCGTGCACGTTTATCTTTATGAACCGCCGGCACAGCCATCTCGATTATGTAGGATTGGAGCGCCCTGCGTTCCCCACGATCCCGACATCTGAAAATGCGCGCAGCGGCCCGCCCGAATTTTTCACTGGGCATATGCAATATCCGGACAAAAGGCTCAAGTTGGGATTGGCAACCAACCGTCTGGCCAGCTGGCATCGCTTTACCGAGCATGAGGGGCTGGACCATATCGCAGAGCTGCTCTGCATCGGCGATGCGCTTCCCCCGTCGGCAATGGGCCTGATGACCGAAAAGGGAATGGTCAGCTCGATGAACTGGCAGGTCAACATGCTGACCGATGCGCCCGCGACCAAAGATGGCTGGTGGTATCTGGAAAGCGAAACCCACCATGCCGGCAATGGCGCCAGCAGCCAATATATGACGGCGTGGAACAGCGACGGCGAGCCGATGCTGACCGGTATGCAGTCGGTCGCAATTTTTGTCTAGCGCGCCGTCAGTTCACGCTCTGCATCGGCAATATAGTCCCGCGTAATGGGCAGGATCCGGCGGTTGCGGACATATTGGATCTGGTAATTGCACATGCCGCCAGATTCGAATGCGGCGGTCGCCCCTGCGAGGTAAAAAATCCACATACGGTAGAAACGATCGCCATATTGGGCGACAATATTTTCGCGATTTGCCCGGACGCGGGTGTACCATTCGCGCAAGGTCAGCGCATAATGCAGTCGTAGATTTTCAATATCGCTGTGGATCAGTTTGACCTTTTCGCTAGCGGCCAAGGTTTCAGAAAGCGCCGGGATATATCCACCGGGGAAGATATATTTGCGGGTGAAAGCATCGGTCGCTCCGGGTTTGCCCAGTCTCCCGATCGTATGCAGCAGCATGACGCCGTCATCTTTGAGTAGATTGGCGCACGCGCGAAAAAAGGTGTCGAATTGGGGCACGCCGACATGTTCGAACATGCCGACCGAAACGATGCGGTCGAATGTGCCTCGTGATTGCTTCGCCAGCACGCGATAGTCGAGCAGTTCGAACTTCACCTTGTCCGAAACGCCAGCCCCTGCGGCCCGTTCGCGCGCCAGTTTCAACTGTTCCTCGCTGAGCGTAATGCCAAGCACCTCGACGCCCGCGACCTTGTTCAGATACAACGCCATACCGCCCCATCCGCAGCCGATGTCGAGCACTTTCTGTCCGGGCTGGAGCGCCAGTTTCGCAGCGATGTGCGCCTTTTTCGTCAGTTGTGCACGGTCAAGCGTATCGTCAGCTTCGGTCCAGTAAGCACAGCTATATTGCATGTCTTCATCTAGCCAGAGCCGGTAGAAATCATTCGATACATCATAATGATGCGCGACATTCGACCGCGAGTTGGCCAGCGAATTGAGCTGCATCAATGGCCGGGCGAGCTGCCCGAGAAATTTTTTCAGCGGCTTGGGATCGCCGATTTCGCCGCCATTTTCCCACGGATTATTGCGGCGGATGATTTCAACAAAGCCCATGATATCGTCGTCATCGACGGTAACCCCTCCGTCCATATAGGTTTCGCCCATACCAAGGCGCGGGTTCAGCAGGATGCGGCGGACGGCAGAAGGCGACTGTATCCGCATGGTGACATCGGGCCAGCCCGCAGCACCGTCACCATAATGGCTGCTCTCGCCGTCATTTGCGACAATCGTCAGTCGGCCATGCGTAATTTTTCCGCGCAGCAGGCGATCGAGCAACGACATTCAGCGACTCCCTTTGGTCCGGTTGCTCCCTGTTTCGTTGCTACTATGGTTATTGTTACGGGCGCAAGTTTTGAACGGTTGAAACGCCGTTTCCTCCCCGCGCAAATTTCAAAACATAAAACACAAGCCCGATCACAATAAACGTATCGACGAAGGTTGTGTAAAACAGCCAACTGTCGGTCGTCAGCAACTTCGCAGCGGCAAAGTTCAGTCCCGCCATAACCAAGCCGACACTGCCCATACCGATGGCGAAGCGGCCCGTATCTATGTCCGAATAGGGCATATATCGCGCCAGCCCCTTGCCGATATAAGACCCGCCGCGCAGGCCATCCAGCAGGAAAAAGCTGGCCGCAATCAGGCCGGTGATTGTACCACGCAGCTTGATCCATTCGTCATCGGCCAACCAATAAGCAAGTCCGCCCGAAATACAGAGCATGACGATGCCGAACAAGGCGAGTCCCCCCGTGACGTCGATTTTGGTAGCTTTTTGGAAGGCGATCAATCCGAAACCCACGACCACACCGACCATGGCGGCGGTTTGCAAATCGGTGAGCTTGGCAACGGCATAGAATAGAAGCCCGGTAACAACATCGACCGCAAACGGTATGCGGTTTTCCTTCGCCAGCACGCCGCCATTCAGTGCCGGGCCATTTTCACGGCCCTCCTGTCGTGCCGACTGCAGGCTGTCATGCCGGGTGGCCGCATCGCGATATCTTTCTGGATAGGCGGGCATCCTCCCCTTGTGGCTTTCATGGACAATCGTGCCATCAAGTCTTGCGACAATGCCGGTCGTCCACATCCCCATATAACCAAAATCGATTTCGAGCAGGCGACCGTCGGGTAGCGTAGCTTTTAGCAAGTGGTTGCGCACTGATTCCGGACCCATGATCGCCGTCCGGTCGGTCGCCTGCTCTACACCGAACATCGCCAGCGACGACCAGAGACCGTCGCCACGGGCACGGCTGGATACCGCAAAATCGATGCCATCAATCGTGAACCGCCGCGTCTGATAACGCCACCAGGTGAGGCTCATCCGAGCGCCTCCTGCTTTTCCTCCGCCAGCCGGTCCAATTCGGCGCGGCTTTTCTTCTCACTCGAAGATTTGAGCTGGCCGCAAGCCGCCATGATATCGCGACCGCGCGGAGTGCGAATCGGCGCGCTGATTCCGGCTTCGAATATTATGCTAGAAAACCGCTTGATGCGTTCGGGGTCGGAGCATTTGTACGGAGCGCCGGGCCATGGGTTGAACGGGATCAGATTGACCTTTGCGGGTAATTTATACTGACGGATCAGGCTGACCAGTTCGCGCGCGTCTTCGTCGCTGTCATTCTTGTCCTTCAGCATCACATATTCGAATGTGATCCGCCGCGCGTTGCTGACGCCGGGATATTCGGCGCAGGCGCGCAGCAGCTCGTCGATGCCGTATTTACGGTTGATCGGCACGATTTCGTCGCGGATTTCCTTGGTGACGGCGTGCAACGACACCGCGAGGTTGACGTTAATCTCCTCGCCTGCGCGCGCCATCATCGGCACCACGCCCGACGTCGACAGTGTAATCCGACGGCGCGACAGGCCAAGGCCATCGCCATGCATCACGATTTTCATCGCATCGCGGACATTGTCGAAGTTATACAGTGGCTCGCCCATGCCCATAAGCACGATATTGGTCAGCATCCGGCCATCGGCGGTGTAGTGGCCGACATCATCATCGTCATCATCGTCGTCGTTGGCGACCGCCATATTGCCCTTCGGCCATTCGCCAAGCGCATCGCGCGCTAGCATGACCTGCCCGACAATTTCCCCCGGCGTCAGGTTGCGTACCAACCGCATCGTGCCGGTATGGCAGAAACGGCAGTTCAGGGTGCAACCTACCTGACTTGAAATGCACAAGGTTCCGCGATCCGCATCGGGGATGAACACCATCTCGTAATCCTGCGCGTCGTCGGTGCGCAGCAGCCATTTGCGCGTGCCATCGGTCGAGACCTGCGCCTCCACGACTTCGGGCCGCCCAATGACGAAACGGTCGGCAAGCCAAGGGCGCATCGTCTTCGAAATATCGGTCATCGCCTCAAACGAGGTGACACCGCGATGATAAATCCAGTGAAACACCTGCTTCGACCGCAGCTTGGCAGCCTTTTCATCCAGCTGCGATTCTTCGAACAGCTGCCGGATTTGCAAATGGCTTAGCCCCATCAGGTCGATACGCCCATCGGCACGTGGCGTGATGGCGCGCGGGGTTACTACGGGATCGATATGGCCGGGAATCTGCATGATGGCTGCGCATATAGGGTGACCTTCGGCGAAATGCCAGCATAGCCGCCGTTTAGATGTGCGTAATGCTGACCTTCGTCCCCGGAGCCTGATCGACGATGCTGACCACTGCATCCAATTGCCCTGCCAGCGCCTCGACAATACCGGTGCCAAGGCCCGGCTTACGATCTTCTTCGTCTTTGGGCATTCCCACCCCGTCGTCAACCACGACCAGTGTCCACGCATTGCCGTCCGACCGGTAATCGACCGCAATCGACCCGTGCTGGGTTCGCCCTGGAAACGCATGTTTAAGCGAGTTGATAACCAGCTCGGTAACAATAAGGCCAAGGCTGACCGAGGTGTCCGGATCGACAACGCTGTTATCGACATGGATGTTCAGCGACAGGCGCTCGGGATCGCTGATCATCGATGCGCCGATGCTCCCGCACAGATCTTTGAAATAAGTCGCCAGAGCAACATTATCTACCGACACGGTCGACAGATGCTTTTGCAGCATCGCAATCGACATCACGCGATTATGGGCATCGCGAAGCTGGTCGCGGCTTTCGTTCGACTGCACCTTACGCGCGCTTTGCAGCAGCACACTGGCGATGATCTGCAGGCTGTTGGCAACGCGATGCTGGATTTCCTGCAACAGCAATTGCTTATCGCGCACAAGGTCATCCTTGACCTTTTCGGCCAACCGCTTCGCGGTCACGTCGGTGACCGCGAGCACAACACGTATGCTTTCGGCTTCGAAATAATCGAGCGTATGGGCGTTGATCAGCAGGCGCAGCGTGTCCTTGCCCGCGCGCACCAGATCCATTTCATAGACATCGATAGCCGCGTTACCCGCAGCGGTCGCCTTCAACAGCGAGTTGAGCTGGCGCACATTCCATTCGCCTTCGCCCAGCTCGGCCAGTGGCCTGCCGTTGACTGCGGCCCGATCAAGATCGAACGCCTCGCAGAATGAATTGCTCGCCGCGATGACGGTCAAATCTTCTTTGAGCAGCACAAGCGGTGCGAAAGACGATGAAATCAACGCAATCGACATATTGTCGGCGTGTTCGGGCAGGCGGGTCAGTATTTTTTCCATGGCATAGTGCCGTCATGAACTGGAGGCTCGCGGTGCGAGAGCCGTCCCAGGCGCAATGTCCCGCAATAAAAATTATTGAAACGACGGAACAATATTGGCCTACCAGACATTTTACATCGGCGTGAGTCAATTCGGCGGAATTGCGGAACGTTATTTCGCCGTGCTGACGCATCCCAAAGCTGCTGCATCGATTGCGCTAGGCGCGCCGCGCAGCGAGTAGGCATCAACTATCGAACGTCCGTTACGGCCAATGCTCTCGACACTCAACGACGTGGCAGACCGTATCGCGGCGATGATCGCCAAATCCATGCGGCGGTCGGTGGCCCAGCCCGAGCTTCCATCGACCTTTAACCGGAAGCGGCGGCCTCCGGCGCTTAATGTGATGCCGCTGTTGGAAGACCGCTCGCGCGAAAGCCGGACATAAATCTGGTGCGTGACGCGTCGCTTGGGCCAGAAACCAATCGACAGATAGCCATCACGGGTCGGCGTGCCGACCGTCTCCTCTGGCGCGGATATGGCATAGCAGCGCGGAGTTGCGGGGTCGCGGAAGGCAGCCCATCCCTGATAAACACCCAGACGGTCTTTGGCCGCCAGAGGCGCGGCCAGCGCGGCGGCACACAGCAGCCACGCAGCGAATTTCACGCGCGCTCTCCCGTGCCTTCGCCGTTGATCACCAATTCCTCTACGCCGTCGCGGATCATCACCATACTGCCTTGCGCGAGGCTTGGTGCTATCGGCGCACCGAAGCTCTCTAGCGGCGCGTGGCCCAGCAACAGCCCCCGCAAAACCCGTGCGGTCATGCCGTGACAGATGACGAGCATATCCTGCTCAAACGCCTGCTCGCTTATCCAGTGCGACAGCCGCGCGGCAACGTCGTTATAATACTCGCCGCCTTCAGGCCGGACCGAAAAAAGCTTGTGCTCCATATCGACAATCGGACCGATTTCAGCAGCGATGTCGGCATAAGTCCGGCTCGACCAGCTGCCGACGTCGATTTCGAGCAAACGATCATCGCGCGCGGTCTGGTGCCAGTCGGCATCGATCTCTTCTGCCACAATCGCCAGCGTTTGTAGCGCTCTTCCGGCGGTGGATGACCACAGCTGAGGCCTGCCGTCACCGCCGAGATAGTTTGCGAGCGACCGGCCCATCATCTTGGCCTGAACACAGCCCTCCCAAGTCAGCGGAGTGTGCACCTCCGCCTGTCCCTGCATCCGCGCGATCTTGTTGAACACCGTCTCGCCGTGGCGCGCGATGAAAAGCCGTTTACCGTTAGTCGAAATCCCCATTTTGAGGCTAACTTCCGCCATTTATAGCCCCGAGGCGGCAAAATGGCGAAGATATCGGGCGTAAATGCCCGCCGGGCATAGTGGTTCTATGTTCAAGGGTATTTATGTTCGAGATCGAAGCCATTTCGCCGTCCTACGGATTTGACCGATTTTGTCCATTGCTGCGTTGGCAAGGCTTGACTTAGAACCACTAAGTCCGCGCCCCGCCGCCTTGCACTGAACAAAATCGCTTCAAACCTCGGGGCTATAAATGGCGGAAGTTAGCCTCCAGCCTTATTCCACAGCTTATTACAGTTGGCAAAAGCTATCGGCTTGCCCTTGTGGACAAAGCCATTAAGACAGAATCGGCATAGAAATAGGGTTTTTTGGCGACTGAACGGACGCCATGCCCGATTAGGGGATTAGACATGAGAGCCACAATTGAACGCGCGACCCTGCTGAAAAGCCTGAGCCACGTCCAGTCGGTGGTGGAGCGGCGCAACACCATTCCCATTTTGTCGAACGTCCTGATTGAAGCCAGCGACGGCGGCCAGATCAAGCTGACCGCGACCGACCTCGATTTGCAGGTTGTCGAAACCTTCGCTGCCCAAGTTGAAACGCCCGGCGCGACGACCGTTTCGGCGCATACCTTGTTCGAAATCGCGCGCAAGTTGCCCGAAGGTTCGCAGGTGCAACTGCACGCCGCCGACGGACGCATGGC
>JANNQI010000029.1:0-10187 GCA_031400695.1 Sphingomonadales bacterium | reverse complement strand
CGCCATGGCTTGGCGGGCCGATTCATTCGCCATTGGAGGGGATGTTTCAGGAGCCATTGCGCAGCGGCAGGCACAGTCAAAATTGCTCGATGGCCTGCTTCGTCGCGAGCCTCAAAATGCTGTCGCCTCATTTGATCTTGTGGTCGCGACGCGTGATTTGGGCATGCTGGCCAATCTATCAGGCGACGCGCCGTTGGCACTGCGGTCTTTATCGGTCGCTTTACAAGCAGCCTCAACTCAGCGCCAAAGTGACCTGCAGAATGTCGAATACAAAATAAATGAAATCAAAAGTCGGCGCGAAATCGCCGCCGTGTATCTGAAACAATGTAATACCGCAGACGCTATGCTTCACATCAAGGCAGCGTTGCCGTTGCTGCAATCGATCCCCAATCCCGACAAAGGCTTGCGCCAGCAGAAGGAGCAGATCGACCTGGAATTGCAAACTTTCACATATCGGGCGCAGCTGCTGACCGCGCCAACCGGTGTGTCACCCACGGCCATGCGCGCGATGATCGAACAGAGAGAAGCAAGCATGGCAGGCATGACGCCCGGTCGCGACGACACCTTGTTGTTTGCACGAGCAGAAATTGTGCTGGGTGACAGCTACGTAATGAAGGGCGATGGACAGCGCGCAGTGGCGGCTTGGAAGGCCGCCCAATTGCGCCTGAAGCGTCATCCCAGCCAGCAGGATGCGCGCATCACAGGCGAGTTTCAGCGCATAGCATTGCGCACCCGCGTGTTCGGCACCTCGGGCGGTCGACTGCCTGCGGGCCAATTGCGAAAGACCCTGTTTGGATGCCCGGGATGATGCCAGGCACCGAAGTTCCGGAGCACCGGCCTTTATTCGTCCGGCCCATGTTACGTTCCGGCAAGATTGGCGGCGTCTGGCCGTCGTGAAAAAGGAGTGAGCACTATGAAGAAGCTACCGGGAAGCGTCGCATTATTGTGCGGAATTGCACTGTTGTCGGCTTGCAGCAAATCTGAGCCGCCAAAGGAGGAAGCAGAGGCGTTGGTCGAAGCGCCCAAAACTGAAGCCGAAGCTCAGGCTGCGGCCGAAACCATGCTGACGTCGCTGAAGGCATCGGCAGCGGAGGGACTCAATGTTCCGGTTACCATCCAGCTCAATTCCAACGGGAAGCCAGCGTTCCTTGGTAGCAATGGAGCGGGCATCATCTGCAAAAACCCGATGTGCCAGCCGCCGTCGCTGAAAGACAGATCCTACGGATTTGACAGCAGTGGCAATTTGACACTGAACAACTGGGACGGTGCTGTGCAGTTCATCATCACCGTTGCCGCTCCCGGTTTTTCCTTTCCATCCGACCCGTCTCAGGCAGTGGCAATCGTGGCCGGAACCTCGGCTCCCGGAAAGGGCCAGTGGAACAGCCAGTTCACCAATCCCATCGGAACGCCTGACCTGAAAACCATCAGTTTCAGCGACAAGAACAGCCAGAACGGCGTCTGGGAATATTCGGTGACAATCCAGAATAACGCCACCAAAGAATTGGTAACGCTGGACCCGAAAGTGACAAATGGCGGCGTCGGCAACATGGAACCCGAAGCAGCACCGAAACCCTGAGATTGTGCGCCGGTTGGGAATCCTTCCCAACCGGCGTTCAATAATTTCAGATGCTCGCAGCCCCATTCGCCGCGCTCAAAATCGCCCTTACACTTGCGGTCGCCACGTCGCGGCTGATGCCGACGCCGAACAATATTGGCCCCTCACCTACGCGGCATTCGACGTAGGCAGCGGCACGTGCATCGGTGCCGTGGCCGATGGCGTGTTCGCTATAGTCAATGATGTCGAGCGGGCCGCCGAGCGCGGATTCCAGCGCATTGGCGAGGCTGGAGATCAGACCGTTGCCGCGTCCGCTCACCGATTGTTTGACGCCGTCGATTCGGATTTTGCCCGCAAAGATACGTTCGTCCTGCGCCTTCTGGCTCTGGCTTTCCTGAAAGTCGATCAGGCGGAAGCGGCCTTCACCTTTCAGGTGGTAGCGTTTCTCGAACGCTTCCCAAATATCGGCGCTGGTGAGTTCGCGGCCAGTGATATCGGACAATTCCTGCACCGTGGACGAGAAATTCGCCTGCATCCTTTTGGGCAGTTTCAGGCCGTGGTCTTGTTCGATCACCCAGGCGACGCCGCCCTTGCCGCTTTGCGAATTGACGCGGATGACCGCCTCGTATGACCGCCCCAAATCGGCGGGGTCGATGGGCAAATAAGGCACACGCCAGATTTCGTCATTTTGTAGCTCGTTGGCGGCAAAGCCCTTCTTGATCGCGTCCTGATGGCTGCCCGAAAACGCAGTGAACACCAGCTCGCCTGCATAGGGATGGCGCGGGTGGACGGGGAGCTGGTTGCAATATTCGACGGTCTGGATGACCTCGTCGATGTTGCTGAAATCGAGGCCGGGGTGCAGCCCTTGCGTATACATATTGAGCGCCAGCGTCACGAGGTCGACATTGCCGGTGCGCTCGCCATTGCCGAACAGGCAGCCTTCGATCCGGTCGCCGCCCGCAAGCAGACCAAGTTCTGCCGCCGCGATACCACTGCCACGGTCGTTGTGCGGGTGAAGCGATATGACGACACTGTCACGCGCGCTGATATGTTTGCACATCCATTCGATCTGGTCGGCATAGATGTTGGGCATCGCCGCCTCGATGGTGGCAGGCAGGTTAAGGATCAACGGCTTGCTGGGCGTGGGTTCGAGTACCGCCATCACCGCCTCGCACACCTCGAGGCTGAATTCGAGTTCAGCGGTGGAGAAGGTTTCGGGGCTATATTCGAAATGCCAGTCGGTTTGCGGGAAGCGCGCGGCTTGTTCGGCAAGGATAGTTGCGCCTTCAACGGCGATGGCCTTTACGCCTGCCTTATCGAGCTTGAAGACAATATCGCGCCATGCTGGCGACACTGCGTTGTACAGGTGGACGATAGCGCGCGGCGCACCGGCCATGCTCTCGAAGGTTTTCTCGATCAGGTCACGGCGGGATTGTGTGAGGCTCTGGATCGTCACATCATCGGGGATGCGGTTGCTGTCGACGAGATTGCGGATGAAATCGAAATCAGTCGCGCCGCTGCTCGGGAAACCGACCTCGATTTCCTTGATCCCGACCTTAAGCAGCAGGTCAAAAAATCGGTTCTTCTTTTCCGCACCCATCGGATCGATGAGCGCCTGATTGCCGTCGCGCAGGTCTGTGGAAAGCCAGCGTGGGGGTTTGGAAATGGTTTTGGTCGGCCATGCGCGGTCGGGCAAATCGACTTGCGGGAATGGCAGGTATTTTCGGGATGGGTCGGTCAGCATCATGATGAATTACAACTTCGCTAGGGCACGCGCTTCAGCGGGCTTTGGGGTCTATGTCTGTGGTTGTAAACCCTTAGGCGGGTGGCCCGGCATATGGCCGAACGAAAGCGCACGCCTAAGGGCGTGTAAGTCGTAGAATTAGGAGCGGAGCAGAAGCTTTCACCATATCCAAATCGATATGCTGCGATAAGACCCGCTTGTCCAGCCTGTTTATCTGTTTGAATTCTAGGGACACAGCCTTTCGATGTCCCGGCCCAGCGTATTACGCGCCGCGGTATCCCCCGGCTGGACCATGAAATAATGCGTGCCCGACAAGCTCGCCCTTGGCGAGCAATAGGATGCGCAACCGCTTTCTACCGAGCCTGGGAAACGCAGTTCTAATCCGTCGTAGCGGGCGTCGAATGCGCAGTTTCCCTTGCCACCGAGCGAAATGCGCACTTTATCGCCATTGACCGTGGCAGTCCCCTTGCCCTCGCATTTGCTTTCAGGCCCGAACAACGCGATGAAGCCGATGCCAAATTTGTTGGCTCCGCTGGAAACCGCGCAGAATTTGTCGGTCCCCAATTCGCTACGAGTTTCAAAGCGACCGGCGAATTCGATTTCGTCGGGGTCGGGCATAATGCCTGCCTCTATGGCCGCCTCGTCGAGTTCCGACCCGACATCATTGCCGCCGCCCAAGGCTGACGGTGCGTTGTCCCCGCAACCTGCCAGCAAGGCGATACATAGAAGGGCAACACCACGGTTCAAATGCGTTCCAGGCCTTCAGGCGTAATCCGCCGATAAAAGCAGCTTCGTTCGCCGGTGTGGCAGGTCGGCCCTTCCGGCTTGGCGATGATCCACACTGCATCCTGGTCACAGTCGATCCGCATCTCGATTATTTTGAGAAAATGCCCGCTACTCTCGCCCTTTTGCCACAGCCGCTGACGGCTGCGCGAAAAGAAAATCGCAGTTCCACTCTCGCGACTCTTCGCCAGTGCCTCGGCGTTCATATGCCCGACCATTAGCACCGCGCCGTCGGCAGCGTCGGTGACAACTGCCGTTACCAGCCCGTTAGCGTCGAATTTCGGATCGAGCGTTAGCCCCGTTTCGCGTTTATCGGTCATGGGAATGGCCTAAACGATGCAGAAAAGCCTCGCCAACAAATTCTTTGTTACAGAACGACGACTCCGGGGGAGACAATCGCGGCAAGCATGCCTATATGCCAGCCAGCGAAGCGCAGCGGGATTCGACAAATGCTGACCACCGACCCCTTTGATGACGATAAATTACGCGAAGAGTGCGGGATCTTCGGCGTGTGCGACGTCGATGGCGCATCGGCGATGGTTGCGCTTGGGCTGCACGCGTTGCAACATCGCGGGCAGGAAGCAGCTGGCGTCACCAGCTTTGACGGGCATGATTTCCACACCCACCGCGCAATGGGCCATGTCGCGGGCAATTTCGATCGCGAAGAAATAATCGGCGGTCTCGTTGGACGCAGCGCAATCGGCCATGTCCGTTACTCGACCACTGGCGAAACGTCGCTGCGCAATGTGCAGCCGTTATATGCCGATTTGGCGACCGGCGGATTTGCCGTGGCGCATAATGGCAATATTTCAAACGCGATGACCGTGCGCCGCGATCTGGTGCGACGCGGTTCGATTTTTCAATCGACTTCGGATACCGAAGTCATCATCCATCTGGTTGCAACTTCGGGATACCGCACGCTGCTCGATCGACTGATCGACGCGTTGAAGCGGGTCGAAGGTGCCTATTCACTTCTCTGCCTTACCACTGAAGGCGTGATTGCCTGCCGCGATCCGCTGGGCATTCGGCCGTTGGTGATGGGTAAGCTTGGCGATTCGATTATCTTCGCGTCGGAAACCGTCGCCCTCGACATCGTGGGGGCGGAATTTATCCGCGCCGTGGAGCCTGGCGAAATCGTGATCGTCCGGAATGGCGAAATTACCTCGCACAAACCGTTCATCCCAGTGGCGCAGCGTCCGTGTATCTTTGAGCATGTCTATTTTTCGCGGCCCGATTCAATTGTTGACGGCATCAGCGTCTATTCGGTGCGCAAGGCCATCGGCGCTGAACTGGCGCGGGAAAATGGCGTCGATGTCGATTACGTCATTCCAGTCCCGGACAGCGGCACGCCCGCAGCGATCGGCTATGCCGAAGCCGCCAAAATCCCGTTCGAATTGGGGATCATCCGCTCGCATTATGTCGGTCGCACCTTTATCCAACCGGGCGATGGCGTCCGCCATTTAGGCGTAAAGTTGAAGCATAATGCCAACAAAAACCTCGTTGCGGGCAAGAAGATCGTGCTCATCGATGATTCCATCGTGCGCGGCACAACGTCGCTCAAGATTGTACAGATGATGCGTGAGGCAGGCGCCGCCGAAGTCCATATGCGCATCGCCAGCCCGCCGACTATGAATAGCTGCTTTTATGGCGTCGATACGCCCGAACGTTCCAAGCTGCTCGCCAGCCGGATGGACGTGGAGGAAATGCGTGCTTTCATCCAGGCCGATAGCCTAGCTTTCCTGTCCATCGACGGTCTCTACCGCGCTCTTGGCGAGGACGCGCGTAACAACGGCAAGCCGCAATATTGCGATGCCTGCTTCACTGGTGACTATCCGACCAGCCTGACCGACCATGAAGAGCAGGAAGCGGACCAGCTTATCATGCTCGGCGAACGGAAATCGGCCTAACGTGAGCAAGGTTTTAGAAGGCAAGATTGCGCTGATCACCGGCGCGAGTCGTGGCATCGGCGCAGCAACAGCGCAGGCATTGGCGGCACATGGCGCGCATGTCATCATCACTGCACGGACCGCAAAGGATCTCGAAGGAGTCGAGGACGCGATATTTGCGGCGGGTGGCAGCGCTACAATTGCGCCGCTCGACCTGACCGATGGAGATAGCATATCGCGGCTGGCTGCAGCAGTGTCAGAGCGGTGGGGCAGGCTCGACATTTTGGTGCTTAATGCGGCCATGCTGGGAACGCTAACGCCGTTATCGACAATCGACGGCGCGGAATTCGCTCGGCTGTTTACGCTGAACGTGACGGCGCAGCAGGTCTTGATGGCGTCGTTCGATGCACTGCTACGCAAAAGCGAAACAGGCCGGCTGATTGCCCTCACCTCCTCGGTCGGCGCAAGGCCACGGGCTTTTTGGGGCGCTTATGGCGCATCGAAAGCCGCGCTCGAAAATCTGGTCCAAAGCTATGGCGAAGAGGTCAAAAACCTTTCGTCGGTTCGCGTTGCCATCGTCGACCCCGGCCGTACCCGAACCAAAATGCGCGCCGCCGCCTATCCCGGCGAAGATCCGGCGACGGTCAAAGAGCCGTCGGTTGTGGCGGAGGTGATTGTGGAATTGCTTCGGTCGGAGTTTGAAACCGGGCATCGACTCATCATCGAAGCCTAGGCTTTTACCGCATCATGCGCCTTCAACGCCCGTTCTCGAGCAGCCTTGTGACCGATAATCTTGCGCGGGTAATCTTTCGGCCGAACGCCATGCTCTTCGGGGTCGTGAATGTACGGCTCTCGCAAATCGGCCAATTCTGACACCCATTCGCGAATATAGCGCGCGGCATCGAATTTTTCGGATTGCGATAACGGCGCCATGATGCGGACGAACATATTGCTGTCCACGCCGCTCCCAGCAGTCCACTGCCAATTGACGCTGTTGCTGCCATAATCGGCATCGACCAGTGTGTCCCAGAACCACTGCTCGCCCTCGCGCCAGTCGATGAGGAGATGTTTGATGAGGAACGATGCTGCAATCATCCGCACCCGGTTGTGCATCCACCCTGTTGCCCAAAGCTGCCGCATGCCTGCATCGACAATTGGGTAGCCGGTTCTGCCCTTGGTCCATGCGATATAATCTGCCTTAACCGCTGGATCGGACATATCGCGCCATGGCAGTCTGTCGAATGCTTCACGCGCATTCTTCCCGCCATATTCGGGAAACTGGCAAATTACATTCTGCGCATAATCGCGCCAGACCAATTCCTTCAGGAACACGTCCACCGAACCACCGGATTTCATCGTTGCGTGCCAGCAGGTGGCTGGTGAAATCTCGCCGAAATGCAGATGCGGGGACAGAAATGACGAGCCGGCGACCGAGGGCAGATTGCGCTTTTCGTCGTAGAACCTTGCCTTATCCGCAAAAGTCGCAAGCCGCGCGTTCGCGCCTGCTTCGCCCGGCGACCACATTTCCTTCATCCCGCCAGACCAATCGGGTTTGGTAGGAAGTAAATTCCAATCGGATAGCGCGTCACTATCTGGCCAGCTTTCTGGCGCGACAATTTTGTCGGGCGTGGGCAGCGGTTCAGGCGGCGGCATATGCTGCCACACCGCGCGCATGAACGGCGTGTAGATTTTATACTGCCCACCGCTGCCCGTGGTCACGCTACCGGGTCGCAACAGATAGTTGCCGTCATGGCAAACCAGCTCGCAGCCTTCGGGCAAAGCCTTCGCAGCCGCCTTCTCGGCATTCCGCCACCACGGTTCGTAATGGCGGATGCAGTGAACAACGGTCGCGCCGGTTTCTTTGGCAAGCGCTGACAATATCTCGTCCGACTTGCCAGCCCGCAATATCAACCGCGAACCAAGCTTCCGCAAATCCGCATCGAACGAAGCCAGGCTATGGTGCAACCACCACCGCGAAGCGCCGCCCATCTTCCGATGCTTGGGCGTTTCGTCATCGAGGATATAGAGCGGAATAATCGGCGCGCCGCTCGTAACCGCTGCCGCCAGCGCAGGCTGATCGGCAAGCCGCAGATCGCGGCGCAGCCAGACGATAATGGGGGCGATCATGGTGCTTTTTTCGGTAATGGGACCTTGACAGTGAATCTGTCGACTACCCATGGATTGGTGAACCGTTGATCGGTAACGATAGCCGTATCGACACCGTTTATTTCTTTCACGGTGACCAATTCCATCCGAGACCAAAATATAAATGCGTCGGCTTCAGGATCTGCCGCAGTGGCTTCGCCGACCCGCTCATCCAGCGGTTCGCGAGCAACTCTCTTTTCACCCGTCCACCCAAACGTCAAAAAACTAAACAGCGCGGAACCGATTTCGAATTCATTTTGCCAGAGCATTTCTCTTTGCCAAAATGCGACGGGAACAGGGTTGGCCGCAATGAATGAGGGTTTACGATACACTTTGTTGCTGGCGTATTGCTCTGCCACGCTGGTGATCGCCAGATTTGCACATATGTACACAACTATAGTGGAAGCGGCGATGCGCGATGGTCCAAACGGATTACCAGTACCGTTGTTTTCGCGTCGCTTCGAAAGCCAAATACCAGCGATCAATCCGGCCAAAATCCAAACGTCGATAATGAAGATGCTATCACCATAGAACCACTGGCTCGAAAAAGGCTCCAAAAGCCGGATTCCATAGCTATTGAACCAATCGAACAGCGGGTGACTGAGGCAGCCAAGGTAAGCCAAGGCCAGCAACCACCCTTTGTGGATCGGAAGTCTTTTGTCGGGCCGCTTTCCTCGCCTCGTCTGCCAGCGGTCGAACCACAACATAGCCGCCCACAACAGCAACGGCAACACTACCATCGCAATCGGCCCATGCGTGATCCCCCGCCGGATCGCCAAGTGCTGATGCCCGCCCAGCAAAGTCGCCACCACGTCGATATCGGGAATATTCGCGGCAATGATCAGCGTCGGCATCGCCAACCCGGTCTTGCGCTTCAACCCCATCTGCCCGATGAGAGCACCGACGAGGCTATGTGTCAGATTATCCATTACGCCTTGCTGGCGGAGCAAGACGGCGGACGCAATACCGTTCTATCGCTGTGCGCTGCCTAAATCTCGGGATGCCCGTCCACCACGGTCCAAGTCTGGCCCTTGATCAACAGATTGCTCAGGTCGGCGACCTTGCCTTCGCTTACTGCCCGGTTCTGCTCGACCACCGCGTCATTGAACGTCGGGCGCGGATCGTCGTAGAGCACGCCAAGCGCCATCGGGAATTCGCCGAAGCGCATTTCGACTAGCATATGCGCGATGGAGCGGTTGGTGACATTGTGGACGATGACGCCGGCGGCTTGCCAATCGCCATCGACGACATCGACAACCTTTAGCTCCAGCGCCTCGACATCGAGCGCAATGCCCTTCAGCCCTTTGGCGAACAACATCGGCTCGCCATCCTTGAGCCAGAGTTGCTGGTCCTCGGCACCCTTGGGCGCGGCGAAGTCCTCGAACACGTCCTTGTTGTAGACGATGCAGTTCTGGAAAATCTCGATAAACGCCGCGCCGCGATGGGCGTGCGCTGCCTTCAGCACTTCGGGCAGATTCTTCGACACATCGAACCCGCGCGCCACGAACCGCGCACCCGAACCCAGCGCAAAGGCGCATGGCGTGGCTGGCCGGTCGACCGAACCATAAGGCGTCGAAGGGCTGTTCGTGCCGATACGGCTGGTGGGCGAGTATTGGCCCTTGGTCAGGCCGTAAATCTCGTTGTTGAACAGCATGATCTGGCAATCGAGATTGCGCCGCAGCAGGTGCATCGTGTGATTGCCGCCAATCGAAAGCGCGTCGCCATCGCCGGTGATAATCCACACATCGAGGTCGGGATTGGCGAGCTTCACGCCTGTCGCCACCGCCGGCGCGCGGCCGTGGATGGTGTGGAAGCCATAGGTTTCCATATAATAGGGAAAGCGCGACGAGCAGCCGATGCCGCTGACGAACACGGTGTTTTCCGGCCGGGCGCCGAGCTCGGGCATGGTGCGCTGCACGGCCTTCAGAATTGCATAGTCGCCGCAGCCGGGGCACCAGCGCACCTCCTGGTCGGATGCCCAGTCCTCGGGCTTGGTGGCGGGGGTGATCGGGGTCTGGATGTTCATTTCAGCATCTCCGCAATGGCGGCTTCGATCTCGGCGATCTTGAAAGGC
>JANNQI010000028.1:0-6869 GCA_031400695.1 Sphingomonadales bacterium | reverse complement strand
TTCACCGGCTATTACGACCGCCCGGTCGAGCCTTGGTCGAAGCATGAGGGCAGCGCGGTGCCGGAGGATTATTATCGCATCGAACTCGGCAAGGCCGCGACAGTACGCGAAGGGCAGGCAGTGACCGTGCTGACCTATGGCACGATGGTGCATGTGGTGAACGCGGTGGTCGAAGACCTCGGGATCGACGCGGAGATTATCGATTTGCGCACATTGCTTCCACTCGATATCGAAGCCATCGAGGCGTCGGTGAAGAAAACCGGACGATGCATGGTGGTGCACGAAGCGACGCGCACCAGCGGCTTTGGTGCCGAACTGGCGGCGCAGGTTCAGGAGCGATGCTTCTATCATCTCGAAGCGCCTGTTGAGCGCGTCACCGGTTTTGACACGCCGTATCCACACAGCCTTGAATGGGCCTATTTCCCCGGACCGGTGCGCCTCGCCCGCGCGTTCGACAAGATTATGAAGGATTGAGCTGATGGCAAAATTTACATTCAATTTGCCTGATATCGGCGAAGGTATTGCAGAAGCCGAAATCGTCGCGTGGCACGTCCAGGTTGGAGATACGATTTCCGAAGATCAACCGATTGCTGACATGATGACCGACAAGGCAACGGTCGAAATGGAAAGCCCGGTTTCGGGCGTCGTTACCAAGATTGCCGGTGAGGCAGGCGATGTCATTGCTATCGGCTCTATGCTGGTAGAAATCGAAACCGCGAGTGACGTCACTGACGTCAGTCACGAAATGCCCGTCGTATCCGAAGAACCCGTCGTTGCCGCAACGGTCGCGGACGAAGTACCACAAGCGCCCGAGCCGATCGTCGCAGCTGAAGTTATCAAGGTTGAAGTAGAAAAACCCAAGGAACGTCCTGCACCTCAGTCGCACACGACTATCACGGCTTCACCTGCGGTGCGGGCGCGGGCCAAGGAACTGGGGGTTGATTTGACTGACGTCAAGACGGCAGGCGGGCATGTGCGGCATGCGGATCTTGATGCTTTTTTGAGTTATGGTTCAAGCCAGGGCTACCGCGCGTCGGCTTCTGCAAAACGCGAAGACGAAGCGATAAAGATAATCGGAATGCGCCGCCGGATTGCCGACAATATGGCAGCATCGAAACGTAACATCCCGCATTTTACGTACGTCGATGAAATTGACGTCACGCAAATCGAGGCGATGCGTGCCGACTTGAATGCAAATCGCGGTTCGAAGCCCAAATTGACACTTCTGCCGATGCTGATCGTCGCGATTTGCAAGACCATTCCGCAGTTTCCGATGCTCAATGCGCGTTTTGACGACGAAGCGGGTGTGGTAACGCGCTACGGGTCTGTTCATCTCGGCATGGCGACACAGACCGACGCGGGGCTGATGGTCCCCGTCATCCGTGACGCGCAGGACCGAAGTATCTGGCAATTGGCGATGGAAATCAGCCGTTTGGCCGATGCTGCCCGTAACGGTACGGCGAAGAGCGAAGAATTGTCGGGCTCTACACTTACAGTGACGTCCTTGGGGCCATTGGGAGGGATTGCCACCACGCCAGTCATTAACCGCCCAGAAGTGGCGATAATCGGGCCTAACAAGATCGTTGAGCGCCCGATGTTTGTCGGCGATTCAATCGAGGCGCGCAAGTTGATGAACCTGTCGATCAGCTGCGATCATCGCGTTGTCGATGGCTGGGACGCGGCGAGCTATGTGCAGGCGCTCAAAAAACTGATTGAAACGCCGGTTCTGCTTTTTGCGGACTAGAACTTAAATCCTGCCAAACTCGTCTGGTCGAACTTCAGCTTGAAGGTCACGAACGGCCCCGAACGGGTGTAGCGCGCTTCTTCGAAATCGCGGTCCTCAAAGCCTACTACGTTGTAGCCCAATGAGATATTAGCATTCTTGAACGGCGTGACCGTCAGCACCGGGCCGCCCGAATAGGCGATATTCTTGCCATTGGTACCGATCCGCACGGTTCCGGCGGCACCGATATCAGCTACATCAGAAAGGTCGAACTTGAAATCGCCGCCGATGACGTTGCTCCAGCCTTTGACGTCATCGCGGCCGAAACGGTCGGTGGCGTAGCGTGTGCCCCAGAAGAACGCATATTCGCCGCGCTCGATGAAATTGCCGTCATCCTCGTCAATCGGCGTGTAGTTGACCGACAGGCTGTTAATCACGCGGCGCGATTTGGCGTCACCGTCGATTTCGAGCACTGCGCCGCCAATCGGGCCAGGCAGGCCGGCAACGGCGTTACGCACGGCGTCATAACGGAACTCGGTTTTGTTCAGGAAAGACCACTGGCTGTCGGCAGGGCGATGCGCCCAGCTGATTTCGGCTTGTGCCGTTGTCGTCGTCGCACCGCCCTCTTCCTTGGCGCGGAACCAGCTTAGCAGCCCGCCCACGGCACGTCCTTCGCCGATTTGGCGCAGGATGGCGGAAGTGACGCCGTAGCGATCTGTGGTGTCTCCAGCGCGATATTCCGCACGGCCTGTCCAGCTCCAGCGGTCGCCGTGGAAGGTCGCCCCCGCGGTAACAGCCATAAAGTCCTCGGTAAGGCTGCCATCGCTACCTAGGAAGCCTCCAGAGGCTACTGGCTGGTCAGGATTTACCACATCGGCCCTGTCGAAGCCGCCGATCGTCTCGTTTCCGTCCAGCGTGAAATCGACCGACCATTTTTCACTGACCTTGAACGATTGCGCGAGACCATAAGCGGCAAAAGTGCGCGGGCCAAATTCAGTGATGTCCTGGCGGTTGATGCTACTGAGCAAACGGCCGCCCGACCAAGGCGCGACATCAAAGCCGATTCGTGCGGTGCGCGCGTCGATGTTCTCGCCCTTGGCGATCTCGTAGCCCGCGATCAGCGCGATGTCTTTCTTGACCTGGAAGCGCGCAGCGATGTTGTGGCGGGCAGGGAAGTCGACGCTTTCGTCCTGGTCGCCCAACGCAAATTCGGTCTGCGCCGACAGCTCAAGCTTGTTGTCGAAGAAGCGTTGAGAAGCGCCCAGTTTAGCGAGCGTCGAGGTGTTGGTGGTGCCGTCGGCAAGCTTGTCGTTGGCGTGCGTCAAGCCAGCACGCAGTGTGGTGTCGCCGTCGGTATACTCCAGCTCACTGAGCGCGGCGCGGCGGCGAGCGTCTTGCCCGAAGAATTCTTCCTGATAAGCGATGAGCGATGCGGACAGCTTGTCGGTGATGCGTACCCGGCCGTCGATGCCGAACTTGCGCGTGCCGATATTTCCGCGGTTGGTCTGGCCGACGCCAAAGCCTGCTTGTTGTTCGCGAACATAGGCAAGCACGTCGAACTTCTCGTCATGATGCTCTGCCTCGACCAGCCAAGCGGTCGCGCCGCCTGCGCTTGGTGTGCTGCTATTGCGTTTAGCCTGACCATTAGAGCCTGCAAATTCGGCGCGGATCTCGGTGCCGGTTCCCGGACGGTAAACAACGTCTGCGCCGAGCAGGTCGGTTTTGGCGATGTCGCTTTCGTCGTGGATACCCGTCGCGGCGACCTGTACCTTGCCGTCAGCGCTGGTCCAGCGCACACGGCCACCCGTGTTAGCAACGCGCTGACCGATGCCGTCGATTTCATATTCGGCGATAATGAACTGTGGGTCGAGGCCGCTCGAGCGCGACAGGATCGGCTCGCGGAAGCGTAACGTGCCGGCGAGATAATCGATGTCATAATCGACATGGCGGAACAGCGATTTGCTGCCTGTGATCCGGTCACCGCGCAGACGGTCGCGCGTTTCGATGGTGATCCGCTCGCTGTTGGCGACAATATCGCGTGCAGCCAAAGCATAGGGACCCGACAGGCCGTTGCCCTGAATTTCCTCGCGGCGATAACGGTATGGCGTGTCCGAGCCAAAGGCGGTCGCCTGGATTTCATCGTTGCGATACTCGGCCTTGATACCGTTGAACGAGCGCTGGTAACGCGCGAGCTCGGGCTCGTCGATGCCGGTCTGGTAATCGCCGAACAGCGCATAGAATTGCGGACGCTCGAGCTTGAGATACAGGCGGCGCACCGATGCCGCGTCATAACGCTGGTCGGTGCGATCGGCATAGATTGTGTAATAACGGCGCGGGTCGATGACACCTGCAAAGCGGGTTTCGTCTTCCTTCTTGTCGGTGTCATACGACATCGTCATCAACCATTTGCCTGTCACACGGCCCTTGGCGTAGAGCGCGATGCGGCCATCTAGGTTAAGCTGATCATCATCGTCGACCAGCGTCTCGAGGCCTTCGGAAAGCTTGTTGAAGCCGATTGTGCCAGCCGCGAATCCGACGACTGTCCAAGGACGATTGCCCGGATCGAGCCAGCTTTCCATACGCTGCTCGCGCTTCGTTTGGCCGCTTTGGAAATTGAAGGTAAGCGCAACGGTGCCAGACGCGGTTGTCGGTTCAAGCTCGACATAGGCAAGGCCGTTGTCGTCATGGACGCGCCACACCGCACTCGCACGCTCGAGGCCGCTCAATTGGCTTGCCTGCTCCGCATCAGCGTCCATTGCCGCTCTGTAAGGCGAGTTGACGCTGAAATCGCCTGTTGCGCCCTGCTGGATCGGCTTGCCTGCGCGGTCGGTGAGGCGGAAGGCGATGCGCGGGCGGGTTATACCGTCGGCGACCAGAACCGAATGTTCCTTGACGAATTGCGCCTGCATCGGCGGCAGCGCGAAGTACACTGTCCGGCTGAGCGTTTCGACCATAGTTTCGTTGGCATCGACAATCTTTGCAGTAATCTGATTGTTGCCTTCCTCGATCACAACGCCGCGCCACACCGTCACGAAGATGCTGCCATCTTGGCTTTTCTTCAAACCGTCGAGGTTCAGCGCGTTTACGGGCTGGCCGTTAAGCGAAAGTTGGACCTTCTGGTCGGGGCGATGCTTGACGGCGATGCGGATCGCCTTGACGCGCGGGTTGTAGTCGGTTTCGGGGTAAACGAAACCAGTGCCTGCGGACAGGCCGGCAGTCCAGTCACGCTCCGCACCGGCGGCGTCAGCGTCGGACAAAACGCGCGGCAATGGCTTGGCACTGCTGTTCAGTGGCGCGCGCGGCGGAACGATTCTGGCTTGGAAATCTGCGCGTTTCAGGCTGCCCCCGCGTCCTTCGACAAAGCGCGATATCTCGTTTCCGGCGCTGCGCGTATTCTGGGCACAGTCGACGGGTGCCATGTCGAGCGGGAAGCTGATAGGGTCGATCTGGACCACGTGCAGGCCGGGAATCAGGCCTTCGAAATGGTATCGGCCATCCTCGTCGGTGACGGTGTAAGTGCCGTCCTGAAGCATAACGCGGACGCCTTGGATGCCCTTTGCCTTGCGCGGATCGAGCGTGCAGCCGCCTTCGGTGACGCGACCGACAAGCGTGAAACGTTCGCTTATACCGTCGCGGACGATGCGGACGAGTGCATCGACGGTGCCGCTGGTTGCGCCACGGTTATCCGCTGCAGCGGCAAGATTGAGCGCGTCGCCGGGTCGTGCATCTTGACGGACTTCGGCAAGATATGTGAGCAGTCCCGAAGCGCCGCCTGCCAATGGGGGTAGGGCAACGGTGAAACTGCTTCCGTCCGGTACTACTGTCGGAATGACACTAATACCCTGATAGCGAACACTATTTGGACGCAGACGCATCGAAGCAGGAAGGCGGTCGGTAACTGTGATAGGGCCTGAATTGCGCGTGCGGTCGGGATTGGTCACTGAGACACGATACTGCACAACATCTCCGGGCATTGCCGTTGCTGCCGAGGTTACCTTGCTCAGCGTCAAAGCCCCGCCGGGCCGGTCAAGCGGGATGTCTATCCGCACCGGTGCTGGGTCAAATAAGGTTATCATGCCACCAAATGACCCGGGCGCGATGATAAATGGCCCGCCGTCGGGCCTGGTCAGCGCCGCCAGCTCTGCCGGCGTCGCTACGGATGGATAGGTGTAAGGCGCAGGCGGCGTGACGATGAACCTGTATGTTCCCTGCCTGAGGAACGGGAAGCGGTAAAACCCTGGTGTAAAAGCATAAATTCTGCCGCTACTGTCGGTTACTGTGCTTCCGGTTACAAGCGTATTGGGGAACGCTGAGACTCCGTCATCGCCAAAAACGGTCGCAGGTTGCCCCGTTGCTGCATCGACAATCGTTACAGTGGTGCCATCGACAGGTGCGCCATCGCCACTGTCGAAGCTTACCCCGAAAGGATCGACCAGTATCTCCACCGGACTCGTGCCGACCGTACCGCCTGTTCCCGGATCGTCGATTTCGACGTCCACGGTGTCGCCGGGTCGCACCGAAAGTGCGCAATCGCCGAGGACTGGCGGCGGTGGGGCCGCCTTGGTGTTGATGAAACCGGTAAATCTGCCGCTGTTGACTGCAGATTCGGTGAGCGTAATGCGCTCCCTGTCGCCATTGGGCGTGGTTACCACCACTTCGAAGCTGTCAATCGCGCCAGAATTGACGTTTTTCGACGCAAAATCGACCTGGATTACCAATGGTTCGCCCGCGCGAATGGCTGTAGCCGGCAAAAGGCTCGCGGGATTGGTCTCCAGACCGGAATAGACCCCGCCGAAAGTGATCAGGGTCGGTCCGTTGGCACCGGTGCAGATGGTCGGCGGCAAATTTGCCGGCGATGCGCCAGGGCCTTTGGAAAAACGGAAAAGCGAAAGCAGCGGTGGTGTAACCGGCGTTGTTTCGACCGCAAATTGCACGGTATTGGAGGGCCGCGAGAGCGTTTGCCCCCCGACCGTCCATTCGGCCATTGCGGTGTTGCTGATAATTTGCGGCGCGATTTGCGCGAACGCAGTTGTGGGGGGGGGGGGGGTGGGGGGTGGGGGCGGGCCCCCACAGCAACGAGGTATTACAATATTTTTTTTAAAATTTGAGTTTTTTATAATAGGGCGGGGGGGGAACAGGCGGCGCC
>JANNQI010000027.1:0-41003 GCA_031400695.1 Sphingomonadales bacterium | reverse complement strand
AAGGCTATAGGCGATGTCATAAGCCTTCATAATCTCGGTGATGTCGTCGAAATGTTCGTAGAGGAAGCTTTCCTTGTGATGCGCGAGGCACCATTTCGCCATGATACTGCCGCCGCGGCTGACGATGCCGGTCACGCGCTTGGCGGCGAGCGGGACGTAAGGCAGGCGCACGCCCGCATGGATGGTGAAATAATCGACGCCCTGTTCGGCTTGTTCGATCAGCGTATCGCGGTAGATTTCCCAGGTCAGGTCCTCGGCGACGCCGCCGACCTTTTCCAGCGCCTGATAGATCGGCACGGTGCCGATGGGGACGGGCGAGTTGCGGATGATCCATTCGCGCGTGTCGTGGATGTTGCGGCCGGTCGACAGGTCCATGACGGTGTCCGCGCCCCAGCGGATTGACCAGACCATCTTGTCGACTTCGGTGGCGACGTCGGACGCGACAGCGCTGTTGCCGATGTTGGCGTTGATCTTGACGAGGAAATTGCGCCCGATGGCCATCGGTTCGCTCTCGGGGTGGTTGATGTTGTTGGGGATGATCGCGCGGCCCCGTGCGATTTCGTCGCGGACGAACTCGGGGGTGACGTAATCGGGGATTTCAGCGCCAAAGCTTTCGCCGTCGCGCTTATATTCGGCGAGGCGCGCGCGGCCCAGATTTTCACGTTCGGCGACATATTCCATTTCGGCGGTGATGATGCCTTGGCGGGCATAATGCATCTGGCTGACGTTCATGCCGGGCTTGGCGCGCAGCACCTGTTTGCGGACATTGGGGAAGGGCGCGACGCCGCCGCTGCGGTCGGGGCCGAGCTGGCCGTTATCTTCGGGGCGGACTTCGCGTTGGAAAACCTGCTCGACATCGCCGCGTTCGCGGATCCAGCTGGAGCGGATTTCGGGGAGGCCCATGCTGATGTCGATGCGCGCGTCGGCGTCAGTGTAAGGTCCGCTCGGGTCGTAAACGCGGACGGGGGCGTCGTCGCAGCTCGGGTCGAGGTAAATCTCACGCATGGCGACACGGCAGCCATGAATCGGGGTGGGGCCAACGTAGATTTTCTTGGAACCGCGGATTGGGCCGGTGGTGACGCCGATTTCGGTGCGTGCGGGGATGTCTGCCATGTCTCTCACTCCATATAATCGGAGTGAGGGCGGACTCTGGTGAAACCGCTCCCTCCCTCCGCCGGTGCTAGCCGGATCAGGTTCAGCGGGTCGCAGGGCGTTACACCTGCCTCTCAGTCACACGACTCCCCGGGGATGGCTATATGATAGGCGAGGTTGCGAAGTCAGTCCAGCAGGATGAATATCGCGACCGCAATCACCATCAGTGCAAAGATGGTCCGCGCCATCGCGGTGCGGCTTTCAAGATATTTTGCCAGCGGCAATGCGGCCAGTGTCCCGCCTGCGCCGCCGACGACCAACGCTCCGAACAACGGCCAGATAAGCTGCCCCGACGCTGCATAAGACAGGCTGGTCGCGCCGCCGAACAGGCTGACTGACACCAGAGACGACGCGCTGGCATTGGCAAGCGTCATGCCAGTGGAGGCCATCAGGCCGGGCGCGATCAGAAAACCGCCGCCGATGCCGAAAAAGCCTGCCGCCAATCCTGCGAGCAAACCCACAGGCGCGAGTTTCAGCACCATCGGCGGGGTCAGGCGGACCGCGGGGTCGCCTTCGTTCTTTTTCGGGATCAACATTGATATGGCAATCGCGATCATCGCGACCGCAAACCACATGAGCAGTGATTTGCCATCAACCTGCTTCGCGAAATGCGCGCCGACCAGCGACCCGGCGAGGCCCGCAATCCCAAAGGTAATCGCGCAAGGCCATTTCACCCGCCCTGCCCGTGCTTGCGCCGCAAGGCCTGTGGCGGCATTGACCGCGACGGCCGCTGCCGAGGTGCCAATCGCCGCATGGGTATCCATAACGCCAACGACATAAATCAGCCACGGCGTCGCTAGCACCGATCCGCCGCCGCCGAACAAGGTGAGCAGCAGCCCGATCAGCATTCCGCCCAATGCGGCCAGCAGGAGCGTTTCAACGCCCATATCAGGCGGGCTTCACCCGATTCCATGGCGCCAGCATCAACAAGTGCGCCATCCCGCAGTATCCGCTGACGCCAGCGAATGTGAGGCCGGCGCCGACAAAGCCAGACAGCGCAAACCAGGAAGGTGCGACCAGAAATCCGAGCAGCACGCCTAACAGCACGAGCGAACCCGCCGCAATCTGCACCTGACGCATGATTTCCATCGGCGCATCGGCGTTGGTTTCCACGGGCAACCCCGCCTTTGCCCAAGCGTCCAGCCCGCCATCAAGGACAAAGGCATCGCCATTCACCCGCGCCGCCAGCCGGTCGCACGCCCCTGCCGTCCGCATACCCGAGCGACAGGTGAAGATGACGTCGGCGTCCGGGTCAATGGTCAGATGCGCTTTCTCCCAAGTCGTTAGCGGCTGCGACTGCGCGCCTTTGACATGGCTGCGCGCGAATTCATCGGGCTCGCGGATATCGACGAGCACAGCGCTTCCCGCGTCAATGCGCTCACGAACCTGCTGGGGTGATAATTTGTGTAAGATGGCGGTCATGGCTTGATCCTCATTTCGGGTGGGCAGAACAGCTCCGCCAAAGTCTCGATAACGCGCATCGCCGCGTGGTCGACGATGCGATAATATATGGTCTGCCTTTCGCGCCGAGTGGCGACCACGCCTTCCTCGCGAAGCAACGCCAGATGCTGCGACAGCGCAGACTGCGACAGGCCGACACGCGACTGGAGCTCGCTGACCGACAATTCGCCATTGGCCAACTGGCACAGCACCATCAAACGGCGTTCATTGCCGAGCAGGCGCAACAAAGTCGCGGCGCGTCCGGCGCTTTCCTCGAATAGCGAGAGATCGAAACGGGCTGAATCAAACATGATCTCATTATATGAATTGATTCTAATTTAGCAAGTGCTAATATATTGCGCATAAGGAGACGACTCATGATCCCGTCAGTCCAAGCGTTTTTCGATCACGCCACCAATACGGTGAGTTATATCGTCCATGACCCCGCGACCAAAAAGGCCGCGATTATTGACCCCGTGCTCGACTTCACCCCACGCAACGGGCGGGTCGCAACGACATCGGCCGACGCCCTGCTCGCCACGGCAAAGGCGCAGGGACTAGAAATCATCTATCTTCTCGAAACCCACGCCCATGCTGACCATCTGTCCGCCGCGCATCATTTGCGCGAAGTCACAGGCGCGCCTGTGGTCATCGGCACCTACATAACAGAGGTCCAGACAATATTCGGCGCATTGTTCGAAGCCGATGATGTCACCCCCGATGGCAGTGACTTCGACCGGCTGGTGGCCGATGGTGACAGCTTGCCGCTCGGCGATCTGGAGATCAAGGTCATGCACACACCCGGCCACACACCCGCTTGCCTGACTTACATCATCGGTGACGCGGCCTTTGTTGGCGACACACTATTCATGCCCGATTACGGCACCGCGCGCGCTGACTTTCCCGGCGGAAGTGCGGAAATTCTTTATCGATCCATCCGAAAGATACTCGAATTGGCCGCGGATACGCGGATATTTGTCGGCCATGATTATCTGCCGGCGGGCCGTACCGAATATGCTTGGCAAACGTCCGTTTCCGAGCAACGCCGCGCGAATATCCATGTCCATAATGGCATTTCCGAAGCCGAATTTGTCGCGATGCGTACCGCGCGCGACAACACGCTGGAGACACCCCAACTCATCCTTCCGTCGCTACAGGTCAACATTCGCGCCGGAGCACTGCCGCCGGCATCGCCCGGCGGGCACATTTATCTGCGTCTGCCAGTCAACGCGATCTGAAGGCCCGGCCGGACTTTAACACCGAACAAACGCCCGGCCATCCTCCGCCACATCAGGCGACGTGTAGGCAAGGCGCCATGCTAAAGCCCCAGATCCGACAAGCCCGGATAGCTCTCTGGCCTGGGCCCCTGCGGCCAATGAAAAAGGCGCGCGGTTGGTTCGATTGGCAAATCATTGATGCTAGCGATCCGCCGTGCCATCAGACCGTCTGCCGCGAACTCCCAGTTTTCGTTGCCATAGCTGCGATAATATTGGCCGGCGTCGTCGCGCCATTCATAAGCGAAGCGAACCGCAATTCGGTTGCCCGCATACGCCCAAAGCTCCTTTATCAACCGATACTCGTGTTCGTGCTGCCATTTACCCGTCAGGAATGCTTCAATCTCGCAGCGATCGCGGAGAAAAATTTCCCGGTTCCGCCACTGACTGTCCGGCGTGTAAGCGAGCGCGACCCGGGCCGGATCGCGGCTGTTCCATGCATCTTCGGCGGCGCGGACTTTCTGTGCAGCAGATTCAGCGGTGAAGGGCGGCAGTGGCGGGCGCGTCATATCCTCGCTCCTGTCAGGCAAACGGCGTTGCAAATTCAATGCGGATCCCACCGGGCATGGCGCAGATGAAATGCTGCGTTGCCGAACCCTCGCGGATCGGTTCGGGCGCGAATTCGACCGTCACGCCCGGATGTTCCGCGACTCTGGCATGAACAATCGCCAGTGCTTGGGCATTAGCGACGCCGAGCGCCAAATGGTGCAGACCGATATTGGTCTTGCGGTCAAATGGCGTGGCGCTTGCCGGGTCGACGGCCTGCCAGAGCGTGAGCAGCGTCTTGCCATCGCTGACGAACTTTGACGGATAGGCCGGGTTGCCACCGACTTCGTTGAAACCGAGCGTGCTGCAAAAAAAATAGGTTGCCGCGTCGAGGTCGGGCACGGTCAGCCCGATATGGTGCGCGCCAGTGGTAAGTGTCTGGGTCATGTTCATAGTCCTTTCGATTGGGCGCGCAGGCTTTCCACTTCGGCGCGTAATTGGTTGAGTTCGGCGTTGAGTGGCTGGATGGCCGCAGCGATTTCCGCCTCGGTAAAGCGCGGAGTGATGTGTTGCGGGCAGTTCCAGTCGAACCCGATCACGTCGACGACATATGCCCGCTCGGCCATCGCCTTATAGCCATCGGGCATCAGCGAGGCGACCAGCGCCGCATCGTCGGTGGCCGATGTGATGCGCGCGTGCCCCAGGATTTTGAGGCGGCGGCGGTTGGGATAATCCATCAGGAACAGCGAGACGCGCGGTTCGGCAACAAGGTTTGAATTGCTGACATGCTGCCGGTTACCCTGATAGTCTGCAAAGCCGAGCCGGTTGCCGGGCAGAAGCCGCAGGAACCCCGCCGGGCCGCCGCGGTGCTGCACATACGGCCAACCTTCAGGCGTGACGCTGGCGATATAGAAGCTGTCGCGCGCAGCAATGAACTCCGCTTCCTTGGGAGTTATACTGTCGGGAGTGCCATCGCCGCCCTCTTCCATCCGTGCATAGGACGCACGCGATCCATCAGCCTCCTGCATCGCGCGGGCGGAGTCGGTGAATAATGTCCTGACGTAATTTTTGGCCATTTGACCATCTCCGTTTTGTGGCGGAGCTAGGATTACAATATCAGCGACATCGTGATAATGTGGTCTTTTTCGTAATCACTATTTCATAAACAGGAATAATAATTGGACCATCTTCACACTATAGAAATGTTTCTGGCGGTTGCCGAAGAGGGCACTTTTTCCGGCGCCGCACGTTCGCTTCGTATTTCTCCACCCGCCGTTACGCGCGGTATTTCGGAACTTGAATCGCGGCTGAATGTAGCATTATTTCACCGCTCTACGCGCGCCGTTTCGCTCACCGACGAAGGCGCCGGCTTTGTCGAACGGGCACGCAGGATTCTAAACGAACTTGCAGAAGCCGAGCGGTCACTATCCGGCACGAACTCCGCGCCACAAGGCCTGTTCCACATTACAGCGCCGGTCACATTCGGGCAGATGCACGTTGTACCGGTTGTTGCAGGCCTGATTGATCAGTTCCCTGCGCTGGACATTCGCATGATGCTGCTTGATCGAAACATTCGCGTAATCGAGGAAGGTATCGACGTTGCTGTCCGGATCGGGCCGCTGGCGGACTCTTTACTTCGCGTAATCAAGCTTGGCGCTGTTCGGCAAATGATTGTTGCGAGCCCCGGCTATCTTGCGCGCTACGGGGTACCAACAAGCCCGGCAGACTTGAAGTCACATCGGCTGATTGCGTCATCGGGTCCTCGGGCTGCAAGTGAATGGCGCTTTGGAGCGCGTCATAGTGTAACTGCCAGGCCGCGTGTAGTCGTAAACACTGTCGCGGCGGCGGTCGCAGCAGCCGAAGCAGGCGTTGGCCTAGCCAATTTCCTGAATTATCAAGTCGAAGAGTCGGTTCATGCGGGAAAGTTGATCGAAGTATTAAAAGTCGAACAACCGGAATGGCTGCCTGTTAGCTTGCTCTTCGAGGCGAGCCGAAGCAGCTTACCATCAACGCGGCTATTCATCGAGGCCATGCGAGCGCGCGCACGGCATTGCGGCTGGGATGAGTATTGAGCCACTGACTGTGGCAGGCTGAGCTACGTTGATGTGAGCCCGTCGGAATCCATCGCCATCCAGAAAATCGGCGAGCTTGCCAGCCGAAGGAAATTCTGGGCAATCATCGGGTCAATGCTGCGGCCGCTTTCGCGCATGACTGCAGCGATGGCGGCCTTGGAACCGCCGCCGCTAGAAGCTTCGCTCGCGACGCGTGCGACGGCGACGATATGCGCGGCGAGCCGGTCGGCTTCGTCCTTTGCGGGCGATCGCGCAGAATTGTCGTCAATCAACCGCAGCAACATCGCGTTGTGGACGGCTTCCAGTCGGTCAGCCTCGACGCCAATCGACTGCATGATTTTCGAGCCCATGAAACTGGCGCGAGCATTACGCGCAAAGGCGCCGCTCTGCCCCGAATCATGGGGGATTTGATGTGCGAACCCGTTCATTTTTACGGCACCCCTGACGTGGAACACCGATTATGCGCAAAACAGCGTTGCGATTCGGTTAAGCTGTTAGAAGGTGTAACTGACGCCTGCCGCAAGAAACCACTGGTCCGCATCGCCCCGTATCGACGTAACGGGTGAACGCTTGGCATCACCTGTCAGCCGCGAGTAGCTGACCAGACCAAACACGCCCCAGCCGCCGTCGCGGGCATCGCCCGACAGATCGACGCCGCCAAGCAGGCTCGCGCCATAGCTTTTCCATCCGCTGCCGGCGACGTAAACCGGCAGGCCGCTGGCTGCACTGCCTAAGGCATCGATGCTGAAATAGGTGTCGGCATAGTCGTTATCGACATGCGTTGCCGACACGCTAAGGCTGGTGAAAATTGCTTTAGACAGGGGCGTTGAATAGCTGATACTTGGCGTGATCAGGCGTCCGTTGTGCGCTCCGGCTACATCCCACTGGATATCGCCCGAGATTGAGAGCGTGTCGAAGGGATTGAGGACTTTCGAAAAAGAAACGCCCGCGGTGGCCCCGACCTCGATCGCCACATCTTCCTTGCCGAGCGAGCGGACAACGAGGTCCTTGATTTTGCTGTTGCGGTCGAGCCGGACACGGAAAAGCGGTCCGGCGAGGAATTTGACATTGCTGGCGCTGTTGCTGTCGGGAATAAGGTCGACATAAAGGCCCGGTCCGCGTGCGCCGAAATCAAAGCCGCCGATGGATCCCTGTGCGATGGGTGCGGGAAACAGGACATAATCGTCCGAACCCTCATAGCTTGGGGCATAGCCGGCACCTATGCCCACGGTCAGCCAATCACCGGCAAACACGCCACGGTCAGGGGCATCGGACTTAGAGCTTTCGCTTTCCTGCGTTTGCGCGTGGGCCGATGTGGTGGCAAGCAATGCTGTTGCTGCCAACAAAGTAGATAGTTTCATCTGGAACTCCTTGTCATTTGCCCACGCAAACGATCCGTATTTCGATTAGTTCCGGAATCGCGGAGCGAACGCGCTCAGAGCATATATTTCATCTTAACGCGCTGGCTGACCTCGGCCTCATCGACCGTAAACGCCGCTGCCTTGAACTTTGGCGGGCCGGTGACGATCGCCGGGTTACGCGAAAAGCCGAAGCCTTCTTTTGGCAGAAATATTGCCATGTCCATTTTGCTGTTGCCGTTCTCGTCGTGGATAAGTGCTATCGCGTAAGTGCCCTGCGCTATGCCCGCAAAGCTGACATTGGCGGCATCGCGCGCCGGGACCTTTGCACGGTAGCTTTTCGGATCCTTGCTGCAATCGGGGAAAAATTTCGGATTGGCGGTTGCGCAGACGAGGACATTGCCCTTCATACTGCGCAAACCATAGACACTAACGTCAAGCGTTGACGTGGCCGGTGCGGCGTTCAGCGCCACGCCGCTCAAAGCTGCCAAGCCCAAGATCGGTGCCGCACATTTTGTCCCAAAACCTGAAATATAACCCATAATTCCCCCGATACGCGTCATGATGTTTCTGGTGATGCGTTGCTGTTATCAGCCAATTCCCTAATTTGCCGTTAACCACAAATTTCGGAAACAGCTCCCACCCCATATGGTTGGTGATTCCCATAACCGTCATCACCGTTAATACAAGGCCCAGAGCCGCAACATGAATGGGAATGGTGAACACCAACGCAGGAATTACGAAGGCACCGGTCAGTGCTTCCCACGGGTGGAACGACATTGCGGCCCATGCGGTCGGCGGGCGGCTTTCGTGGTGGACTGCATGGGCTGTCTTGAACCACCAGGGCCGGTGCATCAGCCTGTGGGTCCAGTAGAACCAGGTGTCGTGCGCAAAGAGATAGAGAAACACCGACAGCGGCAAGTACCAGAGCGGATAAGCGGTGACGTCGCGGTAGATTTGCGTCCAGCCGAGGTTATCCCAACCCCAAGCGACGATGCCTGCCGGAACGCCATAGATCGCTGCGGACAATAATGACCAATATATCTCGCGATTCATCTGCGGCTTCAGCCTGTCATAAAGCCCGGGCCTCACCTGCCCCGTCAACCATGCAAAAAATCCGCTGGTCGCAAGATAGCGCAAACCGACGATCAGCGTCATCGCAAGAGCGGAGAGTATCGCAGCAAACATGCGGAACGTTTAGTGTCACAGCGACGCAGGTGCAATGACCGTCATGCATTGAACCGCATCGGGCCTTAACGAAGCGTTTTTTCAAACATGGCGGATGTCGATTCCGTCCTATGACGGGTTCAGGAAAACGTCTAAAGAGGTTCGGACTCGAACCAGCCAAAATGTCGCATGTCGCTAAGGCAGCGATTGATTGGGTCGAGTTTCGGGAAAAGGGGGCAATTCCTTTTTCCACATTTCATGGGTCGCAAACGGGCTGAAGCCCAGCTGAAGGTTGCGACACCTGTCAATCCCCGACGCTGTGCGAACGCCATTAGTTCAAACCAAATGGGAGACTGACCATGAAATATCATCTTATCATCAAAAGTGCATCGATTTCGGCTGCGGCAATGGTTGCCGCACTGTCAAGCCCGGCCTGGGCCGATGCTACGGCGCCTTGCAATGTCGGGACCGGCGCCGAATCGACCGAATGTGGCGTCGATTCCACTGCCGACCAGGCGGGCGGCGTTGCCGTTGGCGATGGTGCAACAGCAAGCGGGCCGAGCGCGGTAAACCCGATCTTTGCCTCAGTGGCGGTGGGTTATAATGCCTTGGCGCACGACAATGCTGTCGCAATCGGAAACACTGCGACGGCGCGTTTCGGCGGCACCGTCAACCCGCTGGCAACCGGCATAAACTCGGCGGTTGCGGTTGGTGCAGGCGCGGTTGCGGTCGGGTCCAATACGATAGCGATCGGCACGACATCGCGTGCGGGCACTGGCTTTACGGTGAATACGCCAGGATCGCCGGTTAATGCAGGGTCCAATATCACAGTGATCGGTGGTCGTGCCGAAGCCAACCAGAATAACGCAACCGCCGTCGGAGCAAACGCCAACGTGCAAGCAACGGGCGGTACTGCGCTTGGCAATGACGCCGATATCGCCGCTGGCGCGGACGATGCCGTCGCTGTCGGACGCGCGTCCAATGTCACCGGACTGAACGGAAACGCACTGGGTACCAACACAGTGGTATCGCAAGCGGGCGGCATCGCCATCGGTTTCGGCGCCCAGGCGCTTGGGCCAAGCACGGCCAACCCGATCTTCGCATCGACGGCGATCGGGCACAATGCCCTCGCGCACGACAATGCCACAGCCATCGGCAACAGCGCAATCGCCCGGTTCGGCGGAACCGCCAATCCGCTGGCGACCGGCATTAACTCTGCCGTGGCGCAGGGCGCAGGGGCCGTTGCGGTCGGCTCGAACACCGTTGCTATCGGCACCACGGCCCGCGCGGGTTCTGGGTTCGCCTTCAATACACCCGGGGCGGCAGTCAATGCTGGCAGCAATGCCACCGCTGTAGGTGGTCGGGCCGAGGTCAATTCGTCGGGTGGCACCGCGTTGGGTGCCAATACCAATGTCTCGGGCGTCAACGGAATCGCGATCGGCGTTGGTCGCAATGCTACTAATGACGGCGCGATTGTGATGGGCAGTGGCACCACCGCCGCCTCGTCGAACAACGCGGTCGCCATCGGCACCGATGCCGTCGCCAGCGGTGGCAGTGCGGTCGCGATCGGCCTGGGCCAGACGGCAACCGGCAATGGCGCGGTTGCAATCGGTGATCCCAATACAGCGGTCGGCACCGGCGCGGTTGCGATTGGTGCCAACAACACTGCGACCGGAGACGGGGCGGTTGCCATTGGCAACAACACCATCGCCAACGGTCAAGGCAGTGTTGCAATAGGCAACGGTGCACAAGCCAATGCTGCGGGTAGCGTTGCACTGGGTGATGGATCGATTGCTAATGATCCCAACACGGTATCAGTGGGAGCTGCGGGTGCAGAGCGGCGGATCGTCAATGTTGCAAATGGCACGGCGACGACCGATGCGGTCAATGTAGGCCAGATGAACACTGCCATCGCCGGGGTTAGCGGGGCGGCAGCGACCGCTCAGGGCACGGCAAACACTGCTCTAGCCAATGCGGCGACTGCTCAAGGCACTGCGAACACGGCCCTTGCAAATGCGGCGACTGCTCAAACCGCCGCCAATGCAGCGCAAACAACGGCAAATTCGGCCGTCGCACAGAACGCGGTGCAGGACACGCGGTTGACTGCGGTTGAGGGTGTGAATGCCACACAGAATACAGCAATCGCTGCTATTCAAGTGTTGGATACCACGCAGAACAGCCGTTTGACTGCGCTGGAATCGCTTAGCCTCGGAGCCATCCCGGCGCTGCAAACGCTTACTAACCTGCATAGCGCGCAGATCAGCGAACTGTTTGCACTGACCGACCGTGACCGGCGCGACGCACGACGCGGGACATCGACCGCGCTGGCGCTGACCACCGCGCCGATGCCGTCCAACGTCGGCGGGGTGAGCTATGCGTTGAACGCGGCAACCTATCGCGGCGAGCAAGCCATCGGCCTGTCCTTTGCATATCGTGCCAACACCGAAAACCCATTCGCGGTGACCGGTGGCGTTTCCTATGCAGGAGGCAGCAGCGTTGGCGCACGCGTTGGTGTAGCAGGCGAATTTTAAGCTAACAGGGAACCGTTCGGGAGGCTTTGGCTAGTCTCCCTGGCATCCCGAAACGGTGCGGGCCGGAACGAGAGTTCCGGCCCGTTTCAGTTTAGCAGATTTTTGGTCGCAAATTTGCCCTTGCCCGAGATGCTGATCACATCGCCGTCGTGCATGACCTTGATCGGTCCCGCGTAATGGCTGGCGGCATCGCCGGTCAGCGCGAATTCCAGCGGCTTGGGCACCGACGGCACGATATGGGTGAAGGCCAGCATCCCGACGTCGGCGGTCTTCGCTACATCAGCCGCCTGTTCTGGGCTGATATGATAATTTTGGATGTCGGAAAAGATTTTGGCGCGATTGGTGTTGCCGGTTTTGCGCGAGCTGTTCTCAAGGATTTTGACCATGCGTGGCGAAAGCAGCTCGCTGACGAACAGGTCGCTGCCCTTTGCTGCAGCGGCCAAAGTTGGCGTGAAGGCGGTATCCCCGCTTATTGTCACGCTTCGGCCTTTCCAATCAACACGATAGCCGAATGCTGGTTTGATCGGGCCGTGATCGACGGTGAATGCGGTGATTTTGACCCCGTCGCTATCGTAAACAACGCCGGGAACAATTGCCGTCCCGGTCATGCCAAATCCGGATGGCGGCACGACTGCTTCGCCATGATGCGCAATGCGGTAGGTGGAATCGATACGATAGGCGTCGTTCAGGCCGTCGGTGATTTCATTCACGCCCTCTGGACCAAAGACCGGCAGCGGCGTTTTGGCGCTCGTTCCGGCCCAGCGTTGCAGCGTGAACGGCCCCAGTCCCTCGAAATGGTCGCTGTGCAAATGGGTTAGCCAGATGCCTTGGATTTTATCGAGCGGCAGGCCCATCAGCGACAGATTGTTACCCGATCCCCCACCCATATCGAAAACGAACAGTTTCCCGTCGGCAATCACAACGGTGCAGGCGGCAGCGCGGTCGCGGTTGGGGAGCGGCGAGCCTGTGCCACAAAAGCCCACGTGGAGTTGGTCCTTTGGCAAATCGGCCATGACATTGCGGGTCATCGCGGCATCAGCACCGCGCTGGATAAGGTTCATGGCAATCGCGTCGCGCTTCACATAAGCGATACTGCCCGCGACCACTGCAACGCCAAGCGCCGCCCACAACCATTTTTTCCGCATAAACCCTCCCCGTTAGCGAACGTCAGTCCTTCGCTTTGGCAAGCTTACGCTCGATTGCGCCCGATAGCATATGGAAAGCTTCGCCTGCAGGCGAGCGATGCGCAAAGACCCCCACAGGTGAGCGGTGGACAGCCATCTGCTCGACCGCGCTCGCCATTGGGATACGCGGCCAATCGGGATTGGCCGAGGTCGCGGTGAGATGAAGGTTGCGCCTGCGGTCGACCATTGAGAACACCGGTAGCAAGGGCGCATGGCCTTTGTGATGTTCTTTCAAATGCGCAACGACATCATCGAGCGCGCGCTGTGACAGCGGCGACGGGATAACCGGCACAATGATGATATCGGCGGCGCGCATCATCTGCTCGCTGGTTTCGGTGAGGCCGGGCGGGCAGTCGAGGAAGATACGGTCATATTTGCTGCTTATCGTTTCGACCAGCTTCGCAAGCCGTTTCTTCTTACCGAGCGATGCGAGGAACCCGTCGAGACTCCGAAGCGATATGTCGGCGGGGAGCAGGTCGAGATTGGCAATTGCGGTCTTCGTAATCAAACTGTCCGGCTCGATATCGCGCTCGAAAACCGAACGCGCCTTCGGTTTCTTCCCCGGCTCATGGCCCAGAATAAAACTTGCTGCAGATTGCGGGTCCAAGTCCCAAAGCAAAGTCTTCTTGTCGCGCCGCAACGCCGCTTCCGCCGCCAGATTGACGGTCAGCGTAGTTTTGCCAACCCCGCCCTTGAGACTGTAAATTGCAATTACTTTTGCCTTGTGCGCCATTTCGCTTTGCTCCCTTGTCCGCGCAAATTTGTCAACCTTCCAGAAAGCTGTGTATTTCCGTGGGACAAGGCTTTCCCTTGCAAAGGGCCTGCGCTAGGGCGGGCCGATGAATGACGCTTCCCGCGAAAATTTCAAATGCGACTTGGCAATTGTCGGAGGCGGACTTGCCGGCGGCCTGATTGCACTCGCGGTCGCGCGGCTGCGGCCTGAGCTCAAGATCGTGCTCATCGAACAGGGCGAAAGCTTTGGCGGCAATCATATCTGGAGCTATTTTGCCACTGACATATTGCCGGAGCATCGCTGGCTCACTGCGCCACTCGTCACTTATGGCTGGTCCGGATATGAAGTGCGTTTCCCCGCTCACGCCCGAGAATTAGACAATATCTATTACACCATCGAGTCAGAACGGCTTGACTGGGTGTTGCGCAACAATTTGCCTGCATCTGCACTCATGCTGGGGCGCGAAGTTAAGTCGGTTTCACCTCGACTGGTAGTCCTCGACGGCGCGCAGCGCATCAACGCAGGCGGCGTGATAGACGCGCGCGGCGGCGGTGACCTCAACCATCTCGATTGCGGCTGGCAGAAATTTACCGGGCAATTGATGCAATTGTCCGAACCGCATAATCTGACCAAGCCCATCGTCATGGACGCGACGGTCGAGCAATTTGACGGCTATCGCTTTGTCTATGTCCTGCCCTTTGGCATGGACAAGATATTTGTCGAAGATACTTATTACAGCGATAAACCCGACCACGACCCGCGCCGGTATCGCCAGAGGCTGGCCGAATATGCCGATACCAAGGGCTGGAAGGTCGAGCGGGTTTTGCGTGAGGAAAATGGCGTGTTGCCGGTAGTCATGGGCGGCGACCTCGAAAGCTATTGGGCGAGCGGGAGCGGACGGACGGCGAAGGCTGGCGCACGCGGGGCGTTCTTTCAGGCGGTGACAAGCTACTCGCTCCCCGACGCGGTTCGCAACGCGATCTTCATTGCTGAACAGCCCGACCTCGATGGCGACAAGCTCAACATGCTGATGCGCCAGCGCGCGCAGGAGCATTGGCAGAACGGCAAATTCTATCGGATGCTCAATCGCATGCTGTTCCGCGGTGCCGACACCAGCGACCGTTACAAGATACTCGAACGTTTCTACAGGCTAAAGCCCGGATTGATTGAACGCTTCTATGCGGGGAATACGACCGGCGGTGACAAGGCGCGCATATTGTCTGGCAAGCCGCCCATTCCCATCGGGAAAGCCATCACCGCGATCCGGAGCAAAAAGAAATGACGAAGACAGCGGCGATTATCGGTGCCGGTTTTGGCGGGCTGGCATTGGCCATAAGACTTCAATCGGCTGGAGTTGCGACGACCATTATCGAAGCGCGCGATAAACCCGGCGGCCGCGGCTATTATTGGGAGAAGGATGGCTTCACCTTCGACGGTGGGCCGACGGTTATTACCGATCCGCCGTGTCTTGAAGAGTTATGGGCCTTGTCCGGACACAAGATGGCCGACGATATCGAGTTGATGCCGGTGTTTCCGTTCTACCGCCTGAATTGGGCGGACGGCACGAATTTCGATTATTCGAACGACAGTGTCGGCCTGAAGGCAGAGATCGAAAAGCTGAACCCGGACGATGTCGAGGGTTATCGCAAGTTCCTCGAATATTCGAAAGGCGTGTTCAAGGAAGGCTATCAAAAGCTCGGCTCTGTGGCGTTTCTCGATTTCGCGTCGATGATTAAAGCAGCGCCTGCCTTGATGAAATATCAAGCATGGCGCTCGGTTTATTCGATTGTTTCGTCGTACGTGAAAGATGAAAAACTACGCGAGGCGCTGTCGTTCCACACATTGCTCGTTGGCGGCAATCCGATGAGCACCAGCGCGATTTATGCGTTGATCCACACCATCGAAAAAGAGGGCGGCGTGTGGTTTGCCAAGGGCGGCACCAACCGGCTGGTCGCGGCGATGGTCACGCATTTCGAGCGATTGGGCGGCACTGTGCGCTTGGGTGATGCCGTCGCAGAAATCGAAACGCGCGGCGACAAAGTCATCGGCGTTCGCACCAAATCAGGCTGGCGGATGGACTGCGACGTTGCGGCGTCCAACGGCGACCTGATGCACACCTACAAGGACTTGCTGACCAGCAACAAACGCGGCGAGCGGGCGGCGAAATCGCTCAACCGCAAAAGTTGGTCGCCTTCTTTGTTTGTACTGCATCTGGGGATCAAGGGTACATGGCCGGGCATTCCGCACCACATGATCCTGTTCGGCCCGCGCTACAAAGGCTTGCTCGATGATATCTACAAGAACGGGATATTGCCGAAGGACTTCTCGCTTTATCTGCACCATCCGACGGTGACCGACCCATCATTGGCGCCAGAGGGTTGCTCGACCTTTTACGTGCTCGCGCCGGTTGCCCATATGGGCAAGGCTCCGCTCGATTGGGACGGCGATGTCGGCGAGGCACTGAAGGAGCGCATCCTCGACGAACTCGAACGGCGGCTTATCCCCGACATCCGGTCGCGGATCATGACGCAGTTTCATTATACCCCTGCCGATTTCGGCCGCGACCTGTCTGCGCATCTGGGCAGCGCGTTCAGCCTTGAACCGGTGCTGTGGCAAAGCGCGTTTTTCCGAGCGCACAACCGCGACGATGCCATACCGAACCTGTATTTTGTCGGCGCGGGTACGCATCCGGGCGCAGGTATTCCCGGAGTGGTGGGTAGTGCGAAGGCAACGGCTGCGCTGATGCTCGAGGAAATCAATACGTGAAGCGAATCGCCGTCTATTGCGGGTCAGCCACGCCCGAAAACCCGATTTATATCATGGCGGCGGCAGAGGTTGGCAGAGCGCTTGCAAAACGCGGCATCGGCGTTGTGTATGGCGGCGGACGTTTGGGCCTGATGGGTGCGGTGGCAGATGCTGCGTTGCAGGCTGGCGGCGAGGTTATCGGTATTATTCCTGAGGCTCTCGTTGGCGCTGAAGTCGCACATAAAGGCTGCACCGAATTGCACGTCGTTTCGGGCATGCACGAGCGCAAGGCGCGCTTTACCGACCTGTCCGATGGCTTCATCACCATCCCCGGCGGCGTTGGCACGATGGACGAATTGTGGGAAGCAATCAGCTGGTCACAGCTTGGCTATCACAGCAAACCGGTGGGCGTGTTGAACGTCGCGGGCTTTTACGACCAACTGATCGCGTTCAACCAGAACATGATCGATGTCGGCTTCATTCGCCCACAACATGCCGGAATCATGATTGTCGACGACACGCTCGATGGGTTGCTGGACAAAATGGCAGCCTATATCCCGCATAAGAACATCTTCCAGATGAAAGCGGACGATTTGTGAGCGACCGTGCCGCGCTGGTGGCTTTCGCGCAGGAAAGCATCGCGCGTGGTTCGAAATCGTTCCGTTTTGCCAGCCGCCTGTTCGACAAGACAACGCGCGAGCGGGTTTGGCTACTGTACGCCTGGTGCCGCAAATGCGATGATATGGCCGACGGGCAGGATCATGGCGGCGCGATGGAGGCGGTCGAAGACCCACAAGCGCGATTGGCCATTATCCGCGAGCTGACCGCCAAGGCTTTAGATGGCAATACAACCGGCGAACCAGCCTTCGATTGCCTTGGTGTCGTCGCACGCGAATGCGGGCTGACAAAAAAGATGGCGGACGATGTTATCGAGGGCTTTGCACTCGACGCCGCCGACTGGCACCCGCGCCGGGAGAGCGATCTTTACCGCTATTGCTACCATGTTGCCGGAGCGGTGGGCGTTATGATGGCGGTGGTGATGGGCGTTTCGCCAGATGATGACCCGACGCTTGATCGCGCCTGCGACCTCGGCCTTGCCTTCCAGCTCGCCAATATCGCGCGCGACATTGCCGAGGACGACGCGGCGGGGCGCTGCTATTTGCCCGATGACTGGCTCGCGACGCTCGACATCGGTCCCGGTGAGCACATGAAGCCGCATAACCGTAAGAAGCTTGCATTGATGGGTCGTTGGTTGGCCGATGAGGCCGAGCAATATGAGGCGTCCGCGCGGGTTGGCGCAGCAGCCTTGCCGCTCCGCGCGCGCTGGGCGGTGCTGTCGGCGGCGGGGATATACGGCGAAATCGCGCGCAAGGTGCGAAGCGCTGGCGAGCATGCGTGGGACCAGCGCATATTCACCAGCCGCCCGGAAAAATTTCGCTGGGTAAGAAAAGCATTTGTCGATGCCGTCGCCAATAACCCGCGCGATATGGAGCGCGACAGCCTGTGGACTAGGCCTCGCTCAGCAACTTAGCCGCACGCCCAGCCAATCGCTCGACCGCCGCATTATGTATGTCTGGCGCGCAACAAATCAGGCCAAAGTCCAACGGATCGCGTTTGTTATAGATGATCGGCTTGCCCAAAGCATCGCTCACCACTGCGCCGGCTTCCTGCGCAACCAGATGCGCCGCAGCAATGTCCCATTCACTCCCCCACCGCAAAGTCGCCACCAAATCGGCGCGGTCGCACGCGACCATCGTCATCCGCATCGCTATACTGTTGGGCTTTTCGACCGTGACAAGGTCAAGGTCGAGTTTTGTTAGGTCGTCTGCCGGAACACGCGACCCGGGGAAATCTTGCCGCGAGCTACCGATAAGGCGATCACCGTTGCAAGTCACGCCCTCCCCGCTCGCCGCGACCCAGAGCTTGGATTGCGCTGGCGCTGCCATCACCGCAAACACCGGCTGTCCGTCGGCCACCAGCGCCACAGAGACGCACCACCCGCTACGTCCGTGCACATAGTCGCGGGTGCCGTCGATGGGATCGACGAGCCACAGCAGCCGCGCATCAAGCCGCGCCGGATCGTCGACGGTTTCCTCTGACAGCCACGCCGCCTCGGGCAATATGCCACGCAACCGCACGGTCAGCAGCGCATCGACTGCCATATCGATGTCGCTGACCGGATTGTTTTTGCTCTTTTCCCAAACCTTGGTGTCGGGCACCGCGCCATCACGCCAACTGTTGAAAGCCAGCGCCGCGGCCTCTCGCGTGGCGGCGATCACCGCGTCGCGGTCAAGCAGCCGCTCAGGCACCCGCAATCATCATGCCGTCGATACGCAGCGTCGGTACGTTATTGCTGCGAATGAACTCGAGATCGTTGGCTGCGGTCATCGCCTTGAACATATCTTTGAGGTTTCCGGCGATGGTAAACTCACTCACGGGACCAGCGATTTGGCCGTCGATGATCAAGAAACCAGCGGCGCCACGGCTATAGTCTCCAGTTACCGGATTGACGCCTTGCCCGGCCAACTCGTGAATATAAATGCCATGCTTGATGTCCGCCATCAGTTCTGCAGGCGTCAATGTGCCACCTTCCAGATGCAGATTCGAAGGGCTGACCCCCGGCGCCCCGCTGACCCCGCGGCTTGCATGGCCGGTCGGTTGTAGCCCCAACTGCCGCGCCGATGCGCTCTCCATCAACCAACCCGTCAGGACCCCTTTGTCGATGATTGAGCGCCGCGCAGTGGGAAGACCTTCGCCGTCAAATGCCTTTGAACCAAGGCCACGCTTGCGGTGCGGGTCATCGATGATCGAGATATTGCCGTTGAACAGTTGCGCATCAAGAGAATCGAGCAGGAAGCTCGTCTTGCGGGCAATCGCCGAACCCGAAATCGCACCGAGCAAATGACCGACGAATGAACTGCCGATGCGCGGGTCAAAGATGAGCGGCATCTGCCCGCTTTTGACGGAGCCTGGATTGACGCGCTTGACCGCACGTTCGCCTGCGCGTTTGCCGATGGCAGCCGGGCTTTCAAGGTCGGCATAATGCCGCGCCGAACGCCAGTCATAATCGCGCTCTTTGGCATCGCCTTCACCCGCCAGCACGCTCGCCGAAATACCATAGCCGGAAGCAGATTTGACCCCTGCAAAACCGTGGCTTGTCGCAAGCGCGAAGATAGAGCGGCCTGCACTGGCCCCTGCACCTTCGCTGTTGGTCACCCCGGGAATCGCCCGCGCCGCGTCCTCGCACTCCAACGCCGCAGCTCTTAGCTCGGCAGGATCAGGGTCTTTACAATCGTCGGCATCCAGGTCGGGCAAATCACCCGTTAATAAGCGTTCTTGCGGTGCCAGCCCGGCAAACTTATCATCAGGTGCTTCCCTTGCCATATCGATGGCGCGTGTCACCAGACCGGCCAATATCGCCGGGTTCATATTCGAAGAAGAAATCGTCGCAGACCGCTGGCCCACGAATACGCGCAATCCTATATCTTCGCCTTCCGATCGCGCTACATCTTCAAGCGCGCCGAGACGTACTTGCACTTCTGTCGACGCGTCGCAGACATAGACGGCGTCGGCGGCATCGGCTCCTGCCTTGATAGCTTGCGATACGAGATTTTGTGCGCGATCAAGCGCTTCTTGTGGCTTTAACATCTCACCCGCTTAGGCGCGGGTCAGAAAAGGGTCAATCGGTTGGCGTTTCAGAAAACGGTAAATAGAACCGCCAGAGCCACTGGAATACCGAGCGCTGCTAGCCACAATTTCACGCGGTCGAACCCGAATTGCGTTTCGAGCGTATCATCCCCAGATCCGCCTGCTTCCAATGCTTTCCAGCGACGCTCCATATTGCGGCAAGCAGGGATAACCATGGCAACAAAAACGACGAGCATAAAATAGGGAAGGATTGATGTTCCGCTGGACTCCATCGCGGGCGAAGTCACGAAAATTAGCATCAACGTGTACACCACCAATGCCGTCGCGACATGGTCGCTGATCCGCTTTGTGTAGCTTTTGTGGGCGCGGGTATGCACCGCATGTTGGGCTCTGGCCATGTTCACTCTCCCCTGACTCTCCGGTAACAAGACTGTCACCATCTGCGCAGGGATTCAAGCGGATTTACCAAATCTCAGGGCAGGCCCAAAATCTTGTGATTTTGCAAGGACAAGCGCCATTTGGGGTTGGCGTTGACGAAGGCGGTTGCAGCTTCGATGTTCCCGCGGTTAAGCGACTCGTCGCCGCTATCCATCGGCTGGATCAAGTAGTTTTGGAAATTCCAGCCTTCCATCAAGTTGGTATCACTGCCCGGTTGCGGCCACACGAGCTTCAGTTCATCGCCGCTTCGTTGGGCGGTCTCGGATCCTGCCTTAGGGCTGATGCATACCCAGTCGATACGGGGGTGCACCGGCAAAGTGCCATTGCTTTCGATGGCGATGGTGAAACCATGCGCATGGAGCGCGTCAACGACAGCATCATCAACCTGAAGCATCGGTTCGCCGCCAGTCATCACGACATAGCGGTTGTCAGTGCCGTCGCCCCACAGTTCGGCGACCTTGGCGGCCAATGCGTCCGCCTCATAGCGTCCGCCATTTGTCCCATCCATGCCGACAAAATCAGTATCGCAGAACTGGCAGACGGCGGTGGAGCGGTCCTCCTCACGCCCTGTCCAAAGATTGCATCCGGCAAAGCGCAGGAACACCGCGCGCCGTCCGGCGTGGACGCCCTCACCCTGCAATGTCAGGAAAATCTCTTTGACCGCGTAGCTCATACGTAGACGGTCGGGTCGACCAACCCCGCATCGGCAAAGCCCTTGGCGCGAAGGCGGCAGCTGTCGCAGCGGCCGCACGCCTTGTTGTCGGGGCTGGGGTCATAGCATGACCAGCTCATCCCCGCATCGAGGCCGAGCCGTGCGGCTTCGGTAGCAATGTCGGCCTTGCTCATGTGAAGTAGCGGCGTGTGGACCGTAAACCCGTCGCCCTCCACCCCTGCCTTGGTCGCCAAGTTCGCCATCGCTTCAAATGTGCGAATAAACTCGGGGCGGCAATCGGGATAACCCGAATAATCGAGCGCGTTGACGCCAATCCACAAATCGCGTGCGCCGCGTGCCTCTGCCAGCCCAAGGCAAAGTGACAGGAATATCGTATTGCGCGCGGGGACGTACGTCACCGGGATCGCGTTTTCCTCGACGCCTTCCTTGGGCACGTCGATATCCGCCGTTAGCGCCGAGCCGCCGAAACGCGTAAGGTCGAGCGGCAGGATGATATGTTCGACCGCGCCCAGATGCGCGGCGATCCGCGTGGCGCTTTCCAGTTCGATGCGGTGGCGCTGATTATAGTCGATGGTCAGCGCAACAAGCGCATAACCCGCCTCGCGCGCCAGACCGGCGACAACCATGGAGTCGAGGCCGCCGGACAAAAGAACGATGGCGGATTTGGATTCATCAGTCATTTTGAAAGCGTCTCTCGATGGAGAGAGGGAAATGGTGCACCCGGAGCGATTCGAACGCCCGGCCCTCAGATTCGTAGTCTGATGCTCTATCCAGCTGAGCTACGGGTGCACTGGAAGGCGGCTATTAGGCAGGTAGCTATGTATGTGCAACACCTAATTTGAGCGTCAGACCTGCTTGCACGTCGATTTCCGGCGGATGGCATCGATGGCCGAAAATTCGTCCGGGTTGGCGAGCAAAATACGGATGAGGGCGATGCCGCGGTCGTGTTGGAGCGTTACCGGTTCATAGCCCTTTGGCGCCGTTTGGCCCGATTTCATGAGGGCGAACCGCGCTGGCTTACCACTCGTATCGCGGTCGCTGCGGACGGCGGCGACGTCGGTGCGGGCGTCGAAAATGCTAACCGACCAATAATGGTCGGGTACCGGCGCTACGTCGATCAGCACGGGGCCCTTCGAGATATCGAATACGCAGGTTGAATAGGACAGATCGGGGCTGGGCCGCACGATTGGCTGGTTATCCGCCGTTGCCATTTCTCCAAAAGCAAACTGGTTCTCCGGACCGCGTGATCCGATCTTTTTCATCGCCGCATTCATCAGGACATAAGGCGTTGCCAGCAACGTGGTCTGATACGCACCAAATCCGATAACAAGCCCGATTAGGACAGGAATGAGCCAGCGCCGCATCATTTGCACCCCTGCCGCTTGATTGTCGGCAGCGACGCCTTTGCCGGATCGGCTATCGTCGCCGCCGAAGGGTGATACAGCCGCAACGTCAAGTCGAATGCCTTGACGCCGCCGGTTGGCAGCCATGCACCGGGTTTTTCAGTGGGAGACACAATGAATGACCATTGCCCGGTCTCATTCTGGACTGCGGCATGCGCGGGGATCGACCAGCGGTTGGTGGCGTTCTTTACCAGCCAGCCTTCGCCCTCATATAATGTGACGCTCCACCAACGGCCTTCGAGCTTGCCGCCGGTGACCAGATAAGAGCAATCGCCGTCCAGCTGTCTGCCGTCGCTGTCGATCTTTGCGGTGAAATACATTGCTTCCTTGGCAGGCAAGGCAAGCAAGCCGGACAATGCGACTTTTGCGCGGGTGAGCGTAGTAGCATCGGTGGTGCCAAAGCTCTTCCCTGTAGTCCAAGACCCGTTGGAAATCATGCCGTCGGACATGCCGCCGCGAACCTGTTGGACGGCATAAGCCGCGCCGCCAATCAAACCGAGCGTTATGCAGATGGCGTATCGGTGCCAGTTTTTCATGCCTCTCCCCTAGGGCAGAGACTAGCCACGTTACCTAAGCCTTGGCAAGCGCCGCCTGCGCCGCCGCCAACCGCGCGATTGGCACGCGATAGGGCGAGGCGCTGACATAATCGAGGCCGACTTTCTCGCAGAACGCAATCGATGCCGGGTCGCCGCCATGTTCGCCGCAGATGCCAAGCTTGATGTCGGGCCGGGTGGCGCGGCCTTTGGTCGCGGCGATCTCGATCAGCTGGCCAACGCCTTCGACATCAATGCTGACAAATGGGTCGCGGGCGTAGATACCCTTGTCTACATAATGCGTCAGGAACCGGGCTGCGTCGTCGCGGGAAACGCCCAATGTGGTTTGCGTGAGGTCGTTTGTGCCGAAGCTGAAGAAGCTGCCGACTTCGGCAATTTCATCCGCCATCAACGCGGCGCGGGGGAGTTCGATCATTGTGCCGACGAGATATTCGATGCGCTTGCCCTGTTCTGCGAACACCGCCTCGGCTGCCTTGTCGACGACGTCTTTCATCAGTTCGAGTTCGCGGCGGGTGCCGACGAGCGGGATCATGATTTCGGGGACTGGCGCAACGGCCAGCGAACAGGCGGCTTCGAAAATTGCCCTAGCCTGCATTTCGTAGATTTCGGGATAGGTCACGCCCAGACGACAACCACGATGGCCGAGCATCGGATTGACCTCATGCAGTTCCATCGCGCGTTGTTTGAGCGCCTCGATGCCGACACCCGCCGCCTCTGCGACATCGGCAAACTCGCTTTCCTCATGCGGCAGGAATTCATGCAGCGGTGGGTCGAGCAGGCGGATGGTGACGGGTAGCCCGGCCATCACTTCGAAGATCGCGGCAAAATCCCTGCGCTGTTCAGGCAGCAATTTGTCGAGCGCAATACGACGGCCTTTTTCGTCGTCGGCCAGGATCATCTGGCGCACGGCGGTAATCCGCGCGGCGTCGAAGAACATATGCTCGGTGCGGCAAAGGCCAATGCCCTCTGCACCGAAATCGCGCGCGGTTTGCGCGTCCAGTGGCGTTTCGGCATTAGCGCGAACTTTCATCCGGCGGCCAGCGTCGGCCCAGACCATCAATGTGCCGAAATCGCCGACCAGTTCAGGCTGCAAAGTCGGGACCGCGCCCGCCATCACTTCGCCGCTGGTGCCGTCGATGGTGATGATATCGCCCTCACCCAATTTCCGGTCACCGATGCGCAAAGTCTTGGCCTTGGCGTCGATTTGCAGGCTGCCAGCGCCCGAAACACAAGGCCTCCCCATGCCGCGCGCGACCACCGCCGCGTGGCTGGTCATGCCGCCGCGTGCGGTGAGTATCCCCTTGGCGGCGTGCATTCCGTGGATGTCTTCGGGGGACGTTTCGATGCGGACCAGAATGACCGCCTCGCCCATCGCGTCATGCTGTTCCGCGGTGTCCGCGTCGAACACGATCTTGCCCGAAGCCGCACCGGGCGATGCTGGCAGGCCCGACGTCAACACATCGCGGGCTGCATTGGGGTCGAGCGTCGGGTGCAGCAACTGGTCGAGCGCCATCGGATCGACCCGCAGCACCGCTTCTGCTTTGGTGATCATCCCCGCCTCAGCCATATCGACCGCGATCTTCAGCGCCGCCTTTGCGGTGCGCTTGCCCGAGCGGGTTTGCAGCATCCAGAGCTTTTCGCGCTCCACGGTGAACTCGATGTCCTGCATATCGCGGTAATGCGTTTCGAGGATTTGGAACACATCGGCCAGCTGCCCGTAAACCTCGGGCATCGCCTCTTCCATGCTCAAGGGCTTGGCGCCTGCCCGTTCGCGCGCGGCCAGCGTCAGATATTGCGGTGTGCGGATGCCAGCGACCACGTCTTCGCCTTGGGCATTAATCAGGAACTCGCCATAATAAGCGTTCTCGCCGGTCGCGGGATCGCGGGTAAAGGCAACGCCGGTCGCCGAGGTCTCACCCATATTGCCGAACACCATCGCCTGCACATTGACCGCAGTGCCCCAGTCGCCGGGGATATTGTTCAGGCGGCGATAGACTTTGGCACGGTCCGATTCCCACGAACCGAAAACCGCACCGACCGCGCCCCATAATTGGTCATGCACATCCTGCGGGAATGGTTTGCCCCACTCGGCTTCAACGAGTTTCTTATATTCGGCAACCAATGCCTTCAAATCATCGGCAGAAAGTTCGGTGTCGAGATAGAAACCACGATCTTCCTTGGCGATTTCCAGCGCCTCTTCAAACGCGCCATGGTCGAGCTCGAGCACGACATCGGCATACATCTGGATGAACCGGCGATAGCTGTCCCACGCAAAGCGCGCATCGCCCGATGAGGTTGCGAGGCCCTTTACAGTAATGTCGTTAAGTCCCAGATTCAGAACGGTATCCATCATCCCCGGCATCGACACCCGCGCGCCCGAGCGGACCGAAACGAGCAACGGATTGGCAGGATCGCCGAAGACCTTGCCCGTTACATTTTCAATGTGAGCAATGCCGTTGGCAACCTCGGCGCGCACGCTGTCGGGGAAGGTCTGGCCGTTGGCGTAATAGGCGCTGCACATCTCGGTCGTGATCGTAAAGCCCGGAGGCACCGGCAGTCCAATCGAAGCCATGCCGTCGAGGTTCGCGCCCTTGCCGCCAAGCACATTCTTGTTGCCGCGAACGGTTTCATCGCCGTCCGAAACACCGCCACCGAACCGATATACGTACTGGGTCATCCCGCAGCCATTCCTTTTACTTGGCTTTATTGCTTGCCCGCCGTTGTGCAGTGCAGCGCATTGGAGTCAAGTATCGAAGGCGTTTATTTGCCGGATTTGTTGGCAAATAGCATGAAGCGCGCCAGTGGCCGTTTGAACGCGAGCAAATACAGCACGTGCATGATGACAAATGCCAGCGCCAGATTGGCCAGCAACTCGTGCGCTTCCTCATAGGCTTCGCCCGATTCATCCTCGCTGCCTTCACTTTCCTCGTTTTCATTTTCACCCGAGAAGGAAAACGAACTGAGCGAAGTCGGCTGAAGCACGCGGCCATTGTCCATCAGCACGCCAGTACCGGTCGCGCCGATGACCGAAATGGCGATGCCTGCCAGTAGCACACGGCTGATCGCCGGGTGCGTGGCGATGCCCTTCAGGCGCAAGTCCTTGAACGACGGATAGAACCGTTCCAGCCCCAATTGCGGCACGCCGCTCAACGCCCAGATCAGCCGGAACAGGATGAGCGCCGCAACGCCATAGCCGAGCCATGCGTGAATAAGACCCATCTCTGCGGAAAAATAGGCAGCAAGAACGGTGAGCGCGAGGAAGGCATGAAAAATGCGAATGCGGTGCATGACGGCCATGTCGGGGGCTTCCTTTGGAGAGGTAACCACCCACGCGCGCATTCGGGCATGGCCGCATTGATTGAGATCAATCGCCGCGAATATATTTGGGTAGCCTTAGCCTTCGATTTTCGAGAAATCTGCCACGCGGTGAACTGCGTCGCGGAAGCGGGCGAGCAAGCCCAGGCGGAACGCGCGTTTGGCCGGGTCAGGGTCGTTGACCATCACGGCTTCGAAGAAAGCATCGATGGGTGCGCGCAAGCTGGCCAGAGCCGCCATCGCGCCTTCGAAATCTTCGGCCTCGACGGCGGCTGCCGCTTTGGGTTCGGCGGTGTCGAGGGCGGTGAGTAGTGCAAGCTCCTCCCCATCGACTTGCGATGGGGAGGTGGCAGTTGCGTCAGCAACTGACGGAGGGGCCCCTCCACCACTCGGCTGCGCCGAGCGGTCCCCCTCCCCATCGCTAGTCGATGGGGAGGAAGATTCAGCCTGCTTCAATATATTCGCCGCGCGCTTATAGCCGGCCAGAAGGTTCACGCCTTCATCCGTCGCCACAAATGCCTGCAAAGCCTTCACCCGCGCGAGCAAGCGGACAAGGTCATCCTCCCCGCCAAGCGCAAACACCGCGTCGATCAGGTCATGCCGAACGCCAGCTTCGCGTTGCTGGACTTTGAGGCGGTCGACTAAAAACGAGACCAACTCTGATGCGATGAAGTTGTCATAACTTAAAGCGACATCACCACTTTTAACCGAACTCGAAAATGCACGAGCTGTCGTAGTGTGTTGTTCCGAAAGCGCCCGAACAGCGGAGATTTGTGAAGCGAAAGCCACGGCCTTACTAAAGATATCGCCTTGTGACCCACGAAGGCCTGTTTGGAATATTGCGGCCTCTCCGATCACCGCACGTCGCAGTGCAAATGGATCTTTGGAACCAGTGGGCCGCTCGCCAATAGCAAAAAAACATGCCAGCGTATCCAGCTTATCCGCCAAACTCACCGCCACGGTGACCGGCGCAGTAGGCACTTCGTCGCCCTGCCCGACCGGCTTGTAATGGTCGCGGATGGCGTCGGCGACGGCGTCGTTTTCGCCTTGGGCACGGGCGTAGTAGCCGCCCATGATGCCCTGCAATTCGGGGAACTCGCCGACCATGCCGGTGACGAGGTCGGCCTTGCAAAGCTCAGCGGCTCGCTTCGCATCTGCCGCCGAGCAGCCCTTTACGATGCCTTCGGTTACCAACCACTCGGCCAGTTTCGCTACCCGCTCCACCTTGTCGGCGACCGTGCCCAATTTCTCGTGGAAGGTAATCTGCGACAGCTTTTTTGCCTGTTCGTCGAGCGCGACCTTCAGGTCCTGCTCCCAGAAGAATTTCGCATCGGACAGCCGAGCCGCGAGGACCTTTTCATTGCCCGCAACAATCGCCGCGCCGCCGTCATTCGCGACGATATTCGCGGTGCAGATAAAGGCGTTGGCGAGTTTGCCTGCTTTGTCATGGCAGACGAAATATTTCTGGTTCACCCGCGCGGTGAGCTGGATGACTTCTTGCGGAACCTCCAGAAACGCCGGATCGAAACGCCCGAGCATCGGCACCGGCCATTCGGTCAGCCCGGCATTTTCCGCTACCAGCCCTTCATCCTCGACCAAAGTCAGCCCCGCCGCCTCGGCAGCCGCCTTCGCGCCGTCGCGGATGATCGCGCAGCGTTCGGAGAAGTGGACGATGACATGGCACGCGCGGAGCTTCTCGATATAATCGCCTGCGTTGCCGATGGTGATGTCGCCACTGTGGTGGAAACGGTGGCCCATAGTGGCCGCACCGCTGACGATGCCATCGATTTCGCACGGCACGACCTCGTCGCCGAGCAATGCCACGATGCCTTGCAAGGGACGCACCCAGCGCAAGCTCTCGGTGCTAGCCGACGCCGCGCCCCAGCGTTGCGATTTCGGCCAGGGGAAGGCGCGGATAATCGCGGGGATGGCCTCGCCAAGCACATCGGCAGTGTTGCGGCCAAGCTTTTCGACCACGGCGAAATACACGCCGTCGCGTTCGACCAACTGATCCTGCGCCAAACCGGTCTTGCGGAGAAAGCCCTCCATCGCCTGCGGCGGCGCGCCGACCTTCGGCCCTTTGGTTTCTTCAGCCACCGCCTCGGTCGCAAGCGGCAAGCCTTTGGCAATCAGCGCAAGACGGCGCGGGGTGGCGAAGGTTTCGACGCTGTCCGCCGCAAGGCCAGCCTTGGCGAGTGCGTCAGTAAACAGACGCGCCAAATCCTCCTTGGCCTTCGCCTGCATCCGCGCAGGGATTTCTTCGGAGCGAAGTTCCAGCAGGAAGTCGGTCATGCGACCCACCCGTTTTTCTCCATCCATGCCTGACAGCTGCCTTTGGCGAGGTCACGCACACGGCCCATGTAGCTCGCGCGTTCCTGCACGGAAATCACACCGCGCGCCTGCAACAGGTTGAACAAGTGGCTGGCCTCAATCGCCTGATCGTAAGCCGCCAATGGAATGTTCGCCTCGATACAGCGCTTCGCCTCGGCCTCGGCATGTTCGAAGCCTTTGAACAATTGCGCGGTGTCGGCGATTTCGAAATTATACTTCGAATGTTCCTGCTCGTTTTTCAGGAACACATCGCCGTAGGACACGCCGTGATTGTTGAATTTCAGATCGTACACGCTGTCGACGCCCTGGATATACATCGCCAACCGTTCCAGCCCGTAGGTCAACTCGCCCGCGACCGGCTTGCAATCGAACCCGCCGACCTGCTGGAAATAGGTGAACTGCGTGACCTCCATGCCGTCGCACCAGACTTCCCAACCAAGTCCCCAAGCGCCGAGCGTGGGGCTTTCCCAGTCGTCTTCGACAAAGCGGATATCGTGCTTCAGCGGGTCGATGCCGATGGCGTCCAATGAGCCGAGATACAGTTCCTGCAAATTCGCAGGGCTTGGCTTCATGATTACCTGATACTGGTAATAATGCTGAAGCCGGTTGGGATTTTCGCCATATCGGCCATCGGTCGGGCGGCGGCTTGGCTGCACATAAGCCGCGTTCCAGTGATCCGGCCCGAGCGAACGCAACGCAGTCGCTGGATGGAACGTCCCTGCCCCCATGCGCATGTCGTAGGGCTGCAATATGACGCAGCCCTGCTTGCCCCAATAATCATGGAGCGTGAGGATGAGGTCCTGAAAGCTAAGCGGCGTGCCAGACATGGCCAGCCCTTGGCGGAGATACCGCGCTAAATCAAGGTTCTGCACGCGCTCCCGGCATTTTGTCAGCCTCGCATATCTTTATGTAAGGTCTTATTGACATCATCCGCGAATCGGTTTAGTAAGGTGTCCATGACACAAAGACAGTATCACCTGACATGAAGAACCAGCTGAAAGTACTGCGCGCCATGCGCAACTGGAGCCAGGCGGAACTCGGCGAGCATCTCGATGTGTCACGCCAAGCGGTGAACGCAATCGAGACGGGAAAATATGATCCGTCGCTGCCGCTGGCGTTCAAAATATCGCGGCTGTTTGGACAGCCGATTGAGGAGATTTTCGATGATGGATTTGACGGAGAGCATCATGGTTGAGCCGGTCAACGAGCAAGGATCGAACACACGCCGCATCCTATGGATAATGCTATCAGGCCTCGGCATCGTTATGACGGCGGGGGCGGTCGCCGGATATCTTGCCGAGCATCAGGCGCAGGGCGGCGGACCGCTGGGCGCAGCTGGCATGATCGTGATGGCCGTTTTTGCCGCGATCATTATCGGCCTGGGTTACGTGATCTGGCGCAATGGCAGGGCGCTGAAACTTGATGGAGACGAACTGACGCGGCGCGAGCGGCTTAATCGCAACATCATGATCGGTTGCATGGCTCTGGGAGCCGTGATGGGTGGAGGGCTGGCCGCGACCGGAAATCTCGACATCGCCGATCCAGCATCCGGCGCGCTATCTATATTCGATGACGGCCGGATGTCGGCCGCCGCTGCGCTTTTGATTGTATTCCTCTGGGCAGTGATCATTCCAGTGGTCGCATGGTTCTGGCACACGCGCGCCATCGACGAGCAGGAAGCCAGCGCCTATCGTGACGGCGGCTACTATGCGGCTTACGCCTTTCTCATCCTCGCGCCTGTCTGGTGGTTGCTGTGGCGCGGCGGCTTGCTACCCGAACCCAATGGTGTCGCGATCTTCATGGCCTTTGCATTCATATGGTCTGCGGTCTGGTTCTGGAAGAAATATCGCTGACTTTTCTATTACTTTAGTTCATCAACCAATTGTCTTTCTGGAGTCTCCGTTATGCGTAAATCAATGATTGCCCTGTTTGCGACCGCCGCCATCATTTTCTCACCGTCAGCAGGCGCACAAAACACCCCAAGTGAAGCCCCAGCCGCTGTTGAGGCACTTGACCCCGTCAAGATCCAGCCCGTTGCCCTAAAGGACGCCGACCCGGCTTTGTGGGTGGTCAAGGATGAGGACACGACAATCTATCTATTCGGCACCGTCCACATATTGAAGCCCGGCCTTAGCTGGTTCGACGAGGGCGTGAAGACGGCCTTCGATAAATCCGACCGGCTGGTGCTCGAATTGGTAGAGCCGTCAGCGTCCGAAACGCAGGCGCTCTTCATGAAGCTGGCGATGGACCAGACCGGCAAGACCTTACGATCCAAAATGACAGATGCCGATCGTGCGATTTATGAAGGTGCGATCACAAAAATCGGGTTGCCTGCAGAAGCACTTGACCCGTTTGATCCATGGGCAGCCGCTGTGACCATGTCGGTACTTGCCATGCAGAAAAAAGGCTTTGATCCAAATAGCGGCGCGGAAAAGCAGCTGACCGCCGCGGCCAAAGCCAGCAACAAACCAATCAGCGGTGTCGAGACGATGGAGTTCCAACTGAGCGTGTTCGATTCGATGTCGGAGGCCGAGCAAATCAAGTTCCTCGTCGAAGGCGCGAAAGTAATCGACGACATGGAAAGCTCGATGGACAAGATGGTGAACCTATGGGCAACCCCAGACCCCGAAGGGCTTGCAAAACTGATGAACGAAGGGATGACTAGCCCCGCCCTTTACCACGCGCTGCTGACCAAGCGGAACGCCAACTGGGCCAAGTGGATTAGCGAGCAGATGGCTAAACCCGGCACTACCTTCATGGCAGTCGGCGCCGGCCATCTATCGGGCGCGACCAGCGTTCCTGCTTTGCTCCCGGCCTACGGTCTGAGCGCAGAGCGTGTGGCATATTGATTTGACACAGAACCCGCCCGTCACCGCCGCTTCGGACAACGAAGCGGCGGCAATGCCGTTTCCCAAGATACTTCCCAGCATCGGCTGGATTGTCCTCTATTTCCTTCTGCAAGGTGTCTGCACGGCGATACTGCTCGTCGCGGGTGTCGGCGGCGCTGATCCGAGCAATATCCAGTCAGCGGCCAGCAATCCGATGGTCATTCTTTGGGGGCTGGTGCTTTCGGCGGCTGTGCAGTTGCTGCTGATGTGGCTGTATCTGCGCAAGCCGGGACGCTTTGCCCGACTGGGCCTCGACAGCTTCGGCCATATGCCGCCTTTGCGCGCGCTGGGGCTAGCCGTTCTGCTGGTCATCACAGCAATGGCCTTCAATTTCGTTTATGCAACCTATGTCATTCCCGGCATCGGTATGCAGGAAGAAATGGCTAAAATCCTGGCGAGCATCCCGCGCACGCCGGTCAATATTGCAGCCGGATTCTTCGCAATCGCGATCGCCGCTCCGTTGGTCGAGGAACTGCTGTTCCGCGGGCTATTGCAGAATTCCTTATCGCGGTTCATGCCAATTTGGGGGGCGATTATCCTGTCGTCTTTGTGCTTTGCGGCAGTGCATTTGCAGCCTTACGCCATCCCCGGCCTGATGTCGTTGAGCATTGCCTTCGGCTATCTGTATCATCGCACCGGCTCGCTACGCATGAACATATTGCTGCACATGGCGAACAACGCGTTTGCGTTGCTGATTACGCAGGGGATGGGTTAGATAACGACCGGCTCCAGCAGCCGGAGCGTCCCCGCATCGGCATCGATTTCTGCTAGGCCGCCCACCGGCAATGTAAACTGGTCGGTGATATGCCCGAACCACGCGCCCTGATAGGCCGGAATTCCCAGCCAACCCAAGTGCTGGGTCAGCACATCGTTGAGCGTAAACGCGCTACCCGTCTTGTTGGTGCAATCGGTGCACTGACCGAACACTACGCCCTTCAAATTCTTCAGAACGCCAGCCTGCCCGATCTGCGTCAGCATCCGGTCGATGCGATATTCGGCCTCGTCGACATCTTCGAGGAATAGAATCGCGCCGTCGAAACTCGGCAGATAAGGCGTTCCAGCAAGCGCGGTCAGCACGGTCAGATTGCCTCCCAAAAGCCGCCCCTGCGCCTTGCCCTTGCCGCTACCAAGTACCCGCGTGCGCCAGCGGCGTTGCACCAACCGGTCCTCCTCGCCTTCGGGGTTTTGGAATAATGGCGTTGCGCCGTCGAAAGCAATGGCGCGAAAGCTATCCCATGATGATTTGCCCCATGCGCTGCCTGCATTGGGGCCGTGCAATGTTGTGAAGCCTGCCTTGGCGGCAATCGCCATATGGAGCGCGGTAATGTCGCTGAACCCCGTGAGCAATTTCGGGTTGGCGCGGATGATGTTCCAGTCGAGATACGGCAACAACCGCGCGCTACCCCAGCCACCGCGCACCGCGAAAATGGCTTTGACGTCCTTGTCGGCGAACATCGCATTGACGTCCGCTGCACGGTCCTTGTCGGCACCTGCCAGGTAGCCATATTTGTTCAGAATGTGCGCAGCGCGTTTGGGTTTCAGACCCATTGCGACGATCGCCTCTTCGACCAGCTGTATCTGGAATGGCTCGTCACTGGCCGAGGCCGGTTCGATCAGTCCGACGGTATCGCCGACGCGAAGGCGCGGTGGTTTGCGGTGCGGCGGGTAAGACGCTGCGCCCGGTGCTGCAACAACAGGCGGGGCCGACAGCAATGCCGCCAGCCCCGCCATGATTTGTCGCCGGGAGGGTGAAATGTCCATACCCGGTCCTATGCCTGCTTTAGAACTTCGTCTCAACCGATAGTGTGAACGAACGCCCGCGAGGGTCGGCAACGCGTGGTTCCCAGCTGCCGCCAGCGCCGGTGTTGCTGTCATAAGTAATGGCGAAAGGCGGGTCTTTGTCGAACACATTCTTGACGCCAGCGGTCAGCTTGTAACCCGGAATACCGATAAAGCTGAACGACGCATTGTAGATGACATAATTGTTCACGCGCGGATTGTAATCGGGCCGCGCCGCGCTTCCCGGCAAGGCCTGGTTCTTATACCCGTTGCGGAATATCTGCGAGAAAGTGAAGCTGATATCATCATTCACATAGCTGATGAACGCGTTATGCTTCCATTTCAGGCCTAGGTCGCCGGTAAAGGTGAAGATACCGATCAGGTCGGTATAAGCTAAGTTCGGCAACAGCTTTTCACGTTTGTCGAGCAGATAGGTGCCGTCAAGTCCCGCGGCCACCACACCGCCCAGCGCATCGACCGAGCCGCGAGCGGTGAATTCAAGCCCCTCTGTCCGGCGCGAACCGAAATTGCCGGTGCGCAGGTCAACACCTGTGATGATGCCATTGGTGCGTTGGATACGGTCAGAGAACGCGCCGATATTCGCCAGCAATTGCGGAATGGTTATCGTGCCGATCACATTATCGACGGCGATGTTCCAGTAATCGACCGAGAAGCTGAATCGGCTGGATGGCTGGATAACCACGCCGACGCTATATTGCTCCGACGTCTCTGGCCCAAGGTTGAGGTTGCCGCCGCTGATCGACTCAGGGGTGATTGCGGCGCAAGCCGGTTGCGGCCCGGCAGTCGTGCCCTGCGGACAAAGCGTCGGATCGACCAGCGTGTTTCCGGGGTTGGGCGAAATAGTCACACCATTAAAAATCTGGTTGAATGCAGGCACGCGGAAACCGGTGTTATACGATCCGCGCAACATGATCGGATCCCAAGGCCGGTATTTGAATGACACTTTCGGGTTTACTGTGGTGCCAAAACCGGAATAATCATCGGCGCGGAGCGCGCCAGTAATTTCCAAGCCGTCAAACAGCGGCACCAATATTTCGGCATAGGCCGCCTTAACCTCGCGGGTCTTTGGTGTGAGAGCATTCACATTGTCGAAAGCTGCTAGGAAAATGACCGGCGCGGTTGCTGCTGCCGCCGCCGAGCCGTTGAACGAATAGGTTTCCTTGCGGTAATCAATGCCGACCGCTGCCTGTACAGAGCCACCCCAGACGTCGAACAGTGGACCCGCTACCGAATAATCGAGCTGCTTTACTTCATACTGACCGCCGTAGAGCGTTGAGCCTTCGGCAGAAATCGACTGAAGCGCGGCTAAACCGGCATCGGTCTGGGTTGTCGAAAACGGGTTGAGCAAACCGCTGTTGATCGCGCCCAGAAGGCCGCGAAAACCTGCAGGAGCACCGGCAACTTGCGGAGCAAGCGGATCATACGTGCCGTTGGCAAGCGTGCCGCGATAATAATAACCCGAGCCTAGAAGCGAGGAAGATTCGCTTTTCGCATAAGACGCGCCGGCGCGATAATCCCAGCCAGCAGCTATCGGCCCTTCAAGGCCGATTGAAGCACGGATGGTGTCGGTGCTGGTTTCATATTCGCGGGGTCCGCAGGCGATACAACGCCAGCGACCGGCGATCGGCCGCCCATAACGCGCATTTAACGCTGCCGCATTGGCGGGGAATGCCCCAAGGATTGCATTGAAAACCTGGTTGTAAGTGGCCGATGTCAATGCGTTGAGCGGATATGCCCAAGGGAGGTTTGTGGTGTTCGCCGATAGCTGCGCATTTGAAAAGCGTTTTGCCGAATCGGCTTGGGAGCCTGTGATTTCGAACGACAATTCATGATCTTCAGCGATACGCGCGACCGCACGCCCGTAATATGTCAGCGTCTGTATAGGCTGTTGGAGCACAGCCGCACGCCCGGTATCCCAGGCACAGGCATAAAAAGCCGTTGGCGTTGCCCAAAGCACTTCGTCATAGGCCAAACCGCCATCCATCGAAGTGCACCCCGCCTGGCCCGGCAAATCAAGGAAGTTTATTCCGCCTGCCGCCGCGTTGGCGCCATTGGGTGCCGTCAGCGTCAGACCGGTCAGCAATGTCCCCAAAGGAGTCTGGTTGGCGTTCGCGCCGGTGTTAAAGACGGTGGCAATCGGCGCTCCGCGGGTATCAATCGATAGACCCCGATTGGGCTGGTTGCCATTAACGAAGCTTCGGTCGGAACCGCGCAAAGCCTTGTTCCAGCTATACGACACGGCACCCATGATATTGAAACCCTGATCATCAAGGTCGCCATATCCCGCGACGCCCGACAGCCTGTAAATGTTGCCGCCGCCGCCTTCGGTCACATCGACAAATCCCGTCGTGCTGAGGCCGCTGAAATTCTTCTTGGTGATAAAGTTAATCACGCCGCCGATGGCGTCGGTGCCGTAAATCGCAGAAGCGCCGTCTTTCAGCACTTCAACGCGCTCGATAGCGGCAAAGGGAATCTGATTGACGTCCACGGCTGAACCCGAAAGCCCATGCGCTGCAACGCGGCGACCGTTGAGCAGCACCAGCGTCGATGCGCTACCCTGCCCACGCAAGTTGGCGGCGGAAAGACCGTTGGTGCCGCGCTGCGCACCGCTCACGACGTCTGAGTTCGACGCCAGATTGTCCGCGCCGGATCCGTTGGTGCTCAAGAACATCAAAAGCTGCTCCGGGTTGCTGATGCCTTCGCGAGAGAGCTCTTCGTTCGTAATGATCTGTAGGGGTAGCGAACTGTCGTTGGGGTCGCGTTTGATCCGCGAACCGGTAACGATGATCGCGGCGCCGTCATCTTCGGCGGTGTCGGCAGCGGCAGGCGCGGGCGTTTCTTGCGCAAACGCAGGCGCAGTGAGGCAGGTGGCCAACAACAGCAATGCAGTTTTCGTGAGTTTCATGATTTCCCCCTTTTGGAAACGACGCGGGCTTTTCACCGAGTCTTGTTATGAAATGAGGCTATCTATGTGCCAAGGTCAATGCAATGCTCATTTATCAGGAGTTTACTGTAATTTTAGTGCGTTTCCTTTTGGCAAAATATAATTGTCTACTCCCGGGGTTGAAAATCGAATTAAGTCAGCGCAAAGATACATCATGCTGTCGCAGAAAACCCGTTACGCCATCCGCGCGATGCAGCATCTGGCAGACCATCATGGGCAAGGTCCGGTTCAGCTTGCCGACATCGCCGATGCGCAGAAGATACCGCCGAAATTCCTTACAGTGATTTTGTCCGAACTGACCCGCTCCGGCCTGGTCGCTTCGCAACGTGGAAAGGATGGCGGCTACTGGCTTGGCGTGCCACCTATCGATGTCAGTTATGGCGACCTTATCCGCATCATGCGTGGTTCACTAGCGTTGGTTCCCTGCGCCAGCCGTTACGCGCATGAACGCTGCAAGAATTGTATCGAGGAAGAAAACTGCCGTACCCGCGCGCTGATGCTTCAGGTCCGCGACAAGACCGCTGACCTGCTCGATTCGATCAACCTGTCGGACAATGTCGATGCTGACGCCTATCTGCAGGCCGCCGAATAAGTTGATTTCCGGATAGCGCACAAACAGAACCTTTCGGCGCTGAAAGGAAAATCTGATGCCGAATCATATTGTCAATTAAAATAGTTGAGTTTAGCGATGCGCTGCGGACAAGGGCGGACAAACCGCCCTTCCTTCAAGGGGTGCTTATGACTGACTCAGATAACAAGCGAACCGGCGACACGAGCGAAGCCTCGTCTCCCGAGCCCATGCGCGCGGTGCTCGATGCACTCGCAAAACTACGCTTCGGCGCAATCCAGTTGACCGTGCACGAGGGCAAACTCGTTCAGGTCGACGTCACCGAACGCAAGCGCTTCACCAACTAATTCCCGTTCCTCCCAGACCGAGACGCTGACCGGACCACCGGACGCATCTGTTTTTTGCTGAAAGAAAACTCATGCGACCTTCTCCCAAGACGCTTTTTCTAGCCTTCACTTCGACGCTGGCACTTGCCAGTCCCGCTTTTGCCGAAACCGCCGTGGACGCACCGCTAGAACAAGAAGCACACTCGTCCGCCGGAACCGGCGACACCTACGCCCCTGAAGAAATCATTGTCACAGCGCGTCGCCGCGATGAAACCGCTCAGGAAATTCCGATTGCGGTGTCGGTGGTTGGCGGCGACCAGATCGACAATACCGGCCTCATCGTCGGCCAGCCCGGCGACCCGCGTACTTATGGGCTAACACTGGCGATAACATTTTGACCGCAAAGCGCATCTTGGGTGGGTGCAACAAAATGCAGACTCGTAATGCTATGGCTAAACAGGCAACTTCGCATTATGCCTTCGCAAATACCGGCACAGCACCAGCGAGATTTGGATGATCGAATTTATTACCAATGTCGACTGGGTTGCCGTCGCGCCTTATATCGCGGTCGGCTTTGCCGCGCAGCTGGTCGATGGCGCACTCGGCATGGCTTTCGGCGTTATCTGCAGCACTTTGTTGGTTAGCGTGATGGGTGTTCCGCCGGCGCGCGCGTCGGCCGGTGTCCATTTTGTCGAGATGTTCACCACGGGCGCTTCGGGTATCAGCCATGTCCTTCACAAGAATGTCGATTGGAAGTTATTCAGCCGGATCGCCATTCCCGGTGTGATTGGCGGATGCACCGGCGCATATTTGTTGGCCAACATACATACAGAAGCTGCCCGGCCGTTTGTGATGGGATATCTAACCCTGATTGGCTTTTATCTGCTCTATAAGGCTTGGGATTTCACGCATGAACATAAGCCGCGCGACCCCAAAGTAACAATGCCGCTGGGATTGATAGGCGGTTTTCTTGATGCGTCGGGTGGCGGTGGATGGGGGCCAGTGGTGACATCCAACTTGCTGCTGCAAGGGACAGATCCGCGCAAAACCATTGGCACGGTGAACACAGCGGAATTCTTCTTGACCATAGCGGTTTCGGCAACCTTCATCCTGACGATCGGCCTTGAAGCATTTACCGTGGTAACGGGCGGATTGCTTATCGGTGGTTTGTTGGCCGCACCATTGGGCGGATTCATCGCAAAACGGATCGAGCCGCGCAGATTGCTGTTTGCGGTCAGTTTCGTCCTAATCGCCACCAGCATCTTCAGCCTGTACAAAGCCCTGTCGTAGGCAGCCAAAGAAGCTTGCATTTGCGTGGCCTCCAGCATATAGGCGCGCGCTTGCCGTTCGTGGACATCCCTGGAGGCGTGACGGCAACCGTAACTTTATTGGAGAATACACATGAGCGATCAGCTGACCTTGTCGGCCGAGACGCGCGAACGGGCTGGCAAGGGAGCCTCCCGCGAATTGCGTCGTCAAAACCGGATACCCGCCGTAATTTATGGCAACAAACAAGACCCCGAACTCATCCATGTTGAGGAAAAGGCGCTCGTCAAACTTTTGATGACAGGCCACTTTTCAAACAGCCTGGTCGAGATCGACCTTGGTGGCAAAAAGCAGATGACGATTCCAAAGGACGTCGCTTTTCATGCCGTTAGCGATCGTCCGACCCATGTCGACTTCCTGCGCATCGTCAAGGGCGCAAAGGTCGAGGTTCTGGTTCCCGTCATGTTCATCAACGAAGACGCCTCGCCCGGCTTGAAGCGCGGTGGCGTTCTGAACGTGGTTCGTCACGAACTTGAACTAATCTGCGACAACGACAAATTGCCTGACGATATCCAGATCGACGTCACCGGCTTTGACGTCGGCGATTCGATCCACATCAGCCATGTAAAGCTGCCTACGGGTAGCGAAAGCAAGATCACCGACCGCGACTTCACCATCGCAACCATCGTTGCACCATCGGCGCTCAAGTCGATCGGGGGTGACACCACGGTTGACGGTGAAGGCGAAGCGGAAGCTTAACATTATCTCCGGGGCCGGGTTTCGGCCCGCCCCGGATATTTCCCACAAGGGACATGCGCGATGCAATTATGGGTAGGCCTTGGTAATCCCGGAGCCACCTATGCAATGCACCGGCACAATATCGGCTTCATGGCGATCGATGCGCTGGCCGAGATCCACGAACTGCCCATGCCAGCGAAGAAATTTCTCGGTTGGGTTCAGGAGCTTCGGCTCGGTTCCGAAAAAATCATCCTATTAAAGCCCGCAACGTTCATGAACGAGAGCGGCCGCAGCGTGCGTGCAGCGATGGATTTCTACAAGCTTGAGCCCAAAGATATCACCGTGTTTTACGACGAACTTGACCTCGCGCCCTTCAAGGTAAAGGTCAAAATTGGCGGCGGCGCAGCAGGCCACAACGGTATCCGTTCAATCACCGACCATATCGGCGCAGACTTCCGCCGCGTGCGGCTGGGTATCGGCCATCCCGGCAACAAGGACCGGGTAACCGGCTATGTGCTCGGCAATTTCCACAAAAGCGAGATCGATGATCTGGCCGATTTACTCGGCGCAGTCTCTGCGGAGGCGGATTGGCTCGCCAAAGGCGACGACGTCCGTTTCATGAACGACATCGCTATGCGGTTGACGGACGATTGAGCCATGCAGCGCGTGCTGGTCATTGGCCCGTACGGTTCGGGCAAATCGACGCTGGCAACCTCATTAGGTGATAAGCTGGGCCTGCCTGTTTACTACATGGACCAGCTCAATTGGCGTCCGGGCTGGGTCGAAAGCGGCAAGGATGAAATCCTCGCAAGGCTCGCAGGCATCATCTCAACCGACCGCTGGCTGATCGACGGGACTTATGGCGGCACGCTTGGCGATCGGCTTGAGCGCGCCGATACGGTGATCTATCTCGACTATCCGATACGTCTTTGCATTGCGCGCCTGCTGCGGCGGATATGGACCTATCGAGGCCGTACCCGCCCAGACATGACCGAGGGGTGCCCCGAACGATTCGACCTTGGATTTCTGATCTACCTGATGCGTTGGAACAGCGGCCCACGCATTCGCACCGAAGCGCGGCTGAAGGGCCATGAAGACAAGGTTATCCGGCTGCCTAGTCCGGACGAACTGGAAAATTGGATGGACTCGCTTCCGCCTGCGACCTTATCATGATGCGGTAAATCCATTTGCAGAGAGGAACCGCAATGCCCCCCAATTCAGAAATGAACCGCAGGTCGCTGCTCGGCGGAGCCGCCGCTTTGACTGCCGCAACTACAATTGCTTCATCAACCGTCGCCCAGACCGCTGGCCCAAGCCTCAAAGGCAAATCAATCCTGATTACTGGAAGCTCGTCGGGCTTTGGCTATGACGGTGCACTGCATTATGCGCGTTTGGGCGCAAAGGTCATCGCCTCGATGCGCGGCCTGCCCCGGCCCGAAGCCGACAGGCTCAAAGCGGAAGCCGCAAAACAGAAGCTTGATATCACGGTCATCGAAATCGATGTCACTTCAGATGAGCAGGTAGCAAAAGGAGTCGCTGAGGCCGAACGCATCGCGGGAGGTGCGCTCGATATCCTCGTCAACAATGCAGGCGTCGGCTATGCAGGGCCAATCGAGCTTCAGGACATGGAAGCGACCAAGCTGATTTTCGACACCAATGTCTATGGCCCACACCGCATGGCCCGGGCGGTGCTGCCCGCGATGCGCAAGGCGAAACGCGGACTAATCTTCAACATTTCGTCACAACTTGGACGGGTCATCGTGCCGTCAGCGGGGCATTATTCGCCGACCAAATTTGCGCTCGAAGCGATGAGCGAGGCGATGGCCTATGAGCTGGTGCCGCACAATATCGAGGTTTGCGTCATCCAGCCCGGAGGTTATCCGACCAAGGTGTGGGTCAATCGCAACAAGCTCGCCAAGGCGCTAAAGGATCGGTTGACCGCTGAACAGGCCGCTGCCTATCCCGCTCT